>DATFHJ010000323.1:0-5310 GCA_035248585.1 Thermoanaerobaculia bacterium
AGCGCACGCACCTCGGCGCGGCCATCGCGGAAGGACTCGCGCGCGCGGAATCGCTGCGGCGCGCGAGCACCGATCCGGCCCGCCGGCAAGTCGTCGTGCTCTTCACGGACGGCAAGGAAGACACCAGAGGCATCGAGCACCCAGTGCCGATCGCCGCGAACGTCGATCGCATCGGGTCGACGTTCCTGTTTTTCGTCTCGATGGGCGAGCACGAGCAGCAGCTCGATGACTTCGCAGCGGCCACGAAACAAGCAGCGGTGCTCAAGGCGCCGACGGCGGAAAAGATCCGGAACATCGCGCGCGAAATCCGCGCGAAGATCGCGCCGCCGCCTGATCCTCCGCCGCCACCGAAAACCGTGCAGCCGCTGGCGCTACCGCCACCGCCGCCGTCGTCGCCGTGGCCGAGAGTCGCAGTGGCGATCGCGTTGCTTGCGGCGATCGCATTCCTCGCGCTGCAGCAGCAGCGCAAGAAGAACCGCCTCGAAGGGGAGCTGGAGATACTTCGCCCCGAAGCCGCGTTCGTCGGTCTGCCGGGCCTTCGGGCGAACGAAGTGGCGCTCAGCACGATCCTGCCGGCCGGCGCGCTCGCCGGCAGCGACGCGCGCCTGTTCGTTCGCCGCACCGCGGGCCGCAAGAGAGTCTGGATCGCCGCGCAAAGCGGATCGCTGCGCATCAACGACGTCGAGACGCCGCTGAGTGAGCTGTACGACGCCGACACCATCGACATCGGCGACGTGCGGCTCCGCTTCAACCGGGTCGGCGACGAACGCCCCATCGAATCGAGCTCGGAGGATGCCCTGTGAAGAACAACGTCGTGTTTCGTCCCACCGTAGTTCTCGGCCTCGGCGGCACCGGCTACAACACGCTGCTCAAGCTGAAGAAGCGCTTCATTGATGCCTACGGATCGGTCCCGCCGATCATCCGCTTTCTCTCGATCGACACGACCGAGAACGCGGAGGGCGGCGAGAAGAGCTCGCCCGAAGGACGCCTCGATCACAACGAGACGTACGTGCTGCAGGTCGGCAATCCGGCGAACCTCGTCAACGGCACGAACCCGCACATCGATGAATGGTGGCCGCCGGAGATACCGACGCAGGCCATCATCGCCGGCGCGGGACAGGTCCGCGCACGGGGGCGGCTGGCGCTCTTCGCCAAAGCGGCCGAGGTCCATGCGCGGATCCGGCGTGCCGTCGACGACGTGCGGAACATCCGCAATCAGAAGCAGATGTACGCCGATGAGTTCCAGGTCTCCGAGCGCTCCGGCGTCGAGGTGCAGATTGTCGGCAGCCTCGCCGGCGGCACCGGCAGCGGCACGTTTCTCGACATCGCGTTCATGGCCCGCGACGTGATCGGCGGCGACGAGCAGTCGAACTTCACCGCGGTGCTGCTTCTCCCCGGAATCTTCACGCGCATGAACGGCGTGGCGCTGGTGAAGCCGAACGCATACGGCGCGCTGAAGGAGATCGAGCATCTCTCGACGTCGCGGGAGACATTCACCATCGACTACGGCTTCCGCCGCGTCGACGTGACCCGGCCGCCGTTCGACGTCGTCTATCTCGTCGACAGCGTGAACGAGCAGGGCCGCGTGGTCACGGAACAGAACGACCTGCACACGCTGATCGCCGACGGGATGTACGTACAGATCGGCTCGCAACTCGGCACCGACGCCGCGAACGCGGTCGACAACATCAAGACGCAGATCGCCACGCACCCGCGCGTGAAAGGCCGCTCGCCGCAGTACTGCAGCTTCGGCGTGGCGTCGCTGACGATGCCGAGCTTCGACGCGCTGCTGTACGAGGATGCGAAGCGGCTCGTCAACGACGATTTGTTGAATGGCGCGGTGGCCGACTCCGAGATCGAAGAAGAGGTGCAGCGCTTCATCGATGCGAACCGGGTTCGCGAAGACGAGGCCGATCAGGTGATCGAGTTTCTCAGCCAGCGCGAAGGCGGCGGGCAGCTGCGCGTCGCCATGCCGCTCACGCAGCTCGTGTTCGACGCGAAGGCGCTGGCCGCGATCAAGAGCCTGCACGCGACGCACCGGTCGAAGGCGGAGCGGCAGATCGCGCAGGTCATCGGCGCGAACTTTGACGGGCTGCGCGATCAGGTCGTGGCGGCAATCAACACTCTGTGGGAGTCGATGGTGAACCGCAACAACGGCTTCACGCGCGCGGAGCGTTTCTTCGAGAAGCTCCAGGCGAAGCTGGAGTGGTACCGCAACATGATGGACGGCGAGGCGAAGGAGGAGCGCACGCGCCTCAAGGCCATCAGCTTCAAGGCCGCCGAGGAACAGATCGGCGAGGCCAGCGGCGCGTTTCTGCGGCGCGAGGCGCGCGTGAAGACGGCCTGCGAGGTGTACGGCGGCCTCGTCGATCGCGAGACCGAGCTGACGATCCGCGTGGCGCGGCTGGAAAAGGCGGCCGAGCTCTACTCGACGCTGCACGCGCACACGCAGGCGATCCTCGACGGCTGCTACCGCATCCGCGAGAACCTCAACGCCGCGCGGAAGCAGTTCGAGCAGCAGTATCTCGATGCCGCCAATCCGCGCGGCGCGTCACGCCTCTTCGAGCAAACCGTCGGCTTCGAGGCGACAGCTCATCGCCCGCGCGTCACCGGCGAAGACTTCGTGAAGTGGTACGCCGATACGCACCGCGCCTCACTCTCGCAGTGGACCGGCCTTCGCGCCGCGGAGGTGCACGCCGACGTGCAGCAGTTCGTCGAGAAGTGCTACGAGCCGCTGACGTCGCTGACGATGGAAGACATTCTCCGCCGCTCGTCGCCGGAAGTCGTGTCGCAGCAGCTCAAGCGTCTCGACAATCTGGCCGTTCCGCTCTGGCGCTACGACCTCGGCAAGATCCCGGTCGTCAATCAGACGCTCATCAACGAGTTCTATCACTACGGCGTCGCCGACGCCGACACGACGGTGCTCAAGGAGTCGCGCTACGAGACCGGCCTGCCGAAAGGGATGGCCAAGCCGTCGATGGTCTCGACGCGCGACTCGAAGCGCATCCTGCTCTTCAAAGTCAAAACCGGCTTGCCGCTCTTCGCGCTCGCGGAGATGGAGGACATGGAGCGCGCGTACACCGATCCGAACAAGGTCGTGTCGAACCACGTCGACCGCCACTGGCAGGAGCTGCAGAACCTCATTCCGCGCAGCGGCGACGGTGAGGCGCTGCGCTGGTTCGCGCTGGCGCAGGCGCCCGAGCCGTTCGCGATCATCCGCCGCGACGGCGCGTGGTACTCGATCAAGTCGAAGAACGGCCGGCGCGTCGACAACAACATGGTGCGGCTGGCGCAGGGACGCGTGCCGGCGTACGCCGCGTTCGAGAAGAACCGCCAGCTCGTGCAGGAGGTGGAGGAGGCCGTCGACGCGATCGTGACGCGCGAGGGCGCGGTACGCTCGGCGCAGATCCTCCGCGACTACACCGACTCGCTGTCGAAGCAGATGGCCAGCGCGGTCGAGCCGCAGGTGAAGGATCAGGTGGAGAACGAGATCCTGGCGATCGAGGACTACGTCCGGCGGATGGAGACGCTCACGTAATGCTGAAGCCCGTCACCATCCTCGCACTCGATGACGTCGTCGCGCCGCTGGCGGCTTCGGTGCAGCAGCGCGTCGCCGCACATCATGGCGTGGACGATCTCGCGCAGACGCGGGTTGTCGACGCGGATCCCGAGTCGGCGATTCAGTCCATGCATGCGCAACGGCAGCGTCCCGACAGTCCGCTGCGATTGCGCGACGACGTAAGCACGCGCGAGGTCGTGCTAGTGATGCTGGCCGCGGCGGGTCCGGCGCGGCAATCGCTGCTGTACACGATTCGGCGCATCCGGACGATTTACGAGACGCGCCGCTTCGCAGCGTTCGTGTCGATCGAGATTCTCTGTCTCCTGCCGGAGGCGGCGGGCGAGGCGAGGCCGGAGGACTACGCGGCGGCGTACGCGCTGCTCAAGGCGGTCAGCGCCGAGGACGAGAAACCGTTCGATGAGGTCTGGCTTGTCGATGCTACGAACGGAAACCGTGTGCATTTCGCCGCGACCGACGATGTGTACGCCGCCGTGATCGCGGGAGCGCTCACGTACGAGCCGGAACTGAGCGGTGCGTTGCCGGGTATTCATCCGCGCGGCATGCATCCGACCTTCAGCTCGTTCGGCTACGCCTCGCTGGTATTTCCACGGGAGGTCGCATTGCAGCGAGTCGAGTCGCGCCTTGCCGCGGCGCTGATCCGCGAGAAGCTCCTCGGCGGCGAGCCGGCGCTGGACGCCTCGCTCGCGGCCAGACAGTTCGTCGGCGCCGGCGAGTTCGCGCTGCCGCTATCGCGCATCGGCGTCGAAGGCGGGCAGTCGCTGTTCCGCCGCTTTCAGCCGAAGACGCGCGTGACGGAGCGGACGCGCAGCGCGGACGAGATCATTGCCGCAGTGCGCAGCGAGCTGCAGGCGTTCCGCGACTCGACGCACCTCACGAATCTCGAGACCCTGGCGAAGCAGGGAGAAGAGACCGCGCGCGATCACTCGGCGCTGCTCGCGCGGACGGTCGACGAAACGCTCGATCGCGCGAGCTACGACGCGGCTATCGGCACGCTCGAAGCGCTGCTTGATCCACTCGCGCCGCGAAATCTGGTCACGGAGATTCGCACTGCCACCGCGGCGCTCGACGCGCGGCTGGGCTTCCTCGCGAATACGGGGTCGAGCGATGCCGCGCGAACGCGTATCCACGAGCTGGAGACGCTGATCGAGGATCAGCAACTCGTCGCCGATGCGTATGCGCCGGCCGATGCTGAGAAGCAGTTGGAGGCGCTCGCGCGCGAGAAGGCGTCCCTGGTGAGCAAGGTGCCTGAGCTGATCTTCGCCGAAGAGCGGGAGAACAGCGTGGCGCGCACGGCGGCACGCGAAACGGAGACGACGCGCTTGGCGGCGGAGACGGAGGCGCGCGAGCAGCAGTTGCGCGAGTTGTTCGCGCTGCTGCCGCACGCGGAGCAGGCGCTGGCCGAGGCGCTCGAAACGCGGCGGACGTGGCTCTGGCGGCAGTTCTTCATCGCCCTCGCCGGGGCGGCGGTTCTGTTTGCGGTAGGATTCCGCTGGGCGGTGCTGCCCGCGTTGGCGCTCTTCGTGATCGTCACCGGCATTCGCTACGTCGTACAGATCGCGCCGCTGGTGCGCGAGTCGCGCGAACGGTTGGCGCGTCTCCGATCGCAGCTCGAGAGCGCGGACGAGGCGAAGAACGCCGCGCACAATGCCGAGCTGCAGTTCGAGTACGAAGTGAGGCATCGTCGCACCGCGCTGCGCGCGTTGCGGACTACGCACGATGCGGCGAAGGAG
>DATFHJ010000324.1:0-2302 GCA_035248585.1 Thermoanaerobaculia bacterium
CGGCGCGCGCGTCAACGATCCGATCTTTTGCGGCGTGTTCGTGCTCGTCGACAGCCGGCATCCCGGCCTCGACAGCGATCGCGCCACGTGGAACTGGCTCGACAGCCACGGCGTAGTACGTCACGTCGTGGCTGTCGAGCCAGTTCCACGTCGCGCGATCGCTGTCGAGGCCGGGATGCCGGCTGTCGACGAGCACGAACACGCCGCGAAATCGCGGATCGTTGACGCGCGCGCCGAAATACTCGGCGGCCAGCGCATCGAATTCCTCGCGCGCCTTGTCGCCGCCTCGCGCGTACCCGAAGCCGGGCAGGTCCACCAGGTAAAACGGCGGCCGCGGCTCTGCGCTCACCCGAAAAAAATTGGCCAGGCGTGTCTTGCCGGGCGCGGCGCTCGTGCGGGCCAGTTTCTTCCGGACGAGCGCGTTAATCAGGGACGACTTGCCGACGTTGGATCGGCCCACCATCGCGATTTCAGGCAGGCCGTCCGTGGGTAGCCCGTTGGCTCCAGCGGCGCTAGTGACAAATTCGGCTACTACCTTCAAGGTCTTAGGGGCTCAGGGTCTTAAGGCTTAGGTTTTGTGGGTCCCTAAGCCCCTTGGTCCCTAAGTCCTTCAATGCGTCCGCGGATCGTCCGACACTTCGTCGAAGTCAGACTCGGGCGACGGCGGAATCGGCGTCAACGGACCTTCGAGCGCGATCTTCAGCACTTCATCCATGTGGCTGACCATGTGGATGTTGAGCACGTCGAGCACGTTCTTTGGAATGTCCGCGAGATCCTTCTCGTTGTCCTTCGGGATGATGATCGTCATCACGCCGGCGCGGTGCGCGGCGAGCAGCTTTTCCTTCACGCCGCCGATCGGCAGCACCTTGCCGCGCAGCGTGATCTCGCCGGTCATCGCCACGTCGCGGCGGGCCGGCACGCGCGCCAGCGCCGAGATCAACGCGGTGGCCAGCGTGATGCCGGCCGACGGGCCGTCCTTGGGAATCGCGCCCTCGGGAATGTGCACGTGGACGTCGTACTTGCGGTTGAAGTCTTTCTGGATGCCGAACTCTTCGGCGCGGGTGCGCACGAAGCTCATTGCCGCCTGCGCGGATTCCTGCATCACGTCGCCAAGCTTGCCGGTCAGCATCAGGCGGCCGCGTCCGGGCATCAGCGTGCACTCGGTGACGAGAATCTCGCCGCCGACTTCGGTCCACGCCAGGCCGGTCGCGACGCCAATTTCATTCTGCTCTTCCGCAACGCTCGGACGGTAGCGCGGCACGCCGAGGTACTCGGTCACCTTCTCCGCGGTGATCGTCTCGAACGTGTCGGCGCCTTCGACAACGACCTTGCGCGCCACCTTGCGGCAGATCGAGCTGATCTCGCGCTCGAGGTTTCTGACGCCGGCCTCGCGCGTGTAGCGCTGAATCACCGCCTGCACCGCGTCATCCTGGAAGACGATGTTCTTCTCGGTGAGGCCTGAGCCCTCGATCGCCTTGGCGACGAGGAAGCGCTTGGCGATTTCGATCTTCTCTTGCTCGGTGTAGCCGGCCAGCTGCAGCACTTCCATGCGATCGCGCAGCGCCTGCGGAATGGTGTGCAGCACGTTCGCGGTGCAGATGAACATCACGTTCGACAGGTCGTACTCGACGTCGAGGTAATGATCGAGGAAGGTGTTGTTCTGCTCGGGGTCGAGCACTTCGAGCAGCGCCGCCGACGGGTCGCCGCGGAAGTCCATCGACATCTTGTCGATTTCATCGAGCAGGAACACCGGGTTGAGCGACGTGGCCTTCTTCATCATCTGGATGATCTGGCCCGGGAACGCGCCGATGTACGTGCGGCGATGGCCGCGGATCTCCGCCTCGTCGCGCACGCCGCCGAGCGAGAGCCGCACGAACTTGCGGTTCATCGCGCGGGCGATCGACTTGGCGAGCGAGGTCTTGCCGACTCCGGGAGGTCCGGAGAAGGTGAGGATCGTCGCCTTCGGCTTCTTGACCAGCGCGCGCACCGCGAGGAACTCGAGGATGCGCTCCTTGATCTTCTCCAGGCCGTAGTGATCCTCGTTGAGGATCTCCTCGGCGCGCTTCAGATCGCGGCTCTCGCGCGTCTTCTTGTGCCACGGCACCGCGATGAGCCAGTCGAGATAATTGCGCGAGACCGTCGCTTCGGCGGACATCGGCGGCATCGCTTCCAGGCGCTTCAGTTCCTGGATCGCCTTCTCCTCGACGTCCTTCGGCATCTTCGCCGTTTCGATCTTCTTCTTCAGCTCGTCGACCTCGTTGCCCTTCTCGTCCTTGCGGCCCAGTTCCTTCTGGATCGCCTT
>DATFHJ010000325.1:0-8770 GCA_035248585.1 Thermoanaerobaculia bacterium
GTCGATGTTCGCTGCCAACTCAGCACACAGCACCCAGCACTGCTTTCATCCAATGATCTCGCAAAACTTCTTGAGATCGATGTTCCCGCCGGAAACGACCGCCACCACCGGCCCTTCCGTTTCCTTCAGCGCCGCGGCGACGCCGAGCGCGCCCGCGCCTTCGGCGATCACGCGCATCTTCGACGCGACGGTGCGCATCGCGTTCTTCACCTCATCGAGCGTCACGACCACTGAGCCGTCGAGCACGGGAGAAATCCGCTCCCACATACGCGGGAAAATGCTCTTGCCGCCGGCGCCGTCGACGAACGATGCCTGCCACTGATCGAACACCTGCGGCGCATGCGCGGCGAACGATTTCGCGCCCGGCGCGGCCGTCTCCGGCTCCGCGCCCATGACCCGCACGTGCGGCGCGAGCTGCTTGATGGCGCTGGCGATGCCGGTGGTCAGCCCGCCTCCGCCGATCGCCGCGAAGACGGTCTTCACGTGCGGCATGTCTTCGAGGATCTCGATCCCGATCGTGGCGTTGCCGGCGATGAAGTCGTGATCGTCGAAGGGGTGCACGAACGTGCCTTCGATGCCGGGATAGGCGCGATCTTCCATCGCGTTCCAGCAGGCGTCGAACGGCGCCTTCACGAGCGTCGCGCCGAGGTTGCGCATCCGCTCGATCTTCGTCTCGGGCGCCGTCTCGATCACCAGCACCGTGCACGGAACTCCCGCCGCGCGCGCGGCGAAGGCGACGCCCTGCCCCGCGTTGCCGGCGCTGATCGTCCACACGCCCTTGCTGCGCGCCTCGTCGCTGAGCAGCGACACCGCGTTCGCGGCGCCGCGGATCTTGAACGCGTTGATGGGCTGCAGGTTCTCGAGCTTGAGCCAGATCTCCGGCGCGCCGGCGACGTCGTGCCGCAGGCGGATCAGCGGCGTGCGCGTGACGACCCCGCGGATGCGCTGATGCGCCGCGCGGATGTCGTCGAGCGGGATGGGGCGGACGGGCGGTGGGGCGGTCGCGGCCATTCGCCGATTGTAACGAACGGCCGTTCGCGCTCACTACTAACACGCGAAAGGAGATTTTCGAATCATGGCTACTCTCTCAGAACAACTCGCACAGGCCGCTTCGGCGCTCAGCATCGCGGGCGTCCCGGCCACGGCACAGCCCGGCCAAATCGTGACGGCGTCGCTCACGCCGCCGCTCACCGCCGTGCAGTTCACCGACCTCGTGCCGACCGACGTCAGTCTCGATCTGCTGGCGAAGGACGTGGTCTTCACGAACACGAACATCAACGATCCGAACTTCGCCGCCGATCCGGCGCTGACGAAGATCAAGCCGCTCTTCAACTTCGTGACCCTCCCGCCGTCGCTCGACAACTCCGGCACCGGCGGATTGATCGGAAAAATTCAGGGCACGCTCGCGCTGCCGATTGCGATCAGCGCCATTCCTCAAGTCACTGTCCAGTGGGAGATCCTCGATCAATCCGACAACGTGCTCGTCGCCGGCAACGACTTTCTGGCGCCGTCGGGATTGAACAACCCGACGCTCGACGTGATCTTTCTTCCCGCGTTCTCGACGTTCGACGGCACGTTCCCGCCGCCGGCCATCCGGAAGATCCGCGCGCGGGTCACGCTGACCGCGGGCACCGAGACCGGCACCGCCGTCATCGGCCCGGTGATCGTCGCCATTCCGACGCTGCCGTTCCCGAAGGTGCTCGTGCTCTCGCTGCACACCGATCATCGAGGCGCGGCGCTGGTGATGGTGCCGGGCAACTCCGCGATCACGACCGTGAATCATCTGAAGTCGCTGCTGCAGCCGGTGCGCAACGCGATCTCCACGCTGACGACGATCGCCCGGTTCGCGGAGATGATCACCGGCATCGACGGCATCGTCGGCGCGCTGGAGAGCACGAACATCGCCTTCAGCAAAGCCGACTCGGTATCGAACCTGAACAACATCGATCTCATCACCCGGCCGTGGTACGAGTTCAACGACACCGAGGCGGAGGACGAGCTGAGCTCGTTCGTCTACCTCTCGGCGCCGCCGCAGATCGAAGGGGCGTCGAATGCGGTGGAGATGTTCAACCGCCGCGACTTCCGCTCGGCCGGCGGAAAGTTCACCGTCACGACCGGCGATTCGTTAGTCGCGCTCTGCCGAACGCTGAACACGGGGGCGCCGACCGTGACGCCCGCGGGCGCGACGCTGACGGTCAATACGCCGCCTCCGCCGTTGCCGCCGCCGTTCAACATTCCGGGCACGTTCGGTGACACGCTCTCGTCGATCCGATTCCTCTGACGCTACTTCGTCTTCGCGAGCGAGTTGTGCGACGCGAACTCGACTTCGACCCACTTGCCGTCGACTTTGGTCAGCAGCGTTCCGACCACGCGCTGGCCGCGAGACCGAGCGTGAGACCGGCAGCGAACGGCATCAGTTTGTTTTTCATGGCTCAAGCTTAACTCTAGTGTTTAGGGGCCAGGTATTAGGTATTAGGTATTAGGGGGTAGCGACCGAACTCGATCTCCTAATACCTAAGACCTAATACCTAATACCTAACCCCTAACACCTACACCCGTCAGATCATTGACATGATCGACACGATGCTGCCGCGCGGGACGTTCTGCGGGGACGCGGTCTCGTCGCGCGACGTGCGCGGATTGACGCTCACCGACTACACGTACCGGCCGGCGCTGCGCATCGCGCCGCATCGCCACGAAACGGCGTATCTCAGCATCGTCCTCACCGGCGGATACGAGGAGTCGCTGCAAAGCGGCGAGCGGACCTGCCGCGCGGGGACGGTCACGTTTCACCTGCCGAACGAGCAGCACGCCGATCGATTCGGAGCCGAGGGCGCGCGCATCTTCACGATCGAGTTCGAGCCGCGGTGGCTCGAGGCGGTGCCGATGCTGGATCGTCCGGCGACGTTCAACGGCGGTCCGGTCGCGTCGCTGATGCTCCGCGCGAGCGCGGAGCTGGCGCGGATGGACGACGTCTCGCCGCTGGCGATCGAAGGGCTCGCGTACGAAATGCTCGCCGAGGCGGTGCGCGGCGCGAAGGGAAGCGCGCCGCGCTGGCTCGAGCGCGCACGCGCAGTCGTCGCGGAGCGATTCCGCGAGCGGCTCACGCTCGAAAGCATCGCCGCGGAGGCCGGGGTGCATCCGGCGCACCTCACGCGCGAGTTCCGGCGGCACTACGGCACGACGATCGGCGACGCCATTCGCGCGCGCCGCGTCGAAGCGGCCTCGCATGCGCTCGCGTTCTCCGCCGAGCCGATCGCGCGGATCGCGCTCGACGCCGGCTTCGCGAATCAGAGTCACTTCTCCGCCGCGTTCCGCCGGGTGACCGGAATGTCACCCGCCCGTTACCGCCGCGCGCTGAGATCGTGATCGACGCGCTTCGATCGCAATCGATCGCCGCCGCCACGCATCACTAAGATGCGCGTCATGAACGTCGTTCTCGCCCTCGTTCTCGCCGTCATCATGCGCCATGACCGCGAGCCTGCCCGCTACGCCGCGCTCGGCAGTCACTATCCCGCGGTCGGCATGCTCGGCGATCAGGTCACGTGCACGCTCATCGCGCCGCGCTGGGCCCTCAGCGCCGGGCACACGATCGAGGACTACTTCAATCCGAACGGCACGCCGTTCGTCCGATTCGCCGGCAAACGCTACGACGTCGACAAGATCATCATCCATCCGAAGCGCGTCCTCCGCGCCGTCGACTCCGATTACGACCTCGTGCTGCTGCGGCTGAAGGAGCCGGCCGAGGGAATCGCGCCCGTGCTGTTGTACGAGCGCGACGACGAGCAGGACAAGATCGCCACGATCGTCGGCTACGGCGAGACCGGCACCGGCGACAAGAACACGCGCAACGAGCGCGGAAACGTGTTCGCCGCGAACAACAAGGTCGAAGCGGCGTTCGAGCACTCGCTCGTCTTCACGTTCGATACGCCGCCGGCCGGGCTCGAGCTCGAGGGACTTCGCGGCGCCGGCGACAGCGGCTGTCCGGCGCTCATCGAAGAGAACGGAAAGCTCTACACGATCGGCGTCGGCTCGTTCAACAGCGGCAGCGAGGCGACGGCTTCGTCCTACGGGACCATCGACGCATTCGCGCGCGTGTCGGCGCATCGCAAATGGATCACCGACACCATGGCCGCCGATCCGCCGTCCACCGTGCCGCTGTTCGGCACGTACACGAAAACGACGACGCTGCCGGACACGCCCGCCGGCAACGCCGCGCGGTCGCTCCTGGCCGCATTCAACTCCGGCAGCATCGAGAAGATGGCCGACTTTTATCGCGCGTACGGACGCCGCCGCCCGGACGAAGAGATCCGCAAGACCGCCGCGAGCTGGCAGGCGTTGATCGATCAATACGGCGCGTACACGACGCTCGGCTACAAGGAGGCTGGACCGTTGGCGATCGTCGTTTACGTCCGCGCGGCCAAAGGCGACCTCGGACGCGCGGTCGCCGTGGTGCTCGAGCCGGAGGGCGAGCATCGCGTGAAACGGATGGTCATGGCGGACACGGAAGAGCCCAAACCCTAGGCACACTTAATGCGATGCGTTTGCATGTCATGCAAACGCAAAAGAACGTCAACGATCCCGAGCGTTGGGTTTCAGTCGTGTTCGGCAGCGCGCTCGCGGCCTACGGACTGAAGAAGCGCTCCGCGCGCGGGCTCGCGCTCTCCGCCATCGGCGGGGCGCTGGTCTGGCGCGGCGCGACCGGGTTCTGCGCGCTCTACAACGCCCTCGGCCTTTCGTCGAACGGCGAGCACGCGGACGACGAGCGCCAGGTCAGCGTGCCGTACGGCAAGGGGGTTCGCGTCGAGAAGGCCGTCACCATCAACGCGCCACCCGAACAGATCTACGCGTTCTGGCGCAACTTCGAGAACCTCCCGCGCTTCATGCAGAACCTCGAGGCCGTGGAGTGCCACGACAGCCGACGCTCGCACTGGACGGCGAAGGGTCCGGCCGGCATGAAAGCCGACTGGGAAGCGGAGATCATCAACGAGATTCCGAACGAGCTGATCGCGTGGCGATCGATCGACGGCAGCAAAGTCGACAACGCCGGCTCCGTGCATTTCGAGCCCGCGTTGGGCGGACGCGGCACGATCGTGAAGGTCGTCCTGCGCTACGACCCGCCCGCCGGCGTCCTCGGCGCCGCGGTGTCGAAGATCCTCGGCGAAGACCCCGCGATGAACGTGCAGGAGGATCTGCGCCGCCTGAAGATGCTGCTCGAAACCGGCGAGATCGCCACGACCGAAGGCCAGCCAACCGGCAGAAAATAAAGGGAATCCACGATGAAAGCGGTCTGCTACTGGGGTAAGGAAGAGGTGCGCGTCCTGGACGTCCCCGATCCGAAAATTCTGAATCCGCGCGACGCCATCATCCGCGTCACGCTGACCGCGATCTGCGGCTCCGATCTCCATCTCTACGACGGCTACGTGCCGACGATGATGCGCGGCGACATCCTCGGCCACGAGTTCATGGGCGAAGTCATGGAAGTCGGCTCCGAGGTGAAGAACCTGAAGGTCGGCGACCGCGTCATCGTCCCGTTCCCGATCTGCTGCGGCCGCTGCTGGTTCTGCCAGAACGGGCAGTGGTCGCTGTGCGACAACACGAATCCGAACGCGTGGATGATCGAGGCGCTGATGGGCTACTCGGGCGCGGGCCTGTTCGGCTACTCGCACATGTACGGCGGCTACGCGGGCGGACAGGCGCAGTACGTGCGCGTGCCGTTCGCGGACGTTTCGCCGCTGAAGATTCCGGACGGCATCCCCGACGAGAAAGTGCTGTTTCTCACCGACATCTTTCCCACCGGCTGGATGGCGGCGGAGAACTGCGAGATCGAGCCCGGCGACACGGTGGCGGTGTGGGGCTGCGGTCCGGTCGGCCTGTTCGCGATCCGCAGCGCGTGGCTCCTCGGCGCGGAGCGCGTGATCGCCATCGACCGCTTCCGCGAGCGTTTGCGTCTGGCGCAAAGCGACGGCAAGACCGAGATCCTCGACTACTCGGACGTCGATGTGTTCGACACGCTGAAAGACATGACCGGCGGACGGGGACCGGATCGCTGCATCGACGCGGTGGGCATGGAGGCGCACGGACATTTTCCCGACGCGATCATGGACCGCGTGAAGCAGGCCATGAAGCTGACGTTCGACCGCGCGCACGTGCTGCGCCAGGCGCTGCACTGCTGCCGCAAGGGCGGGACCGTGTCGATCCCCGGCGTCTACGCCGGCTTCATCGACAAGGTGCCGTTCGGCACGGCGTTCGGCAAAGGGCTGACGCTGAAGATGGGCCAGACGCACGTGCAGAACTACACGCGCGCGCTCCTCGAGCGCATCGAGCGCGGCGACATCGACCCGTCGTTCATCATTACCCATCGCGTGACGCTCGACGACGCGCCGGAGATGTACAAGACGTTCCGCGACAAGCAGGACGACTGCGTGAAGGTGGTCATGCGCCCGGCCGCTTGAGCGCCGCCGTCGTCAACACGCGCTTCGTCTTCGGATCCTGCAGAAACGCCACGGCGCCCATCCGCGGCCCGAGCTTCAAAGGCACGCGCTCTTCGAGCGTTCCTTTACCCACGCGCACGAGCTGCCGGACGATCGCGTCGTCGGCGAGCGTCCGGCCGCCGTTCTCCCCGCTCAACACCTTCGTCGAGGCGCCGTTCTCGAACACGGCCACCAGAACTTCGGCATCACGCGGCGCGGTCGCGCGCACGATCACCTGATCGCCTTCGGCGCGAAGGCTCACGCTCCCCTCGCCAGCGCGCTTCGACTCTTCTTCGATCGCGCGATAGATCTGTTGCGCGCTCGAGCCGACCATCTGCCGCGAGCCGTTGATCACGACCTGCGGCGTGTACGCGCTGTCGAGGTGCAGCGCGCGCACGTAGTCGCCCTGCCGCTGCGACCATTCGCGCGCCGAAAACGGATCGCGCCAGCCGAGGTGATTCCAGTAATCGACGTGGTATGCGAGGGGGATCGCGCGGCCGCGGAGATTCGGATCGCGGGCGATCTTGCGCAGCAGTTCATCGGCCGGCGGGCAGCTCGAACAGCCCTGCGAGGTGAAGAGCTCCACGAGCACCGGCTGCTCGCCGAGGTTCGTCGATGGCGTCGACGCCTGATGCTCCAGCGCGTACACGGCGGCCACGATCATGAGCAGCAGCAGCGAAGGTATCCAGCGTTTCATTTAGAATCCGCCCCCATGCGCCTCATTACCCGCTCCGACTTTGACGGACTCGCCTGCGCCGTCCTGCTGCGGCAGGTCGAGCCGATCGACTCGATCGAGTTCGTTCATCCCAAAGACATCCAGGATGGAAAAATCCAGGCCGGGGCCAACGATATTCTCACCAACCTGCCGTATCAACCCGGCGTCGGCCTCTGGTTCGATCACCACTCCAGCGAGATCGTCCGCAACGAAGACACGGTGCGGTATCGCGGGCGGTTCGAGATCGCGCCCTCCGCCGCGCGCGTGGTCTATAACCATTACACCGACTCGGGCCGCGGCGAGCCGCTGGCGCGCTACAAGGACCTGCTCGAGTCGGTCGACAAATCCGATTCGGCGCAGCTCTCGATGGACGACGTCACGAAGCCGGGCGGCTGGATACTCCTGTCGTACGTCATGGATCCGCGTACCGGGCTCGCGTATCACCATAGCTATCGCATCAGCAATCGAGAGCTGATGACGAAGATGATCGATCTCATCGCCGAACATCCCGACGATCCCGATGCGGTGCTCGCCGATCCCGACGTGAAGGAGCGCATCGACCGCTACTTCGAGCAGCAGGAAGCGTTCACGAAGTTGATGCGCGAACGCTCGACGGTCGAGGGGAACGCCATCATCACCGACCTCCGCGGCGCCGGCGACCTGCCGACCGGCAATCGCTTTCTCATCTACACGATGTACCCGCAGGCGAACATCCAGGTGCGCATCTTCGACGGCCGCAAGGGCGAGTTCATCGTCTGCGCCGTCGGCCACAGCATCTTCAACCGCACGTCGAAGACCGACGTCGGCAACCTGATGGCCCGCTACGGCGGCGGCGGCCACCGCGGCGCCGGCACGTGTCAGCTGCCGAACGCGCATGCGGAGGCGCGGGTGCGGGAGATCGTGGAAGAGATCAAGAAGGACGGTTAGATCTAACGTCCCGCCGCGCCGTGTCGTCTCTTTCGGTATGACACGCGCTCTCGCTGCGCTCGTTCTCTTCACGACCACCGCGTTCGCGCAGGAGTTGCCGCAGCCCGGCGGCCCGTTCCACGTCGGACGCGCGTCCTTCAGCGCCATCGACCGCTCGCGTCCCGAGCCGTTCACGGACGATCCTGCCGATCATCGTCAGCTCCTTTTTGAAGTCTGGTATCCGACCGGCGCGAAGAGCGGCACCATCGCGCCCTATCTCGATGTCCTCGCGGCCGATGAGCTCTTCCGCCGCTCGTATTCGTTCGTCGGCATCGAGCACGTCGTCGCGACGCGCGCCCATGGCATCGCGGGGGCGCCGCTGTCTTCGGCGCGCCGGCGCTATCCGCTGATCCTCTTCTCGCACGGACTCGGCAGCGTCGCCGGCCTCTACTCGACGCTCCTCGAAAACCTCGCCAGCCACGGCTATGTCGTCGCCGGCATCAACCATCCCTACTTCTCGGCGGCGATGCGATTGCCGGACGGGCGGGTCGTGAAGAACGAGTCGCGGAGGCCGTGGCCCGGCGCGGACGCGACGCCGGAGCAGCAGGCGGAGCTGATCCGCATCCGCGAGGCAGAGGCGATCGTGCAGGCGCAGGATCTCCGCTTCGCGCTCGAC
>DATFHJ010000326.1:0-16151 GCA_035248585.1 Thermoanaerobaculia bacterium
TCGCGAAGACGGTGGCGCTGAAAGACTTCGACGAGGAGACGTCGGTGCAATTTCTGGCGAAGCTCGGCATCGTCCAGACGGAGCTCGCGGCGACGATCCGGCGGCACGTGGGCGGCAACCCGCTGACCCTTCGCCTCGCCGCGACCGTATTCCGCACCGAGGGAGGCGATCCCTCGCTGTTCAAGCTCGCCGCGGCCGATCGCGAGAACATTCAGGGACAACTCTTCGCGCGCATCCTCCGCCACGTTCACGACGAGGACGTGCGCAAGATCGCACACCCGGGCCTCGTGCTGCGGCGCGTCACGCCGGAGATCATCCGCGAGGTGCTGGCGGGACCGTGCGAGCTGGATGTTCCGGACGAGAAGCGCGCGCGTGAACTGTTCGAACAACTGGCGCGCGAGGTGGCGCTGGTCTCGGCCGCCGAGCCGGGCGTCGTCGAACACCGCTCCGATGTGCGGCGGCTGATGCTGCGCTCGCTGCATGAAACGGAGCCCGTGAAGGTTGTCGCGATTCATCGCGCCGCGGTCGACTATTACCACCGCTTCGACGACTCGCTCGCGCGCGCCGAGGAGATCTATCATCTGCTCTGGCTCCAGGAGCGGGACCAGGCGAAGGAGCGATACGCCCCGGAAGCGAAGCCGTTCCTCCTCGGCGCGATGGAGGAGCTGGCGCTGCCAGAGCAGGCGTTCCTTGCGGATCTCGTCGGCGACGACCTTCCTCCCGATGCTCGTGCCAGCGCGACGCTCGAGATCTGGGAACGCGCCGCGGAGCGGCGCGTGGACGAATATCTCCGCAACGGCGACGCGAAGAGCGCGTTGGCGGTGCTGAGCGAGGAACCGCGGCGCTCCACCGCGACGCTTTTGCGCGTGCGGGAAGCGGCGGTGTACGTGGAGCTGAACCAACTCGACAAGGCCGAGGTTGCGCTCCGGAACGCCCCCGCCGAATACACGCTCGCGCGGAACTGGCTCGGCGCGTTCGAGTCGCTGATGCTGCTCGCGCGGATGGCGGCGTCGCGCGGCGATCACGAGGCGGCGGCGAAGTTCCACGCCGATGCGGAAGAGCTGGCGCGCGGCCGCGGCAACGAGCTTTGGCTCGTGCGCGTGCTCGTCGAACGCGCGCCGCGCGAGAATGCCGCCTCCGAGTTGATCGATGCCGCGCGCGCGGTCGACGACGAGGCGTGGCTGCACGAGCCCTCGCTCCTGCGGCGCGTCGCAGGCCTCGTGGGCCCACAGGACATCGACCTCGTCGCCAAAGCGGCGCGCCTCGCGGGCGGATACGTGCTGGATAGCGACGATGAACGGCAGCTCGAAGAAGTGCTGGCCGCGCAAATCCGAGGTCTCGAGTCGGCCGCCGAGATCGAGCCGATCTGGGGCCGCATTCAACGCGCCTTCGACAGCAGGGACCGGAACTTTCTCACGCTCCTTGCCACCGTACTCGCGGCGGTCTTCCGTGGCGAGGCGGCGAGCGGCGGCACGAGCGCGCAGCCAAAACGCACCGACGGGCCGAAGCTGAAAGCCGACCTGCCCGCGCTCGCGAAGCTCCTCGCCGAGGCCGGGCTCGAGCCGACTCAACTCGGCGACGTCCTCGTCCGCCAGTTCGACCGCAATCTCGCGTCACTCACGTTCGAGACCGGACGCGCAGCGATGTTCCTGGACGTCCTGCGGTTGGCAGACCGCGAGGGCTGGCTGGCACGGCTGCTTTCTGCCCTCCGGCCCATCGCGCCGGAGGGCGCGGCACTGCTGAGGCATCTCGACGGCCTCGGCGTCGGTGTGCGGGTCGAGTACGCCGGCGGACCCGCGATGCGGGAGGACAAGCTTGCGGAAGTGCGCGCGGCGAACCGCACGGCCATCGGCGCCATCGAGCATCGGATCTGCCGCATCGAGGTGAAGGGAAAATTTCGTGGGACGGGATTCCTCGTCGGTCCGACCGCGGTGCTCACGGCCGCACCGACCGTGCTACCGAAGGACACCGACGTCGCGGTGCGCTTCGACTACGGAGCGATCGGCGGGAAGGCCTACAGCGACGGAGTGTCGTGCAGCGTCGCCGGGCAGTGGCCGCTGGCGGGATCGCCGGCCGTGTTGCTCGAGCTGGTCCGCGCCGTGGCAAACGAGCCGGTCGGCGGACCTAGCGCGAGCCGCTTTGCACCGGTGCGGCGGATGTTCGACCTCGCCGCGCCGCCGCCGCTCGCGCGTACGTCGCCGCTGTTCTGGTTCTGGCACACCGAGAAGGACGGACTGCACATGACCGGCTCGGCGGAGCTCACCGTCACGGAGACTTCGATCTCCATGTACGCAAATGACCGCGCCCGCTTCGCGGGCAGCCCCTGCTTCGACGGCGACTTTCGTCTCGTCGCCATCCACTGCGGCGCCGATCCCAACCGGCGCCGCGAAGGGTACGCGCTTCGCGGCGGAGCGGTTGCCGCGATGATCGCCGAAAGCGGCGTCGAACAGCTGATCCATCGCGGCGCCATCCAGCTCACCGGCCGCGAATTGCGCGAGCTGCGGATCGCGATCCTGGAATCATTCAGCAGAAACGAGCTCGAGATGCTGCTTTACGACGCGCTCGATCTCTCGCTCGGAAACATCACCTCGGACGCGTCGTCGCTCGAGAAAGTCGTATTCGACGTGCTGCAGTACGCGCAGCAACGCGATCGCATTCCCGAGTTGCTCGCGGCGATGGTCGCGGCACGGCCGCACATGCCTCGCCTTACCGATCTTGCGCATCGGCACGCGGCCCGCTGACCGCTACCGCTCCTTCTTCATCCCCTTCCGCGCCCGAATCACGAAATGGATCGGGCAGCCGACGAGGCCGAAGGTGTCGCGGAATTGGTTCTCCAGATACCGCCGATACGAAAAGTGCAGCGGCTCATCGACGTTCGAGAACAGCGCGAACGTCGGCGGGCCGGCCTTCAGCTGCGTGACGTAGTAGAAGCGGCGCGGCTTGCCGCGGACGGCGGGCGGCTGGTGGGCGGAGACGGCGCGCTCGAGGATCGCGTTCAGCTCCGAGGTGCGGAAGCGTCTGCGATAGCCGGCCACGATCTGGTCGATCTTCGGGAAGATCTTTTCGACGTTGCGGCCGGTCTTCGCGGAGATGAAAAGCAGCGGCGCGTAGGAGAGGAACTTCAGGCGGAAGCGGAGCTGCTCTTCGAACTTCTTGTAGTCGTCGGGCCCGTGCGCGTCGACATCCCATTTGTTGACGAGCATCAGCGCGGCCTTGCCCGCATCCTCCGCGTATCCGGCCACGGTCGCATCCTGCCCGGTCGCGCCCTCGGTGGCGTCGATCAGGACGAGCGCGATCTCGCAGCGCTCGATTGCTTTCCGGGCGGAGATCACGGCCAGCTTCTCCGCCTCGTCGGTCGTCTTTCCTTTGCGGCGGATGCCGGCGGTGTCGATGATCGTGTACGGCTTGCCGTTGCGCGTGATCTCGGAGTCGATCGCGTCGCGCGTCGTGCCGGAGATCGGCGAGACGACGGCCCGCTCTTCCTGCGTGAGCTTGTTCAGCAGCGACGACTTGCCGACGTTCGGCCGGCCGATGATCGCCACGCGCACCGGCGCATTCTCGTCTTCCTCTTCCTCCTGCATCGACTCCGGCGGCACGATCTCCGCGATTGCGTCGATGAGATCGTCGACGCCGCCGCCGTGCTCGGCCGACATTGCCAGCACGCGCTCCAGTCCGAGCTCCCAGAATTCGGGGACGCTCTCCTCCGCGTCTTTACGGTCCGTCTTGTTGACCACGAGCACGGTCTTCGATGCCTCCGCGCGGAGCTGCTGCGCGATGTCGCGATCCTCGGCCAAGAGTCCGGCCGCGCCGTCGACGACCAAGACGATGAAGTCCGCGTCGCGCAGCGCGCGCTCGGCCTGCTCGCGGATCTCGCCCGCGAACGCGGACATCGGCGTGTCGCCGTATTCGAGACCCCCCGTGTCGGTGAGCTCGTAGCGGCGGCCGTCGTCGAGCGACACGATTTCCGACAGACGATCGCGGGTCATTCCCGGCAGATCGTGGATCAGCGCGCGGCGTTTGCCCGCGAGGCGGTTGAAGAGCGTCGACTTGCCGACATTCGGCCGTCCGACGATCACGATTTTTTTCAACGCAGGAATTGCCATGCTCCGTACATCAGCAGCGCGCCGGCCGCCGTATTGAAAAAGTTGAGGACACCATTCGGGATCGGGGCGATGCGCTTCCGATTCCAACTTCCGAGGAGGCTCTCGAGATACGAGCCGAGGAAGGCGCAGACGGCGACGGCGATGATCGCCTCGACGCCGGCGCGGAGAGCTTCGAAGGCCTTGTTGAAGGAGAGGATGGAGGCGATGGCAACGAGCGCGCCGCCGATCGCGCCCGCGAGCGTGCCCTCGATCGAGATCGCGCCTTCCGTGCCGGCGGGAACGCGCTTCAGCGTCAGCGGAAGAAACGCGCGGCGGCCGATGAGCTGGCCGATCTCGGAGGCGGTCGTGTCGGCGGCGGCGGTGGCGAGCGAGGCGATGCCCATGAGATACGCGAGGGTCATCGGGTTCTCCCACAGAAAATCGAGACGGCTCGCGCGCGACACCGCGATCGCGCAGATCGCGGCCACGCCGACGTTCGAGAACGCGTGCGAGAAGCCGCGGCGTCCGCCGCCTTCCTGCGCCAGTCCCGCCTTCTCTTTCCGCTTGTAGCCGAGCTTCGTGGTCGCCGTGCCAATGATGAAAAACGCCAGCAGCGCGACGTACAGCGGCCAGCCGGCGCCGAAGAGAATGATCGCGCCGAGAAACCAGCCGCCGATGGCTCCGGAGACGCTGACGCTCTTCGCGTAGTAGCCGGCGATGGCGAGGACGCCGTTCACGACGAGCCAACCCATCGTGTTCGGCCACGGACCGTACGCGAGCGTCGGTTGCAGGCCGAAGATGACCAGCGCGACGGACGAGGCGAACGGCACGGTGATGTTGTCGTCGACGCCGAGCGGCAGCGACTCCGCGACCGCGGCCGCGATCGCCGCGACGGCGATGGCGAGGATGTTGTGCTCATTCAGCCACGCGCCGACGGCCCATCCCCCAAGAAATCCCGCGAGCGCACAGGCGATGAATCCTC
Source organism: Thermoanaerobaculia bacterium (assembly GCA_035248585.1). Lineage (GTDB taxonomy): Bacteria > Acidobacteriota > Thermoanaerobaculia > Gp7-AA8 > Gp7-AA8 > QHVT01. Next base: position 5,065 of record DATFHJ010000326.1, read on the forward strand.
CCCAGCTCTTGTCGCGATTCCACGGCAGCGGCGCGATGCGCAGCGCCCGCCCGGCGAGCGTGGCCAGGCCGTCGCCGAAGGCGAGGATGGCCCAGCCGATGCCGGCGTACGCAATGTGATTGCGGAAGAAGAGGATGAGCAGCATCACCACGAGCGGATAGAGCACGATGCCGGCGTCGTAGCCGCGCTCGTGCCGCGAAACATGGGCGCCCACGATCCTGTGCAGTACCAGCCAGTTACCGAGCACCGCGATCGCGCAGACGCCCGCCGCCGCCCACCACGGAATCCACTTCAGCGAAAACGCGAAGAGGCCGAAGCCGATGTGCAGCGATTTCCGGAGAATTTCGTTCGTCGTGTGAGGCATGCGGTGGAGCGGCGGGCTTGAGCCCGCCGGAAGCTGGAGAAAATTTTCGGCGGGCTGAAGCCCGCCGCTCCACGCCGAAGTCTACAATGCGCGCCCATGAAACGAGCGGGTGTGATCCTCGCGGGCGGCGCCGGTACGCGTCTCCGTCCCCTTTCTTCCGACGAGAATCCAAAACAGTTCCTGAAGCTGTTCAACGGCGAGTCGCTGCTGCAGCGCACGTGGGCGCGCCTGGCCATGCTCCTGCCGCACGACGCGATCTACGTCTCGACGAACGCCCAATACGCGGCGAAGTGTCTCGAGCAATTGCCGAATCTTCCCGAAGCGAACGTGCTCTCCGAGCCCGCGCGCCGCAACACCGCACCTGCGATCGCGTTGTGTACGTTCGCCGTGGCGCCGAGCACGGTCGCATTTCTTCCGTCGGATCACTACATCGGCGACGAGCAGGAGTTCGCGCGCGTGCTCTCACGCGCCTACGAATTTGCCGAGTCACACGACGAGCTGATGACGATCGGCATCGCGCCGACGGAGCCGAGCAGCGAATTCGGCTACCTCGAGATCGGCGAAGTGCTGGAAGGCGAAGTGCGGCGCGTGCGCAAGTTCACGGAAAAGCCGACGCGCGAGCGCGCGGAGGAGTTTCTTCGCGGCGGCAACTATGCGTGGAACGGCGGCATGTTCATCTGGCGCACCGACGTCTTCCGCCGCGAGCTCGCCGCCGCCGCGCCCGACATCGCCGGCGTGAACCTGCAGAACTACGACACGATGCACTCGATCTCGATCGACTACGCGCTCATGGAGCGCACGAAAAACGTGGCCACGATCCGCGGCGACTTCGGCTGGTCCGATGTGGGGTCGTTCGAGGCGTTGAGAAAAGTCGGCGTGAACGTTTAAAACAACCGCGCCGCGTTTTCCCAGAACACTTTCCGCTCGACTTCGTCTCCCAATCCCAGCGCCTGAAACTCCTCGATGTTCTTCCGCATCGAGACCACGCCCATCGACGGCCAGTCGGTGCCCCACAGCACTTTGTCCGCGATCTGCCCGAGCCGCGGAAAGTATTTCGGGAGCGACTTCGGCGGGATGCCGGAGATGTCGACGTGCAGGTTCGCGTGGCGGCGCGCGAGAAAGAGCGCGGTCTCGCCGTACAGCGGGCGTCCGGCGTGCGCGAGGATGATCTTCAGCTTCGGAAAATCGATCGCCACGTCGTCGACCGGCATCGGATCGGCGAAGACGTTGCGCGCGCGCGGGAACACGGACGTCCCGGTGTGGAACATGACCGGCACGCCGCGCGTCTCGCATTCGCGGTAGACCTCCGCGAGCTGCCACAGCTCGCCGCGGTACGCGTTCGGCGCGAAGAGCTGGTGCGGCGGATGGATCTTGATCATGCCGATGCCGAGGTCGAGCACGCGGCGGATCTCGCTCCGCACGTCGAGCTCGTGCAGCGGGTTGACGGAACCGACCGGCATCAGGCGGTCGCGATGTTCGCGCGTGTAGTCCGCGATCCAGTCGTTGCACTCCCGCGTAAAGCCCATGACGTCGGGCGAGACGTAGTTGATGCAGCCGATTTTCTCGACGCCGTTGTCGTCGAGGTAGCGCAGCAGGTTGTCCGGCGACGACAGGACATCCCGCACCTCGGCGTGCGCGGGATCGTCGGCGATCAACGCCCGCGCGTCGGGATTCATCATTTCCCACGGCTGGACGTGCACGTGCACGTCGAAGACGCGCGTCACGCCAGCATCACCAGCCGCATGCACACCGCGGTGTCGGGACACGCTCCCTGAAACTCGCGCGATCCCATCAGCTGCGGGTGCACTTCATCGCGGTCGATGGTCTTGAATCCGCGCTTCTTGAAGTACCCCTCGGCGGTCGTCGTGAGCAGGTAAAACTCGCGCAGCCCGCGCGAGGCGAGCCGGTCGAGCAGTTGCCGCACGAGCTTCCGTCCGACGCCGTGGCTGCGATACTCCGGCAGCACCGCCACCGAGCGGATCAGCGCCGCGAATTGATACGCCTCGGCGCCCGCGCAGCCGATGACTTTGTCGCCGTCGCGCGCGATGAGAAACGTCTTCCAGTGATCGTCGACGCCGTCGGTGGGAAGCTGGTTCGCGATCAGGAGGGCCTTGATCGACTCGAGGTCGCCCGGCTTCGTGGGGCTGATCGTGATGGCCTCGGACATGCGAGGTTTGATTCTAGCGTACGAACGAGAGGAGCCTCCTGCCGACGTCGGTGTTGTCGATGTATCCGGCGAACGCCTCGGAGCCGGGGCCGAAGGCGAAGAGCGGAATGGACGCGCCGGTGTGGTCGGGCGTCGACCACTCTATCCGCCAGCCTTTCTCGTCGCCGCCCTCGCAGCAGATGTCCAGGCCGCCGGTCTCGTGGTCGCCGACGGCGATGACGAGCGTATCCCGGCGCGCCGCCGCGAAATCGAGGGCGACCCGGAGCGCCTCGTCGTACTCCGTGAGCGCCCTGGCCACGTCCGCGGAATGATGGTTGTGGCTCGCGGTGTCGATGCCTTCGTTCTCGATCAGGAGGAAGAATCCCTCGGGATCGGCGCTGAGCCGGTCAATGGCCCACTTCGCGAGCACCCACAGCGGTGCATCGGGATCCTCGGTGTCGTTGGGCTGCGTGTTGAACACGCCGAGCACGCGCCGGGCCTTCGTGGCCTCGAGCTCCGCGCGCGAGGTGACGACGACGCGATCGCTCTTTTTCAGCTCGGCCAGCGACGGGAACTTCCCCTTGCCAAGGAGATCGCTGCCGCCGCCGAGGATGACGTCCGCCTTGCCGCTGATGATCTGCTGCACGATCGCCTGGGCGTCGTCGTAGCGATCTTTCGAATGCGACAGGAACGCGGCAGGTGTCGCGTCCCAGATGTCGGTCGTGGTGACGACACCGGTCGCCTTCCCCGACGCGTTCGCAACCTCGAGCACGGTCGTTCGTGGATTTCCGTTCGCGTCAACGCTCAGCGCGCGATTGTTCGTCTTCATCCCCGTCGCGTACGCCGATGCCGAGGCCGCGGAATCGGTGACCGCGTCATCGGCACTGTGCGTGGCGACGATTCCGGTGACGGGCATGCGCAGCAGTTGAAGCTTGTCGCCGCGAATCCAGCGCGCGGCGGTGACGTGATCCAGCCCCATGCCGTCGCCGATCACGAGGATGACGTTCTTCGGCCGCGGCGCTGCGACGACGGATGTCGCAAGAATGAGGACCAGCGTCGCGACGAAGAGCCGCACGAGCTTCGACTCCATGGCTTGTTCGACGGTTCGTGGCCGTGCGGGTTAGTTCCAGCAAAAACGAAAGGCCGCGCGAACCGCGCGGCCTTTCGCTCATACGAACACTACGTCAGTCGAGTCAGTGCCGGCCTTCGCGCTCGACGCTGTCGCTGCGATTCGAACGGCTGCCTTCATTCTCATTCAGGTCGCCGCGTTCGATGTTGCTGTCCATGTCGCTGCTGCCGCTCGAGCGTCCCGAGGACGAGCCGAAGCCCTTGTCTCCACTCGGTCGACGCGATTCTTCATTCTCCATGTTGCCCATACTGCCCTTGTTCCGGTTCTCCATGTCTCCTCCCTCTTCGAGATTTTCCGAGCGCCCGATGTTCTGACCGAACTCGGCGCCGGTACCGCTGTTCTTACGCCCCTTCTCCTCCTCCGTGCGGCGGTTGATGTCGCCGGCGTCGGTCGAAGACGAGCGTTGACTCATGCGATCTCGTTCGCGATTCTCCATTAGAGCTCCTTTTCTGCTTTCGGGCGTCCGCCCGTCAGCAGTTATTTGAATTGCAATGGAAGTGCCTAAGTAGTTGAAAACACAAGTAAACGCAACCGTCAGCGCAACTCGAACGTTGCCGTGATCGTGAACGAAAGCTCCTGCGAGCCGGCTTCGACCGGGACGTCCTGGGCGACGGATTTCGCTTCCATCGCCATCGTCCGCATCATCGGGATCGGCGGCTGGCTCGGCTGGACGCCTTCGTGGATCTGAATCGCGCGTCCGAGGGTGCGGCCGGCGGCCTGAGCGAGCAGCGTCGCCTTCGCTTTCGCGTCATCGAACGCGGCTTTCAGTCCCTGCTCGCGTCCGCGCGCGGGATCGGAGACCTCGAAGTTGAGGCCGCTCGCGGTGTTGACTCCGGCAGCGATGGCGACGCCGAGGAGACGGCCGGCATCGCCGATCTTCGTGCTGCGGACCGTGACGGTGTTGCTGACCTGATAGCCGAGGATGCGCGGGAGATTGCCCTCGCGATACTCCTGCTGCGGATAGATGTTGAAGTTCGACGTCTGGATGTCTTTGTCCGCGGCGCCGGCATTCTTGAGCGCGGCGATCACGCTCTGCACGCGCTTGTTGTTCTCGGCGACCGCGACGTCGACCGTCGGTCCGACGGTCTGCACGCCGACGGTGAAGGTGAAGCGATCGGGAGTGAGCGTGGCCCGGCCGGTGCCGGTCACGGTGACGGTTTCCAAAGGAGTTTGCTGGGCAAAGGCACTCACGGTATAAAGTGCGATAGCGACGGCGAGAAATCTTTTCATGCGACCTCCTCGTTTGTTGCTGCCGTCAGATGGCCGATCCGAACGATAAAGTCCCTGGCCAGCCGGCGGGGCGATACTATGTCGACTCGCAATGCATCGACTGCGATCTCTGTCGCGAGACCTCCCCTGCGAATTTCACGCGCAACGACAACGAATGCTTCTCCTACGTCTTCAAACAGCCCGAGACGCCGGAGGAGGAGTTGTTGTGCAAGGACGCGCTGGACAACTGCCCGGTGGAAGCGATCGGGAAAGACGGTTAACGCGGTTTCCCGGTCTCCCGGTCTCCCGGTCACCCAGCACCGGGGAACCGGGAGACTGGGCAACCGGGTGACCATTCAATGTAGTTTCTTATCCACACTCACCTGCTCATGCCAGTCATCCGCGAGCAGCACCTCGATCAACTCCTGCAGTTCTTCCATGTGAAACGGCTTCGTCAGCGCGGCCGTCATGTTGTTGCCTTTGGTGATGGTGAGGATGTCCCCTTTCCCCGAGGCGACGACGACCGGGGTTTGCTTCCCCTGCGTGACGTACCAGGCAATCCATTCTTCGCCGCTCATCCCGCCGGGGAGATTGAGATCGAGAAGGATGAGCCGGGTGTCGGGGTTTGCCTGGAGGAGGTTCATGCCCTCGGCGGCGCCAGTGGCCGACAGGACCTCGTACCCGCGTTTCTGCAGGTACGACTTGTAGAGCGCAAGCACTTCGGGATCGTCTTCAATCGCCAGGATCTTGTTCTGGTCGTTATTGCTGCTCCGTCTGGTTGCCTCCAGCATGGCTTGGCTCTCCTCCCCGGGCTCCCTTGCGATTTCCATGCAAACTGAACCGGGGCGTCTCCGCGATAATGACGATCGTGGGAATTGCGCTTTGGCTAGGATGCGGTGTCGTCGCGTTTTTCCTTGCGAGACTCGTTCCCTTCGCGCGGCGGCGTCCATGGGTCGAGCTCGCGGTGACGCTGCTGGCCGCGCTCACGCTCGGCGTGGCAGCGACCGCGCTCGATTTCGCCGGCTGGAACGAGCTCGACTGGCGCGCGGGACTTTTTGCGTTTTTCGGTTCGTTTGCCGCGGCTGGTGCCGTTCGCACCGTACAATCGAGGACATCATGAAATCACTCGCGCTCGCGGTACCGGTCGTTATCCTTCTGTCCAGTTGTGCCGCGTACAACGCGCAGCACGGCCGTCTCGATCATCAGGCCGCGCCCGCGCCGGTAGCGAACGCCGAGACCGCGGCGGCGCCGATGCCCGAGGTCACGCCGGATGATCCGCACTCCCTGCAGCAGGCGCTGCTGATCAAGCAGATCGACGAGTTCCGCGAAGACCTGAAGGCGAACGGCAAGTACGATTGCTGCGTGAAGCCCGCCTGCCGCCAGTGCGCCATGACCGCCGGCGAATGCCACTGCCGCGAAGTCATCAGCGCGAACGGACCCTGCTGCGGCGAATGCACGCAGTCGTGGGTCGAAGGCAAGGGCAACACCGAAGGCGTCGATCGCGAGCAGGTGCTGGCGCACCTCGGATGCATTCGCGAGCTGTATGACAAGAAGGTGCCGGAGGGCATCACGCCTCCGGGAACGAAGAAGCCGGATTGAGCGCGCGCCTCGCGCGCTCCACGATCCCCGTCAAATCCACTCCCCGCGCGTTCGTCACTTCGCTCATCGCCCGCACTCCCTCCTCCAACCGCTCCCGCGCGGCCGTGCGCTGCCCCCGCGAAAGATGATGCATGGCCGTGCTGATCTGCAGCAGCACGCGCACGAGCGGCACTTCGTCGCGCACGGCTTCAAAGTACAGCTCCTCGAATAGATCGCTGGCCTCCATCCAGTCGCCGTCCTCGACATGGCACAGCGCCAGCGCGAAGCGCGGGTCGTCTTCGAGCGCGGGCAGGATCATCAGTACACTCTAGCGCGTGCTTCGCGCCCTCGCGATCATCGTCCTGCTCATCCTCAACCTCATTTTCTGGGGCACGCCCATCCTCCTCGGCGGGTTGGTCAAGCTGTTGACGTTCGGGCGTCCGCGCCGCTGGGTCAACCGCAACCTGCCGCGGCTCGGCGAGCATTGGGTGGCCGTCAACGACCGGATCTTCGACGCGTTCCTCACTACCAAGTGGGACATTCAGGGCGCGGACGACCTCAGTCGCGAGGGGCACTACCTCATCATCAGCAACCACGTGAACTGGATCGACATCTTCGCGCTGCTGCGCACCTTCCACGGCAAAGCACCGTTCATCCGCTTCTTTCTCAAGCAGGTGCTGATCTGGTTCCCCATCGTGGGGCAGGCCTGCTGGGCGCTGAGCTTCCCGTTCATGCGCCGCTACTCGCCCGACTACCTCGCGCAGCATCCCGAAAAACGGGGCCGCGATCTCGAGACCACGCGCAAGTCCTGCCGGCTCTATCGCCACATCCCTGTCGCAATCCTCAACTTCGTCGAAGGCACGCGCATCACCCGCGAGAAGCATGAAGACCAGCAGTCGCCGCACAAACATCTGCTGCGCCCGCGCGTCGGCGGGATCGCGTTCGTCCTGGCCTCCCTCGGCGAGCAGCTCGATGCGATGTTCGACGTCACGCTCGTCTATCCGAGCGAGGACGTGACGATGTGGGACTTCGTCACCAATCGCGTCCCAGGCGTCCTCGTGCGCGTGCGCAAGCTGGAGATTCCGCCCGAGTTCTGCACCGGGGAAGCGGTCGAGCCCGGCCCGGCACGCGAGCGCTTCAAGTCGTGGATCGAGGGCGTGTGGCGCGAGAAGGATCAACTGATCGATTCGCTACAATCGCCTGCATGACCGACGCCCTCGACGCGGAACGCTATCGCGCCTTCGTCGCGAACAGCAGCGAGGCCATCTGGCGCTTCGAGCTCGAGCAGCCGGTCCCGATCGACGTCGATCCCGACGAGCAGATCGAGCTCTTCTACCGCTACGGCTATCTCGCCGAATGCAACGAGGCCATGGCCCGCATGTACGGCTTCGCTTCGCCGGACGAGATCGTCGGCGCGCGCCTCGGCGACATGGTCGTGCGCGACAAGCCCGAGAACATCGACTACCTGCGCGCCTTCATCGCCAGCGGCTATCGCCTGCTCGACGCGGAGTCGCACGAGATCGATCGCGACGGCAACGACAAGTGGTTCATGAACAACTTCATCGCCGTGATCGAGAACGGCCACGTGATCCGGGCCTGGGGAACGCAGCGCGACGTCACGCAGCAGCACCAGCTCGTCGAGGAATTGCAGCGCGCGAGCCGCGCCAAGGACGAGTTCCTGGCGATCCTCTCCCACGAACTGCGCACGCCGATGACGGCGACGCTCGGCTGGGCGGCGATGCTCCAGATGGGCGCGTTGCGCGACGATGCCATGCAGGCCGCGGTCGAGGCCATCGCGCAGAGCACGCGCGCGCAGGCGCGGCTCATCGACGACCTCCTCGACGTCGCGCGTATCGTCGCCGGGAAACTGCAGCTCTCGCTGCAGCGCCTCTCGCTCGCCGACGCCATCCGCGCGGCGGCGGAGACGATCCGCCCCGCGGCGCAGGCGAAGCAGATCTATCTGCAACTCGACCTCGGCGACGACGACGTGCGGCTGAGCGGCGACGCCGCGCGGCTGCAACAGGTGTTCTGGAACCTGCTGTCGAACGCGATCAAGTACAGCCCGCGCTTCGGCCGCGTGCAGGTGACGCTCGAGCGCAGCAACGATTCCGCGTGCGTGGTCGTACGCGATTTCGGAGACGGCATCGATCCGCAGCTGCTGCCATTCATCTTCGATCGCTACCGCCAGGGCGACAGCGGCATGACCCGCCGCTTCGGCGGACTCGGTCTCGGTCTCTCGATCGCGCGCAATCTCACGGAAATGCACGGCGGGACACTGCGCGCGGCGAGCGAAGGGATCGGTAAAGGCGCGGAGTTCACGGTGACGCTGCCGCTCTCTGCCGAGGTGCGCGACGCGCCCGCGGAACAGAGCCGCGCGGCCGCCCCTCCCCTGGCCGGACTGCGCGTGCTCGTCGTCGACGACGACGAGTCGACGCTGCGCATGTTGCAGGTCTCGCTCGCGCAATTCGGCGCCGAGGTGCGCGCGGCCGCGAATGCGAGCGAAGCCTTCGACGAGCTCTCGCGCGGCGCGTTCGACGTGCTGGTGAGCGACATCGGCATGCCTCACGAAGACGGCTGCTCGCTGATGCAGCGCGTGCGCGCGGCGCAGAACCCTGTCGCCGCGATCGCGCTCAGTGCCTACGCCGGCGACGCCGAGCGCGCGCGGGCGCTCAGCGCTGGTTTTCAAGCGTGGATGACGAAGCCGTTCGACCCCGCGGCGCTGGCGGAGGAAGTGCGGCGCGTGGCACGATGACGATCATGCGTTTGCTCATCGCGATTCTGATTTCCGTCACCGCATTCGCCGACAGTCAGAATCCCGCCGTCTCTCCCGACGGATCGAAGATCGCCTTCACCTCGGATCGCGACGGCACGACGGACCTCTACGTGATGTCCGCGGACGGCACGCACGTGGAGCGACTCACGAACAACGCTGAGCGCGAAAGTGCGCCGGCGTGGTCGACGGACGGAAAGACGATTCGCTTCTTCACGACCGGCGTCGATTCGTCGCGCTTTCACGCGCTCGACGTGAAGAGCCGCGCGGTCACGCAAATCGGCCAGGTGCCGGGCCGCGGCGTGCGCATCACCGCCGACGGCAAGCGCGTGCTCTACGCGCTCGGCTCGTGGACGAACGTGCAGCTGATGGAGTCGGATCCGAACGGCGCGAACGCGCGGCAGCTCAGCGATGGCTCCGGCGTCGTCTGGGGACCGCGCTGGTCGCCGGACGGCAAGCAGCTCGCCTACACCGGCCAGGATGCGAGCGGACAGACACACATCTATTTAATGAAGCTCGACGGCTCGGACGTGCGCCAGCTGACGCACTTTGACGTCGCCAACGGACGCGCGCAGAGTCCCGCCTGGTCGCCCGACGGCAAGCGCATCGCCGTCCAGGCCGACACGAAAGAGCAGGCGCACCTCTGGATCGTCGACGCCGCGAGCGGCGAAGCGAAGAAGCTCGCCGCCCACGACGAAAAATACATCGACGAACAGCCGGCGTGGTTTCCCGACGGCAAACGGCTCGCGTTCGCGAGCACGCGCAGCGGGAAGCTCGAGGTCTGGACGATGAACGCTGACGGCTCGGCGCTGAAGCAGCTGACTACGTCCCCATCGCCGCGGTGATCTGCTCCTTGTGCTCGCGCACGAACTCGTCGAACGTCGCCATCGACGGGTTCAATGAGCGCGCGGTCTCCGCGCTGCGCGCGCCGAGGACCTCGGACTCGAAGTCGCGGTACACCTGGAACATGTTCCCCATCTCGTCCGCACCCGGAAAGCCGTAGCCGCGATACTCATCCGCCTCGGCGGCGTGATAGTGAATCGGCCCGGTGCCTAGCGCGCTCGACAGCTTCTCGCCCATCTCCTTGATCGTCAGCGCTTCGCTGAGAATGCCGACGGTCTTGCCGACGTACTCCGGCCCCGCTTTGAAAATCCCGTACGCGACTTTCCCGATGTCCTCCGCGGCGATGCCGGCCAGCTTCTTGTCGCCCATCGGAAACGCCCAGGCCCGGTTCCCGTCCGCGCCTTTCTTCGGGGCCATGCCGAACATGTAGAGGTTGTCCCAATAGAACGACGTCACGAGGAATGTCGCCGGCAGATCCTTGAAGTACGCATCCGCCTCCGCCTTCGCGTCGAAGTGCGGCACGCGATACTTTTCCTGCAGGTACGGCATGCGCGTGTCGTCGGGCGACATCAGGTTGCGCGTGTCCTCGAGCGTCGACCAGATCACGTGCTGCACGCCCGCGGCGCGCGCCGCGTCGGCGATGTTCTTGGCCTGCTGCTTCTCCTTCTCCGCCGAAAAGTGCTCCCAGAAATTCGTGACCGCGTACACGCCGTGCGCGCCCGCGAATGCTTTCTTCAAACTCTCGACGTCGTCGAGATCCGCGCTCACGACCTCCGCGCCCTTCGACGCGAGCGCCTGGGCTTTGTCTTTGTTCGGATCGCGCGTGATCGCGCGGCAGGCGAAGCCGCCCGAGGGATCGTCGAGGATGGCGCGGCAGAGACCGCCGCCCTGCGAGCCGGTGGAACCGAGAACTGCGATGACTTTCTTGTCGTTCATGGCGGCGCTTCATACCATGCTTCGAGATGAAGACGAACCGACTCGCAGTCGTAACGGGCTCGCCGCGCGGCATCGGGAAAGAAGTGGCGCGCCAGCTCGCCGCGCGCGGCGA
>DATFHJ010000327.1:0-5222 GCA_035248585.1 Thermoanaerobaculia bacterium
TGCTCACCTTATTGACGTTCTGGCCGCCCGGGCCGCCGCTGCGCGAGGTGGTGGCGCGCAGGAGCTCGGCGGGAATCGCGATGCCGTCGACTTCGAGGTCTCTCATCGCTTCGCCTCGGCAGGCGAGGACGCCTGCCGATCAGCCGGCGGGACGCCGGCGTTCCGGGCGCGTAGCACCACCCGCCCGGGCTTCGCGCCGGTGTGCTCGCCGTCGCGGAGGATCTGCCGGCCGTTCACGAACACGTGCACGACGCCCGTGGCGTATTGGCGCGGGTTTTCGAATGTCGCGTTCGCGCGGATCGTGGCCGGATCGAAGACGACGACGTCGGCGAAGTAGCCGGGTTGGAGGGAGCCGCGTTCGGCGATGCCGAGGTTGGTCGCGGGGAGGGTGGTTAGGCGGCGGACGGCGTCTTCGAGCGGGATCAGTTGTTCGTCGCGGACGTATTGTCCGAGGAGCTTTGCCACGTTGCCGTACTCGCGCGGGTGGCAGCTGGACTTCAGAAAAACACCTTCCGGTGCCGACGCGGCAGCATCCGAGCCGAAGCTGACCCACGGCTGTTTGATCTGCTTCCGGATGTTGTCCTCGGACATGAGGAAGTAGACCGTATCGATGCGGCTCTGGTCTTCGATCACGAGATCGATGGCCGTGTCTTCCGGCGAGGTGCCGCGCATGGCCGCGACTTCGGCGAGCGTTTTTCCCGTCAGCGGTTTGAGCTTCTCGTTCTTGAATCCGATCAGCAGCACGCGGTCGGGCGAGCCGGCGAGGATCATCAGGTTCTCCCACGCATCGGTTGGCGTGCGCATCTCGCGAATCACCCGCGCGCGCGTCTCCGGATCCATCAGCCGCTTGCGCCAGGCATCGAAGCCGCCTTCCTGCACCCACGGGGGCATCGCCGCGTCGAGCCCCGTCGCGCCGGCGGGGTAGGTGTACATGTCGGCGGTGATGCGCTGGCCTTGCGCGCGCGCCGCCTCGATGCGCTGGAACACTTGATCCATCTTCGGCCAGTTCGCCGAGCCCGCGGCTTTGAGGTGATAGATCTCCGCCGGCACGCCGGCTTCGCGCGAGATGGTGATCAACTCGTCCACCGCTTCGAGCAAGCGATTCGCTTCGCTGCGCATGTGCGAGATGTACGTGCCGTGATACGGCGCCGCTTCCTTGCACAGCGCGATCAGCTCGTCAGTCTTCGCGTAGAACGCCGGCGCGTAGATCAGCGACGAGCCGACGCCGAGGGCGCCGTCTTCCATCGCCTGGCGCACGAGCGCGCGCATCCGCACCAGCTCTTCCGCGTTCGGCGGGCGATCGGCTTCGCCTAACACGTGAATGCGAACGGTGGTCGCGCCGACGAACGAGGCGACGTTGACGGAGATGCCGCGCGCGGCGAGCGAGTCGAGATACTCGCGCAGCGTCGTCCAGTTGATGTCGTACTTGATGTCGCCCTGCTGCCGCTTGATCTCCGCTTTCATCGCGTCGCTGAGCGGTCCCATCGACCACCCTTCGCCGAAGATCTCCAGCGTCACGCCCTGCTTCACGTCCGCCATCGCGCGGCCGTCGACGATGAGCGAGTCGGTGGCCCAGCTGAGCATGTTGATGAAGCCCGGCGCGACGGCCATGCCGCGCGCGTCGATCTCGTTTGCCGCATGGCCGCTGACCGTTCCGACGGCGGCGATGCGATCGCCTTTGATCGCGACGTCGCCGTGAACGGGCGGCTTTCCGCTGCCGTCGTAGATCGTGGCGTTGCGGATGACGGTGTCGTAGGTCGTGGTGGTGCAGGCGGTGAGCGCGAGCGATGCGAACAGCAGTTTGCGCATGGGCGGAGTATAGGATGCGCGTCTCATGTGGCCCATCGAACAAACGCCCCTCGGACGGGTCGCCGTCGCGCCGGACGCGCCGGTGTTCTGCACGTCGCTCGACTACGACGGGAAGATCCGCGAGGAGCTGACGCGGTTCGTGAGCGAGCGTTTCGGGATCGACACCGTGTTGTCGACCTGCACGCAGGTGCATGGCGTGAACGTCGAGCGTGCGGCGGGAGGGGAGAATCCGCGCGCGTGCGATGCGATGTGGAGCGACCGGCGCGGCGTTTCCATCGGCATCAAGATTGCTGATTGCCTCCCAGTCACGATGCTCGATCCGACCCGTTTCATCATTGCCAACATTCACTCCGGATGGCGCAGCGCAGCCGCGCAGATCACGTCGCAGACGCTCGATGCGCTCGCGCGTTCGTCTTCGTTCGATCCGTCGACCGCGCGCGCGTACCTCGGTCCGTCGATCCGCGTCTGCTGTTTCGAAGTAGGCGAGGAGGTGGCGGCGCAATTCGATGAGCCGTTCATCGATCGCACGCACGCGAAGCCGCACGTCGATCTCGTGGCGATGACACGCACGACACTCCGCGCGCGCGGTTTCGCTGACGAGAACATCTCCGACTCCGAGCTCTGCACGCGCTGCGAAGGCTCGATCTTCCACTCGTACCGCCGCGACGGCACCGGCGGCCGCAATCTGCAGGTGGTCGCGCAGTGAGCGAACAGGAACCGCCGGAAACTCCGGAACCGCCGCCCGCCGCCCGCTGGTTCTCGCGCTTCCGCAAACCCACCCGCCGCACGGTCTTCCGCACGATCTCCTGGACCGTCGGCATCGGCTTCATCCTCCTCGCCGGACTGATTTTCTGGGCGTATCGCTCCGCGGTCGGCCGCTTCGAAGTGCGCCGTCTGCGCCTGCCGACGCGCATCTACGCCGACTACACGCCGCTCACCGCCGGCGCGCCCCTGCAGGTCGATGACCTGCTCGAAAAGCTCGATCGCCTCGGCTACCGCGAAGCGGAAAAGCTCACGCAGTCGGGCGAGTACATGCGCAACGGAAACGCCATCGACATCTTCACGCGCGAGTTCCGCCACCCGAGCGGCGACTACAAGGCGCAGCAGGTGCACGTCGTCATCGCAAAGTCGGCGATCGAATCGGTGAGCGCGGAGAAGGCGGCGCTCGAGCCGGAGCTGCTCACGTCGCTGCTGAGTGAAGGCCTGGAAAACCGCAGTCCGGTCACGCTCGCACAGGTACCGAAGCACATGCAGGACGCCGTCGTGGCGACGGAGGACGCGCGCTTCTGGTCGCACCCCGGCGTCGATCCGCTCGGCATCATCCGGGCGCTGTTCCGCAACGTGAAAGCGGGCGGCGTCGCGGAAGGCGGCTCGACGCTCACGCAGCAGCTGGTGAAGAACTACTACCTCACGCACGAGCGCACGATGAAGCGGAAAATCGCCGAGGCCTTCATGGCGGTCGTGCTCGACGCGCGGTATTCGAAGCGCGAGATCATCGAGGCGTATCTCAACGACATCTACCTCGGGCGCAACCGCTCGATCTCCATCCTCGGCGTCGGCGAGGCCTCGCGCTACTACTTCGGCAAGCCGATCTCCGAGATCAAGCTGCATGAGGCCGCGCTCATCGCCGGGATGATCCGCAGCCCGAACAACTACTCGCCGTTCACTCACCCCGAAGTGGCGTTGAAACGCCGCAACACCGTGCTGCAGCTGATGCTCAAGCAGAAAAAGATCACGCAGCAGGAGTACGACGCGGCGCATTCGGCGAGCCTGCCGCGCAAACCGTTCCGGCAGAAGAGCGGGTTGTCGTCGATTCCGTTCTACGTCGACCGCGTGCTGCAGGAGCTGGCGGCCGAGTACGGCATCGAGGGCGTGAAAGGCCGCGGGCTGCGCATCTACACCGCGATCGACCTCGGCGCGCAGGACGCGGCCGCGAATACGGTCGAGACGAGTCTGCGCAATCTCGAGAAGAGCAGCCGGCGGCTGCGCAATCACTCGCCCTCGCTCGAGGCGGCGCTCATTCACGTCGACGTGCCGACCGGCGAGATCCGCGCACTCGTCGGCGGGCGCAATTACGAGCGCAGCCAGTTCAACCGCGCGCTGAAGTCGAAGCGCCTCATCGGATCGCTGTTCAAGCCGTTCATCTATCTCACCGCGTTCGAGCCGAGCCTGTCGGGGAAGAACATCACCGCCGCGACGGTGGTGCCGGACACGCGCTTCGTGCTGAAGCGCCGCTGGTCGGCCGACTGGTCGCCGCGCAATTACGAAGGCCGCTACATGGGCAACGTGTCGGTGCGCATGGCGCTCGAGCATTCGCTGAACGCGGCGTCGGTGCGCATCGGCATGGAGTCCGGCATCGCGCCGATTCTGAAGACCGCGCGCATTCTCGGCGTCGACACGGAGATGGAGGACAGCAATCCGGCGATCCTCCTCGGCGCGGTCGGCATTCCGCCGATCGAGATGGCCGCCGCGTACACGACGATCGCGCGGCAGGGCATCCGCAAGCCGCTGCGCGCCATCCGCTTCGTCACCGACGATCGCGGGCGCGTCGTCGAGGGACCGGGCGAGACCACGGACCAGCAGGTGTTCCCGCAACGCGACGTCTACGTGCTCACCGACGTGATGAAAGGCGTCGTCGACCGCGGTACCGCGGGGCGCGCGCGCAGCTACGGGTTCAAGAAAATCGCGGCCGGGAAAACCGGTACGACGAACGACAAGCGCGACGCGTGGTTCATCGGGTTTACGCCGCTGACGTTGACGACATGCTGGGTCGGCTTCGACGACAACGATCCAACCGGTCTCTCCGGCTCCGATGCCGCGGTGCCGATGTGGACGCGCTACATGCTCGGCGCGACGGCCGGCCAGCCGAACACCGACTTCGCCGCCGCGCCGGGAATCTCGTTCGTCGAGATCGATGAAACGAGCGGCGGCATTGCCACGCCGTACTGCCCGCGCAACGTCGTCGTGCGACAGGCGTTCAAGAGCGGCACCGAGCCGCCGCAGCCGTGCCCGTTGCACATGACGACCTCGGTGCCGGTGCCGATGTATGACGAGTTCGGGAACTTGATCACGGCGGGAGGGGCGACGGGGGTGACGGGGACGACCTATCCGACGGATACGACGAGTACGTATGTGCCGCCGCCACCGCCGCCCACGACCGAGACGACGCTCACGGGTGGGATTTTCAGGACGGATACGACGAATACGACGGCTACGACGAATACGACGGAGACGACGGATACGACGTCGACTGAGCCGCCGGTGGAGCAGACCGATACCGCCACGACGCGGCCGCCGTTGTAACCTTACGCATCATGTCCGACGAAAACGAAAAGAAGACCGTGGCCGACTCTCTCCGCGACTGGGGCATCGACGTCGACAAGTTCGAGGAGCGGGCGAAGGAGTCGTTTCAG
>DATFHJ010000328.1:0-2548 GCA_035248585.1 Thermoanaerobaculia bacterium
CGATGCGACACCGAGTGCGGCGCACCGGATCCATGACATCGCGGCCGAATGCGGTGTCTCGCCCTTTCATCTCGCCCGCGTCTTCAAGGCGGAGACGGGAATCTCCGTTCACCAGTATCTGCTGCGGATCCGGATGGAGCAGGCGCTCTCGCGCCTTCGAGACGGCGAGACGCAGCTCAGCCGGCTCGCGCTCGACCTCGGCTTCTCGAGCCACAGCCATTTCTCGACCAGCTTCCGGCGGCACTTCGGCGAGAGCCCCGCAGGAGTCCGCGCTCGATCAATGACCCGTGCGGTGGCCAGCCTTCGGAACGCATAGCACGCGGCGATAGGCGCAGAGCGCGGTCAGGAGATCGCGCGACTCGGCGAGTATCTCCTGCTTTCTCGCCGCGCCCGCGCCAAGGAAGATCAAGCCGTGCGGTCCGGTGGAGAGCATGAACGGACCGTCGCCGCTGCGTTGGCCGCCGATGTCCGCGTCGGTGACGTTAGGCGCGTAGAACATGTAATGCGGCGCGACCATCGTCGTCGGCACGCGCGACGACTCCGCGAGGAACGTTCGCATCACTGGCGCGAGCATGTATGAGACGCCGGCGCGCGCGGGCGCATGGTAACGGCCGTCGGCGAAACGCTGCATGACGGTGTCGTACACCGCGCGCGGACTCTCGCCGCGCGCGCGCATCGCTGCCGCGTCCACGAACACAGGGAGCCACGCCTCGACGCCCGCGGCGTCCGAACAGACAGGAACGAAGATGTCGTCGCGAAAGGCGAGCTGCGGCCACGCCCACTCCGTTCGCGCGACGAGGCAGCGAAAGCCGTTCGTGCCCGCGCGTGCCTCGACATATCCACGCCGCGGATCGAGCACGTACACCCCCGCCGAATCTCTCAGGTGAGGCGGCGCGGCGCTCAGCGCAAAGCCCGTCTCCAGCGCACGCGGCATCGGGTGGAGTTCGGGCGTCGCCGGCGTCTGAGCCGCGAGTCGCGACGCCATCAGCGCGCCGAGCAACAGAGTCTTCACGAGCGATTCCTCCGGAGCGATCGATCACTCTGAAGCTCGCCGGGCCTTTCGGCTATCAAAATCGTGCGCAGCAAAACGCACGAGCTCCCTCGGTCACACTCCGGTGCGCCGCTCCGTCAACCACGTGAGCACTGTGCCATGTCGATTCGGCCATCTGCCGTTCGACGATGTGGTACAGCCACTTCTCACAGGAAATCCGATGTCGTCAAGAATGTCTGCACTCCGTTCGTCGATCAACACACTCGCGGGCGTCGCCGGGCGCGTGATCATGCCTGACGATCCCGACTACGATCGCTCGCGCGCCGTCTTCTACGGCGGTATCGACAAGAGACCCGCGGCAATCGTGCGTGTTGCGAATGCGGACGATGTGAGCCGTGTGATCGCCGCGGCACGCAACCACGGCTACGAGCTCGCGATTCGCAGCGGCGGACACAGCGTCGTCGGCCATAGCACGACCGACGCCGGACTCGTCATCGACTTGCGTGACATGTGCGCGATCGAAATCGACGCTGAGGAGCGCACCGCGTGGGTGGAGACGGGAGCGACAGCGCGCCAGGTCACCGACGCGCTGTCGAAGCACGATCTCGCAATCGGATTCGGGGACTCGGGATCGGTAGGCGTTGGCGGCATCACTCTGGGCGGCGGGATCGGCTTCCTCGTGCGGAAGTTTGGAATGACGATCGATTCCGTGCTGGCCGCCGAAGTGGTGACGGCAGACGGTCGGCAGCGTCGCGTCGATTCGACGCACGAGCCGGAGCTCTTCTGGGCCATCCGCGGCGGCGGTGGCAACTTCGGCGTCGTGACTCGTCTTCGGTTCCGTCTCAGTCCCTTGCCTCAGTTCACCGGCGGCATTTTCATCCTGCCCGCGACGCCCGAGACGATCGCCGGATTCGCGGCCGCATCATTGTCGGCGCCAGCTGAGCTCACGACGATCGGCAACGTGATGCCCGCGCCGCCGATGCCGTTTCTCCCGGCCGAGGTGCATGGGCGGCTCGTGATCCTCGCGTTCATGGCGTTCGCTGGCGACGACGATGCAGCCCAGCAAGCGATGGCACCTTTCCGCTCGCTCGCGACGCCGCTCGCCGACATGGTGAGGCCGGCTCCGTACGCCAGCATGTATCCACCGGAAGATCCCAATCACCGGCCCACCGCTGTCAGTCGGACGATGTTCACGAATTCGATCGACCTTCACACGGCAAGAGCGATCCACGATCACCTGACGAAATCGGGCACGGGCATGCACGCGGTGCAGCTGCGCGCTCTCGGCGGTGCGATGGCACGCGTGCCGGCGGACGCGACGGCCTTCGCGCATCGAGCCAAGCCGATGCTCGTAAACGTTGCCGCGTTCTATCAGGGCGACGCAAATCGCGAGGGACGCCTCCGATGGGTGACTGAGCTCGCAAAGGCGATCCAGCCGCGCGACGATGGCGCCTACGTCGGCTTCCTCGGCGACGACGGACACGCCCGCATCCGCTCCGCGTATCCTGATGGAACGTGGGAACGACTGGCGAGAGTCAAGGCGATGTACGATCCGAC
>DATFHJ010000329.1:0-2432 GCA_035248585.1 Thermoanaerobaculia bacterium
ACATGGGCACCGTCATGACGCTTCGGGATGATGGTTCATTCACGATGACGACGACCAACGGAAAGTTGCTGGACGTATTGGTGTCGGCCCAGACCGTCTTTCGCCACGCCGACGGCAAGCCCGCGGCGCGCGCCGATCTCACGACCGGACGGCGGGTGGCGGTGACGGTGGCGAAGGATGGGAGGACAGCGACGATGGTGAAGTTGGGGGCGAAGTAGCTTCGCCCCTCACCCCCAAACCTTCCACCACGGCTTCTTCTCCGGCTTCGCCGCCGCGGCCGCCGCAAAACCCTCGCACATCACCATCGGCGGTCCCGCCACGAGGTTCTCCACCTCCGCCCCCGCGTTCAGCGCGTTGTTGAGCGCCTGGAACTCGGAGCTTTGCATGGCGATGGCGTTGTAAGTGTCGAAGCCGACTTCCGTGGCCACGACCCGCGCGAGCGTGCGGGCCTCGCGGAAAAACGGCTCGTCGTTCAGCGCGCGCTCTTCCTGCTGCCCATCGACGATGCGGACATACGTGTCGGAGAACGCGACGCCGATCCCATCGAGGACGTCCCTGCCGAACGCGAGCGGCAGGAAGCGGACGGCATCGTGCGCCTGCTCCTTCGAGAGACCGGCTCGTAAGAGCCCGTCCTGCGGATCGGCGTACTGAGCGAGCACAGGCGCTGCGCGGAGGATCGCATCACGAGTATTCATGGAGCGGCATTAAACCAGCACTTGCGCCCGCCGTGTCGTGGCTCTTCCATCTCCAGTGGCCCGCAATGGTCGTCACCGTCATCGCCGCCTGGTTCACCGGCTCCACCACCGAGTGGCGCCGCAAGTGGGGCTTCTGGCTTTTTCTCGTCAGCAACGTGATCTGGATCGCGTGGGGCTGGTCCGCACACGCGTGGGCCGTGATCGCGTTGCAGTTCTTCCTCGCCGTTTTGAACATTCGAGGCGCAAAGAAAAACGAGCCCGCGTAAAGCCCCCCGCCCCGGGCGCGGAAGCGGGCCCGGGCTCGGGCCCGGGTTTCTAAGTTCTACGTTCTCCGTTCTGCGCTCTGCGTTCCTCCCCACTCCCCCAAAATCCCGCGCCCGTGCCCGTCCCCGTGCCCGCGCCCGGGGCGGGCGGGCCAACAAAAACGGTGAAACGTTTTCCCACTTTCCTTCACTACTGGTTTGTCGCGACGGAGATCTGAACCCTCATCGAAAACCAAACAGGAGGTGTGGAGTGAAGTACGACGATAAGCGAGTGGCGGAAGTGGGCTATTCGAAAGACGGCCGGACCGTGGAAGTGGTGGTGCCGAATGGAACGAAGCTGACCGATCTGTCAAAGGTCCTCGACTATCTGGCCCGCGACGTCTTTTCGAAGCTGCCGCGCGGTTGCACCGCGTGCACGTCCGGCGACAACCTGATCATCCGCGAGCGTCTCGAGAACGTCATCCGTGTCGATCTCGATCAGCGCGCGGTCCTCGGGTAGTCCCTCTCGTTCCCGGCGCGCGGACTTCGCAGGCGCGCGCCGGGGACCCTCCAGCGGAGCAACCACATGACGACACTCGCACACTTGCCGCGCCTCGGCGTGGGCCTGATGTACAACCCCGCGCTCCCCGAGTTCCTGCACACCGATCTCGATGCCCTCGACTACGTCGAGATCACCTCCGACATGTTCTGGACCGACCGCGGTCCCGGCGCGCAGCCGCGCTACGAAGAGCTCGAGTCGTGGACCGAGATGCTGAAGTGGATGCGCGAGCGGCGCCCGGTCGTCGCGCACAACATCGGCCTTTCGATCGGCAACGCCGGGCGCTTCGATCTCGAATACGTCGCGCATCTCGGCGAATGGCAACGCCGCTACGGCTTCGCCTGGCAGAGCGATCACCTGTCGTTCGCCGAGGTCACGTCGGCCGATGGAGCGGATCAGCATGCCGGCGTCGCGGTGCCGCTGCCGTATGACGAAGACGTGCTCGACCTGATCGTCGAGCGCGTGAATCGCGTGCAGGAGCTCGCGTCGATGCCGCTGCTGCTCGAGAACAGCGTCTACTTCGTGAACTTCCGCGATCAGGACATGAGCGAGCCGCAGTTCCTCAACGCCCTGACCGCGCGCACGGGCTGCGGGATCCTGCTCGATCTGCACAATCTCTATTGCAATGCGCGCAATCACGGCTTCGACGCGTTCGCCTTTCTCGACGAGCTCGATCTGACGCGCGTGGTCGAGGCGCACATCGCCGGCGGGACGGAGTTCGCCGGGATGTACACCGACTCGCATTCGGGCGCGTGCCCGGAGGAAGTGTGGAGACTGCTCGAACGCCTCGTGCCGCGCGCGCCGAACCTGCGCGGCGTCACGTTCGAGTTTCACGACTCGTACTACGGCCGCATCCAGCGGGAGGGCGTGCGGGCGCAGCTCGAGCGCGCGCGGGAGGTGTTCTCATGACGCTGCTCGCGTTTCAGGAGGCGCTGT
>DATFHJ010000330.1:0-15435 GCA_035248585.1 Thermoanaerobaculia bacterium
GGAAAAGTTCATCGCCCTCTTCTGGGCGCGGCGCGATCCGACGCCGCAGACGGCGCGCAACGAGTTCCGCGAGGAATTCGAGAATCGCGTGCGCGCGGCGGATACGAGCTTCAAGGCGCGCAGCCAGCGCGGCGCGCTCACCGAGCGCGGCCGGGCGTTGATTCTCTACGGCGCTCCGAAGAGGATCGAGCACAGCAGCGGGCAGAGCGGCTCGGCGGCCGGCGCGGCCATCGATCCGAACAGTCCGCAGAACGTCGAAAACTCGGAGATGTACATCTGGACGTACGAGGACGATCAGGCGCGGAAGTACTTCAATCAGCCGCGCGTGCAGATCCGCTTCAGCGACCGCCTCGGCAACGCCGACTTCCGGGCCGAGCGTGCGGGCGTGGATCTCTCGGCGGCGCAGCAGCGCGCGATCACCGCATCGCTCGCGCAGCCCGATCTCAAGGAAGTTCCGACCATCACCGCGGCCGCACCGCAGCAGCCGGCGCCGGTCGCGGCCGTTCCGGCTGCGCCCCCTGCCGCACCAGCGGTGCAGACCGAGCTCACCACGGAAGCGCTGAAGAATGCCGTCGCGGAGTTCAAGAAGAGCGGCAAGACCGCGAGCCCGATCTACGTCACCACCGGTGAGTACGTCACCGCGGAAGGCGTGACCTACGCACCGGTCAGCGTTTATCTCCCGAAAGCAGCGCCGGGCGCGAATGCGACCTTCTTCGGCATCGTCGAAGACGCGAGCGGCAAGAGCGTCATCGCGTTCGAAGAGCCGGCCAAGCCCCATGAGTCGCGGGGCGACTACTTCGTCGACCGCTCGCTGACGCTGGCGGGCGGCAAGTATCGCGGCTACTTCGGCATCGCCGACGGCGACAAGATCTCCATCGTCGCGGGCGACCTGGACGTCACCGGCGCGCTCGACAAAGACGCCACCGCGACGTCGCAGATGATCCTCGCCAACAACGTCTACGTGCTCGAGGCCGCGCAGGCCGCGACCGATCCGTACGCGTTCGGCGGCATGAAAGTCGTGCCGAAGGGCGATCACGTATTCAAGACGTCCGACGACCTCTGGTACTTCATCGAGCTGCGCAATCCGGGAGTCGCCGACGCCGGTACGGCCAGCGACGCCACGGTGCAGCTCGCGCCGGGCCCGAAGCTGCAGGTGAAGCTCGACGTCGAAGGCACGCTCGCGGACGGGAAGAAATCGAAGATGGCCGCGCCGCCGATGGAAGTCGCGGGGGTGCCGATCAAGGGCGTTCCGAATCACTACGCGGTCGGCAACTCAATCCCCCTGGCGACGTTCAAGCCGGGCGACTACACCATCACCGCGAAGCTCATCGACACCGTGAAGAAGACGTCCTACACCTTCAAGGACACGTTCAAAGTCGTCCAGTAACGTACAATTAATTCCGTCCCATGCCATTTGCCACTGTCGAAGAAGCAGCAGAGCTCTACCGCCGCGGGCAGTTCGTGATCATCGTCGATGACGAAGACCGCGAGAACGAGGGGGATCTCTGCATTGCCGCGGAGAAGGTGACGCCGGAGACGGTCAACTTCATGGCCAGGTTCGGCCGCGGATTGATCTGCCTGGCGCTGACCGAGGAGCGCTGCAATGAGCTCGATCTGCCGCTGATGGTCGAGCACAACACGACGAACTTCGGCACGGCGTTCACGGTCTCGATCGAGGCGCGCGGACGCGTGACCACCGGCATCTCCGCGCGCGACCGCGCCGAGACGGTGCGCGTGGCGATCGATTCGAAGACACGGCCGCACGATCTCGCGCGCCCGGGCCACGTCTTCCCGCTGCGCGCGCGCAAGGGCGGCGTGCTCAAACGCGCCGGCCAGACCGAGGCCTCGGTGGATCTCGCGGCCATCGCGGGCATGGGCCCGGCGGCGGTGATCTGCGAGATCATGAACGAAGACGGCACGATGGCGCGCCTGCCGGACCTTCGCGAGTTCGCCGTGCGCCACGGCCTGAAGATCATCTCCGTCGCCGACATCATCAAATACCGGATGCAGACGGAGAAGCACGTGCACTGCCTTGCCTCTCCGAAGCTGCCGACCGACTACGGCGAGTTCCGCGTGTTCGCCTACAAGAGCGACATCACGGGCGAGGAGCACGTGGCGCTGGTGAAGGGCGAGATTCAGGAAAGCGATGAAGTGCTCGTGCGCGTGCACTCGTCGTGTCTCACCGGAGACGTCTTTCATTCCTCGCGCTGCGACTGCGGCGAGCAGCTGGACCGCGCGTTCGAGCTGATCGAGAAGGAAGGGAAGGGCGTCGTTCTCTATCTCCTGCAGGAAGGGCGCGGCATCGGTCTCATCAACAAGCTGCGCGCGTACGAGCTGCAGGACCAGGGCGCGGACACGATCGAGGCGAACGCGAAGCTCGGCTTCGCCCCCGACATCCGCGACTACGGCACCGGCTCGCAGATCCTCCGCGACCTCGGCGTCCGCAAGATCCGCCTGATGACGAACAACCCCGCCAAGTACGTTGCCATTGAAGGCTTCGGCCTCCAGATCATCGAGCGCGTGCCTCTCGAGATCGCCCCGTCGCTGACGACGAGGAAGTATCTCGAGGCGAAGAAGAAGAAGCTCGGGCACATTCTCGAGCTGGTGTAGCTCTTCAGTTTATCCCGCGCGCAGACGCGGGATCTCTGGTTACACCGGCACAATCACTCCCACAGGCGCGACCCGCTCGGTGCCACCGGAGATCCCGCGTCTACGCGCGGGATAAACTGGGGGTATCATCCGCGCCGCATGTCCCACACCGGACCGATTTTAGAAGGCCGCGGCGACACGGATTACGAGCGCTACGTGCGCGTTCCGGAGTTGCTCGAGCTGCAGAAGCCCGTCGACAAGCTCTCCAATCCCGAAGAGCGGCTCTTTCAGACGACGCATCAGAGCGCGGAGCTGTGGCTCCATCACATCGACTACGAGATCGACCGCACGGCGGCGGCGATCGACAACGACGAGATCGAGCTCGCCGCCGAGCTGCTCTACCGCTGCCACCTCATCATCAATCTCCTGCGCGAACAGATCCTCATCCTCGAGACCATGGCGCCGGTCGACTATCACGTCATCCGCACCAGTTCCCTCGGCCGGGGAAGCGGGCAGGAGTCGCCGGGATTCACGCGGCTTCTCGACGTCGGCAAGCGGCTCTGGCCGCGGTTCCAGGAAGCCCTCGCGCGGCGCTCCGTCACGATTCTGGAAATTGAGCGCAAGCCGCGGGACCATTACTCCGCATTCCGCCTGCTTCAGGCGATGATGGATTACGACGAGGCGTTCATGAAGTGGCGCTTTTCGCACATGCGCCTCGCATTTCGGATCATCGGCGACAAAGTGCTGTCTCTCAAGGGCGTACCCGCGGCGCAGCTGGAGGCGGGTACGAAGGAACCGCTGTTCCCGGAGCTGTGGGCGGCGATCAGCGAACTGACGATGGAGTACAAACCGAGCTACTGATCATGCTGAAAAAGATCACGCTGTGCGCCGTCGTTCTCCTGGCCTTCGCCGCCGCCGCTTCGGCCGCGCTGTCGAAGGAGTACGCCGATTTCCCCAAGTCGGCTGTCCAGTACCTCCTCACGAAAGACGAAGTGACGGAGTGGAAGTCCGTGCAGACCGATGAGCAGGCGAAGGCGTTCATCGACAAATTCTGGGCGCGGCGCGATCCGACGCCCGGGACGCCGGCCAACGAGTTCCGCGACAGCTTCACCACGCGCGCGAAGATCGCCGACGAGCGCTTCCACACTTCGAAGGTTCCCGGCTCCGCGACCGATCGCGGCAAAGTCTTCATGGTCCTCGGCGGGCCGACCAAGCTGCGCCGCTCGCGCGACGTTCCGGCGTCGACCATCCAGGCCCCGCCGGGCGGAATGGATCGCAACGACTCGTCCATTCAGGGCGCGCAGCGGAGCCCGAGGGAAATCTGGGTGTACGAGCAGGCCAAGGTCGACATCAAGCTCGGACAGCCGGTCGTCGAAGTCACATTCGTCGATCAATATGGGGTGAACGATTGGAAAGTCGAGCGCCAGGGCGGCGCCGACATCTTCGGCATTTTCGAAAACGTCGCCCGCTCCTACATCGTGCAGCCCAGCGCGACGGCCTCCGTCGCCGCGGCCGCGGCCCCGGTGCCGACCGTGCCGCCGCCGATGGCGTTCAAGAATGACGCGCTGCGTACGGCAATTGATGACATCCGCGCCGGCAAAGCGACCGTCGCTCCGAATCTTTATCTCAGCGTTGGCGAATTCGTGACGCCGGCCGGTGAAGATTTCGTCCCCGTGCAGCTCTACCTTCCCGCCAGCGCGGGACTCGCCGCCGGCGCGCCGGTCACATTCTTCGGCCGCGTCGAAAAAGCCGGCGAGACCGTCGCCCTCTTCGAAGATCCCGCCTCGCTCACCGCCACCAACGGCGGCGTGTATGTCGCGCGCTCGATCTCGCTCGCGCCCGGCGACTACCAGGGCACCTTCGGGATCGCCAGGGAAGGGCAGGCGCCGGTGCTCGTGTCGGCCACGCTCAACGTCGCCGGCCTCGACAAAGATGCGCCCGCGATCTCGCCGCTGATTCTCTCGAATCACGTCTATCCGCTCACTACCGCGCAGGGGCCGACCGATCCGTATTCATTCGGCGGACTGCGCGTGGTGCCGAAGTCGGACGCGACGTTCCGCCCGGCGGATGAGCTCTGGTATTTCTTCGAGCTGCGGAATCCTGGAATCGATCCGGCATCGAATGCGCCGAAGGTCACGCTGAAGTTGTCGGTGACGGGAAAAACGGCTCAGGGTGCCGACGTCAGCATGGCCGCACCCGCGGAAGAGACGCCGGCGCAGGAGCTCAAAGGTGTTCCGGGACATTGGGGAATCGGGCAGGCCATGCCGCTCGAGACCTTCAAGCCGGGCGACTACAACCTGGCCGTGAAAGTGACGGATCTGATATCGAAGCGCACGTACGAGCTGAAGGGGCAGTTTCGGATCGTGCCGTGAGGCAGGTTTTCTTTTGCGGGGGCCGTGTGTCGAATGATCGGGAGAGTCTTTTTCGCTCGTTCAGGCTGCCGCGTTTTGAGGGTTTTTTGGAGTGAAGTTTTTTGGCTAAAACTTTCGGTTTCAGGTATTAGCAATTGGGTTGACGATGATGAGGTCGATCTGTATATTCGCACGTCATTGCCTGACGCGGGCCGGGAAGCAGCCTGACAGCGCCCCCTGCAAAGTTCTGCGATCACCAATCAGGGAGTTCGGAATCACATGAAAAAGAAGTTGTGCCTTCTAGTGGCACTTTCTCTTTCCCTATCATTGCTGGCCGGGTGCAACAAGATTCAGGCCCGCATGGAAATCCGTGACGCGAACGACGCGTACAGCCGGGAAGAATATGCGTCCGCGCTGCAGCACTATCGGAAGGCGCAGGAAATCGACGGCAATACCTTCCCCGAGCTCGACCGGATGATCGGCTACTCGCTGATCGGCATGTACGTTCCGGAAGACAAGTCGGTGGCGAACGTGAAGAACGCGGACGCCGCGATCGTCAAGCTTCGCCAGTACCTGGCCAAGAAACCGGATGACCGCATCGCCCGCGAAGCCCTGATCAATCTCTACCTCAATGCCGATCGCATCACCGACGCGATCAGCTACTTCAAAGACTGGCTGAAGACGCACCCCAACGACCTCGAGGCCCATCGCTCGATCGCGACGTTGTATGCGAAGCAGGGCGACTTCAACGAGTCGCTGAACTGGTACGGCCGGATCACGATGCTCGACAACAAGAACGCCGAGGCGTTCTACATCTACGGCGTCGTCTGCTACGAGAAGGTGGCCAAGAATCCGCCGGCGGACATCAACGAGCGGATGGCGATCATCAACAAGGGCAAGAGCGCGCTCGAGCGGGCCACGCAGCTGAAGAAAGAATACTTCGAAGCGATGGTCTACCTGCAGCTGCTCTACCGCCAGCAGGCGCCGCTCGAGACCGATCCGGTCAAGCAGCAACAGCTCGTCGCCGAGGCGAACCGCATTCGCGACGAAGCCATCGCCATCGTCAGGAAGCAGAGGGCCCAGGCCACTGCGGCCGCGGGCAATAAGAGTTGAGCGAACATACGTGAGCAATAAAGCGGGATAGAACGAACATGTTCGAAACCACAGTCGTCGAATCGAAGAAAGTCAAAACGGGAATTCAGAAGTATCTGACGCTCCCGGTCTCGCTGGGATTGCACGTGGTCGTCGTCGCTGGTCTGATCTTCGGCGCCGTCTGGAACGTGGAGTTCCCGCAGAACTCGCCGGCGCAGGTCGCGCAGTACTCCGTTGCCGCCGCGCCTCCGCCCCCGCCGCCTCCACCGCCGCCGCCCAAAGCCGCGACGGCGAAGCCGGTGGAAGTGAAGCCGGTCGAAGTCCCGAGAGATCTGCAGGACCTCGCGCCCACTGTTGTCCCTGACGTCGTCAAGCCCGTCGAGGTCGCGTCGTCCGCGGCCGACGTTGGCGTGGAAGGCGGCGTCGAGGGTGGTGTCGAAGGCGGAGTCGTCGGCGGTGTGGTCGGCGGAGTCGTCGGCGGCATCGTCACCGACACCCAGCCTCCTCCCGTCCAGACCGCGCCGCTGCGCGTCGGCGGCGACGTCAAGGCGCCGGTCGTCATCAGCCGCGTCGAGCCGCACTATCCGGAAGTCGCCCGCAAGGCGCGCATCTCCGGCATCGTCATCGTCGAGTGCATCATTGACAAGAACGGGACGGTGCGCGACGTGAAGGTCCTCAAGGGACTTCCGTTCGGCCTCGATCAGGCCGCCGCGGAAGCTGTCGAAAAGTGGAAGTTCAGACCGGGCACGCTCAACGGGCAGCCGGTCGACGTCATCTTCAATCTCACGGTCAACTTTAAATTGAATTAATTAAACGATCCGGCGCCTAAGCCAGGTGCCGGACGGACGGAGGGAACTGCTTTATGGATATGAGTCTCACCGCGCTCTGGAGTTCGATGTCCGCGATTGCGAAGGGCATCGTCATCATCATGGCGGTCATGTCGGTCTACTCCCTGTGGGTCATGATCGAGCGCTTCATCGTCTTCCAGAAGGCGAAGACGCAGTCGCTGAAGCTGCTCGGCGCGCTCACGAACCTGCTCACCCGCAGCGAGTACGGCCAGGCCATCGAGGTGACGAAGAAGTACAAGAACTCGCACCTGGCCAAGGTCATCGCCGCCGGCCTGCTCGAGTTCGAGGCCTCGCGCCGCGACAAGCGCACGGCGGACACGGAAGTGGCCGTCGAAGCCGCGCGTCAGGGCATGGACCGCACGGCCATGATCACCGTCGCGGAACTGAAGGAGAACCTCGGCGTTCTCGCCACCATCGGCGCCACCGCGCCGTTCGTCGGTCTGCTCGGCACCGTCATCGGCATCATCCACGCGTTCGAGAAGATGGCCACCTCCGGCGGCGGTATCGCCTCGGTTTCGGCCGGTATCGCAGAGGCGCTCATCACCACCGCCTTCGGTCTCGGCGTCGCCATCCCGGCGGTGTGGGCCTACAACTACTTCCAGAACCGCATCGACCGCTTCACGGTCGAGATGTCGAACTCGGGCTCGGAGATGGCGATCTACTTCCTGAAGGAAGCTGGCGGAAATGAAAAATCGGTGGCATAGCTCGGTCGGCAAGCTGTCGAAGGCCAACATGAACTCGGAGATCAACGTGACTCCGTTGGTCGACGTGTGCCTCGTTCTGCTGATCATCTTCATGGTCGTTACTCCCATGCTGCAGAAGGGCGTGGCCGTCAACCTGCCGGTCACGACCGATCCGGAAAAGACGCCCGACACCGATAAGCAGTTGCAGATCTCCGTCAAAGCCGACGGCTCGGTATACCTCGGCGCGAACGTGGTCCGCAAGGAACAGGTGCAATCCTCGCTCGAGGAGATTCATCAGCGCACGCCCGACCGCGAGATCGCGGTCAAGGGCGACCGGCTGGTGAAATACGGCGATGTGCTCGACGTCCTCAAGGCCTGCCGCGAGGTCGGCTTCAATGACGTCGGTCTGATCGCCCAGAAACTGGGAGGAGCGACTTAGCCATGCAAGTCGGTGGTGGCGGTAGCGTAAAGTCCGATATCAACGTCACCCCTCTGGTCGACGTCGTGCTCGTGCTTCTGATCATCTTCATGGTTCTCACTCCCGTCGTTCAGATGGGCTATCTGGTCAAGGTTCCGCCGAAAGCACCCGCGAACCTCCCTCCGTCCGCGGTGCAGGACCAGATCGTCCTTCGGCTCGCGAGCGGCGGCCGCGTGCTGATCAACAAGGAAGAGATGTCCGTCGAGCAGTTCCCAAACCGGATCCGCGAGGTCCTTCGCGGAAACTCGGCGAAGATGGTCTTCTTCTCCGGCGGCCGGGACGTCGACTACGAGACCACGATGAAGTTCCTCGACCTCGCCCGCCAGAGCGGCGCGAAAAACATCGGCATCATCGTCGAGGACCCCACGGCCTCGCCGGCCGTTCCCCAATAACCCTTTCTGAATTTCCTGTGGAGCGGCGGGCTTTAGCCCGCCGTTTTCGTTTTCGGCGGGCTAAAGCCCGCCACTCCACGATCCGGCATCACGAACGCCCGCCGCGCGAGCTCGGACCCCAGCGTCTCCCTCGTGTAGTACCGGTCCAGGATCGACGGCTTCCACGCGAAGAGATCGGGATTCGCCGCCCGGAACGCGTACCAATCCGCTCCCGGCGCGACGAGCATGCGCTCGTGGATGAGGATCAGGTACGCCCACGTGATCGTCTCGTGATAGATCGCGCCCGCGCCGTGGTGCTCCGCAAAGCGGTGGAGATTCGTCGTGAAGCGGCGGAGCGCGTCGATGGGGGAGGGCTCCTCGCGCAGGTACTCCCACGCCACCTGCACGTGCTCCGTGTGATGGAAGTCGTCCGCGGGGAACGAGCAGTCTTCGAATCGCGTCACCAGCTCGCTCATGGCTTCTTCCTCTCCACGAGCTTGTGCGAGTCCGCGCTCGTCAGGTCGAGCCCGTACACCTTGCGCAGCTCGCCGATCTTCTGCAACGACTCTTTCTTGAACGGCGTCTTGCCGTCGAAGGCATGCAGCACGATCCCTTCGAGCAGATCGCCCAGGCTGATGTCGTGATACTCGGCCAGCCCCTTGAGCACCTTCACCAGGCGCTTCTCCATCCGCACGCCGGTCTGTTGACGTTCGATTGCTGTTGTGACCATGGGACCATGGTACCACGGTAACTACTGCAACGCTTCGTTCAGCGCCTTCGCCAGGCGCAGGCTGGCGCGCAGCAACTGCCGCTTCACGACCTGCTCGTCCTCGGTCGATTCAGCACTGCTCAGGCGGTGATCCTTCAGGATCTGCGCGTACGCGGCCTGGCCGGCCTTGTGCGATTCGTTCGCCCAGTCTTCCGCGTCGCCGTTCGCCGTCCCGGCCGGCACGCCCCGGGCGATCATCTGCCTCAGCTCCGCGGTCAGACTCGCTTCCGTCCCGGCGCGGGAGACGAGCCCGGAATCCCACACGCTGTGAAACTTCCGCTTCTTCGAACCGAAGCGCACCGTGGTGTCGGTGCCGCCGTCGTCGTGATTGTCGGACGCGTGCAGCGGCTGATGGACGTCGGCGATGAGGTGGACGAGAAACATCAGCGCCTCGCGCCGCCTCGCCGTCGACAGATTCTTGTTCGCCAGCCGCGCCTGGAACTGCTCGATCCGGTCGACGACGCAGTCGTCATTCCTGCAGTCGCGCGATTCGACGTACGCGTTCTTCGCAATCGGGATATCGACGAAGTGCCACAGCTTCGTCTCGGGCCGCGCGTTGCGGATCTCGTCGGCCTCGGTCGCGAGCTCCACCAGCGAAGCGCCGTCGTTCAACGCCTGCGCGCGTGCCCGGACGCGGGAGTCGAGTTGAGATTCGGCGACCCGGGCGATCACGCGATGGGCGACCGGTCCCCATGCGAACGCCGGCGTCGCGATCGCCGTGAGGACGAGCAGCAGCAGGCGCTTCATACGATCCAGCGCCCGCGAAACGTCCGCCGCAGCAGCGCGTCCAGCGAAAACCGTCCGGCGCCGATCAGCACGAGCGAAAGACAGATCGCGAACATCGCCAGCGGCAGCTCGATCCCCTTCAATGCCACAAACAACTTGATTGCGCCGGGGGGAACCTCGTACAACGCATCGGGCAGCTGCACGATGAACGTGGCCACGAACATCGTGCCGGCGAGGAGGAGCGCATCGAGACGGGTGAGAAGTCCGAGGATCAGGAGCGCGCCGCCGACGAGCTCGGAGTACGCGGCGATGTGCCCGAGGATCGCGGGGATGTGGTAGTTCGCGGCCATGTCGGCGGCGAACGCGGCGGTCCCGCCGTCGCCGGCGACCTTCGACCAGCCGTGGGGGAGGAAGATCAGCCCCGCCGCGAGGCGCAGCAGCAGCGCGGCGATGTCCGCAGCGTACTTCGACATGCTTCCCTCAGCCTTCCTTTGTTCGTTTGTTTCTATCTTGCCACATGGCTCGTCCTCGGCGCGCTGCGCTTTCCGTTTTACTGGAACGGCCTCGCCTCCGTCACCGTCGCCACCATCCTCTGCATCGGCATCCTCGAGCGCGGCCAGTGGCCCCTCGGCCTCTTCGTCCCGCCGCGTCTCGCGCTCCCGGAATTCGGCATCGGACTGGCCTGGGGCGCCCTCCTCGTCGGCGGCTGCGCGCTGCTGATCGTCCTTTCGACAGACGTACGGCATCAGCCCGGCCGCGGATTTCCGTGGGTCGAGCTCATCGCCGTCTTCGCGCCCGCGGTGCTGCACGAAGAGCTGCTGTTTCGCGGCTACGCGTTTCAGAAACTGCTGCACGCGAATCGCCTCGTCGCGTACCTCTTCGTCTCGTTTCTCTTCGCCGCGCTGCACGCCGGCAACACCGCGGTCACGCTTCTCGGCCTCACGAACGTCTTCCTCGGCGGCATCCTGCTCAGCCTCGCCTACGAGCTCTACGGCCGCCTCTGGATGCCGATCGGCCTGCATCTCGCCTGGAATCTCATGACCGGCCCGATCCTCGGGCACGAAGTCAGCGGCTACACCGGCGAGGAGACGCTGTTCGTCGAGCGGGGGAGCGGCGTCTGGTGGCTCACCGGTGGAAACTTTGGGATCGAAGGCAGTGTTTGGATGACGGTGATCGAGCTCGCAGGCATCGCGATCCTCGCATGGCAGCATATGATCCGAACGAAGGAGCGAAACCCTTGAAAGACATCTTCATCGTCAACGGCGCCCGCACGCCGATGGCGGAATACAACGGACACTTCAGCGACACCAGCGCGATCGACCTGGCCGTCGTCGCGGCGAAGGAAGCGATCTCGCGCAGCGGCTACGCGCCCGAAGACATGGATCACGTCATCGTCGGCAACGCCCTCCAGACCTCGGGCGACGCGATCTACGGCGCGCGTCACGTCGGACTCAAAGCCGGCGTGCCGAAGCACGTGCCCGCGCTCACCGTCAACCGCCTCTGCGGCTCGGGAATCCAATCGATCATCAGCGCCGCGGAACAGATCGAGCTCGGCGAAGCGAACACCATTCTCGCCGGCGGCATGGAGAACATGAGCCAGGCGCCGCACGTCGTGCGCGGCGCGCGCAAGGGACTGAAGCTCGGGCAGGCGCCGATGGAAGACTCGCTCATGGTCGCGCTGCTCGACACCTACGCCGGCCTCTACATGGCCCAGACCTCGGACAACCTCGCCCGGAAGTACAGCATCTCGCGCGAAGAGCAGGACGAGTTCGCGCTGCGCAGCCAGCGCTGCGCCGGCGAGGCCGCGAAGGCCGGGCGCTTGAAGGAAGAAGTCGTCCCCGTTCCGGTCGGCCGCAAAGGGGAGTTGGTGACGGACGACGATCACATGCGTCCCGAGACGACGATGGAAGGCCTCGCGAAGCTGAAGCCCGCGTTCGCGAAAGACGGCTTCGTCACGGCCGGTAACGCCTCCGGCATCGTCGACGGCGCGGCGATGCTCGTCGTCACCGCGGCGGACAACGCCAAAGACAAGCAGCCGCTTGGCCGCATCGTGTCGTGGGGCATCGCCGGTTGCGATCCCGAGATCATGGGGATCGGTCCCGTGCCGGCGACGCAGATCGCGCTCAAGCGCGCGGGCATGAAGCTCGACGACATCGATCTCATCGAGATCAACGAAGCGTTCGCGGGACAGATCCTCGCCGTTGCGAAAGAGCTCGGCATCGATCAGGAGAAACTGAACGTGAACGGCGGCGCGATCGCGCTCGGCCATCCGCTCGGCGCCTCGGGGACGCGTCTCCTGCTCACCGTGCTGTACGAGTTGCGCCGCCGGCAGAAGCGCTACGGCCTGGCCTCCGCCTGCATCGGCGGCGGGCAGGGGATTGCGATGATCGTCGAGCGTGTTTAGTCCCGCGCCGGTGCGATCCCTCACTCTGATCCTGCTGCTCGCGGCCTCGACCGTTTCCGCGAAGCCGAAGACCGTCACGCTCGACGTGAAGGATGCGGACGTGCGCGACGTGCTGCAGTCGCTCAAGACGCAGTGCGGCGTGAAGAACATGATCATCGACAAGGACGTGGCCGGTAAGGCCACGTTCTACCTGCGCGACGTGCCGTGCGAAACGGCGTTCCGGGTCGTGCTGCGCACGTTCAATCTCGCGGCGGCCTCGCAATGAATCGACGGACCGTCATCCGCATCGCGGTGCTGCTCATCCTCATCGGGGCCTTCGCCGCAGTGTGGTTCTCGCCGCTGCGCGAGCAACTCACGCGCGAGAACGTTCGGCTCTTCGTCGAGCACCTGCGCGGGCTCTGGTACGGTCCGATCCTCTTCATTGCCGCGTTTGCCGTCGGCTGTGTGTTCGCGATCCCTGCCTCGCTCTTCGTCGTCGCCGCCGGCTTCATCTGGGGCTGGGTCTTCGGCACGATCTACTCGCTCATCGGCGGCGTCCTCGGCGCGGTGGCGTCGTTCTACATGGGCCGCTTCATCGGCGCGGGCGTCCTCGACCGCTTCGGAAAACTCGGACGGATGGTCGCGAAGCAAGTCGACCACGCCGGCTTCCGATCTCTCCTCGTCCTGCGCAACATCCCCGGCATCCCCTTCGCCGCCCTCAACTACGGCGCGGGCGTCGCCGGCGTGCGCTTCCGCGACTTCTTCTTCTCGACCCTGATCGGCATCACCCCGTCCATGCTCGTCTTCACCTACTGCGCCGACGCGCTCTTCAACGGCTCGATGACCGAGGCCGACGCGTTCAAGCGATTGGCGATCGTGTGTGGATTGATGCTGACGATCATCCTGCTGCCGCGGGTGGTGAAGCGGTTTACGCGGCGGTCCGCACCCGAAATCGGGTAGGGTTCTCCCACCTGAGGACACTCCTTACTTATAGAGGCGTCGTTGGAACGCCGATCCGGACCTTATGCGTTACTTGTCAACGCTGTTCCTGTTATTCGCGATGGGGGAGGCCGGTGCGCAGCAGCGGACGGCGCAGCTGCAGATTCGCTGGACGAGCAGCGTCGACAGCGCAGCTGGCAGCGTCTCCTTGCTGCCGGTGGACGTGGATCTCCCGTCTTCGCTGAGCCGCGACGAAGCCATCGCGGCGTGGACGCGTACCATCACCGCCGGCGGGCAAACGTGGGAAGGATTGCCGCCCGGCACCTATCGCATCGTCATTTGCTCCGCGACCGTGGCCGCGGACGCTGCACCGCCGGTCGATATCGGAGAGGTGCTGCTCGCCCCTGGCGAACGGCGGACGGTCTCGGCCGTGATCCCGCGCCGCGAAACCCTTCAACGCGATATTCCGATCAACCTTCAGCCGGCAGACGACAGTCTCACCATTACACAATGGCACAACGGCACGCCGTCGAAACTCTCATGGCGCAGCGGTACACCGCTGATCGTGCCCGTGCAGTGTGCCGGCGGCGACCTGCTGCAATTTCAGACGACCGAGCACATCGGAACTGCCGTTCTCGACAGCCAATGTGAGAAGCCGATCTCCGTGGCGATGGCGAAACGGGTCGACGTCGTCGCCAGAATCGCGGTGCCGGCCGGAAGCGCAATGCCGTCATGGGGAATCCTCCGTTGCGGCGACACGGACATCCCGTTCTCCGTGGTCCGCTCGCGCGTCGAAGCATCGGTGCCGAAGGACTGCCGAGAGGTCTCTTTGCGCGCCAGCGGATTCACTCCCGTCACCGTTCCATTCGCGAAAGACCTCGGCATGATCAGTCTCCGGCAAAGCGCCGCCGCCGCAACGCGCGTGAGTGGCGGACGCGATGGCGACCTGCTGGCGGGCGTGCGCGTCACCGCCATCCGTTCGCATGACGTCGCGTCGATGCGCAGCCAGGAGGAGATCGCTCGTCTGTCGGTGGTGAGCGGCGTGACCGACTCCACGGGCTGGGTGCGGCTGGCGGGTCTGCCTGAAGAGCCGGTGGTGTTCGTTCTTCACTCGCCGGGCCGCGCCTATCCGGAATTCAGCGAGCCATATCGGTTCAAGCCCGGCATCGAAACGATCCTCGACGATCTTCGTCTCGAGCCGCCGGCGAACGTCGTCGTCACCGTCTCGCTCGCGAAGTCTCTCGAAAGCGCGGTGGAGTTGCGCGACGTGGAGCTCTCGCCCTCAGGCCACAGCCACTGGCCTTCGCGCCTTCCCATTCGCGCCGCGATCACGCCGGAGGGCGCGGTCGTCGAGGATGTTCCGCCGGGGAAGTGGAACGTCTCCGCGTCGGGGCGTCTGCGGAATGGATTCGCGATTCGCGCCGCGGAGACCACGGTCGACGTGCTGCCCGGCGTCGACGCGTATGTTGCGCTCGAGATCCACGACACTCTCTATCACGGACGCATCACTCGTGACGGCCAGCCCGTCGCCGGCACCGTCAATCTCAAACCGGCACGACGCGGCGTAGGCCGCCGCGCGCCGGTGGCCACGGCCGGAGCGGACGGAACGTTCCTCGTGCTGCTCGAGGGCGAAGGCGATTACACGTTCTTCTTGCAGGAAAGGAGCGGTGGCACCGTTCGCCTCGACCGCTACATTCACTTCGGCCGTTCCGAAGACGAGGTCGTCATCGAACTGCCCGACCATCACGTCCGGGGCCGAGTGATCGATGGAGCCGGCAATGCCGTTGCCGGCGCCAGCGTGGCCGTGACCTCGGAGCTCACGGAGCCCAGCGCCCTGGCTGGCTCGCGCAGCAAACCCGGCGGAGAGTTCGAGATTGCAAACGTGAGCAGCGGCACGTGGAGTGCCGTTGCCGAGACTTCGGCCGGGCGCAGCGAGCCAGTGATCGTTTCCGTCAGCGGCGGCGACGTCGATGGCCTGACGCTCGTGCTCGATCCGATTCGCACCGTGCGCGTGCGCGTTGTCGACGTCACCGGTGCGCCGGTGCGCGATGCCATTCTCGCGGCCGAATTTCAGGAGCAACCGATCGTTCATATGACGAATGGCGAAGGCGTGGCCGAGTTTCGTCTCAGGCAGAAGGAACAGGCCACGCCGGTCAGCCTCGTCATCGCCGTGCTCGACCTCCGTCTCTCCTGTCGGCTTACGCGC
>DATFHJ010000331.1:0-17438 GCA_035248585.1 Thermoanaerobaculia bacterium
TTCGAGCGTCGCATAGGCCTCGGCGCGCTCCTGATCGGAATAGACGTTCGAGAACGAGATGGCTTCCTCCTGGTCAGTCCGCCGCGTAGCCCCACCGCACGCCCGGCAGTCTCTCGAGCTGGCGCATGAGGAGGTCGAGCAGCACGCCGATGGCACCGATGAGAATCATGCCGGCGACGACGAGATCGTAGCGGTTCCCCGCGTTGCGCGCATCGATGATCAGAAATCCGAGGCCCGAATTCACGGCGATCATCTCCGCCGCGACGACGACGAGCCAGGCGATGCCGAGGGTGATGCGCATGCCCACGATCAGCTGCGGCAGGATCGCCGGCACGATCACGCTCTGAATCAGCTCGTTCTTCGTGAGCCCGAAGTTCTCCCCCGCGCGCACGTGCACGTCTTCGATGTTGTGCACGGCGTTGATGGTGGCGAACGTGAGCGGCAGGAAGCTGGCGAGGAAGATCAGGAAGATCGCCGCGCTGTCACCGACGCCGAACCAGAGGATGGCGATCGGGATCCACGCCAGCGGCGAGATCGGCCTGAGGAGCTGGAGGATGGGATTGATGGCCAGCTCGCCGCGCCGCCAGAGGCCGAGCATTGTGCCGATCGGAATCGCGAACAGGAGCGCCGCGACGTAGCCCCACGTCACGCGGAAGAGCGAGGCCACGATGTACTTCGCGAGCAGCCCTTTCTGCGCGAGCTCGCCGATCGCGCGCACCGCCTGCCACGGCGAGGGGACGAGCTGCGTGTCTCGCACGGCGAAATGCCAGATCGCGACAAAGAGGGCGATGCCGATGAGGGGGACGAGGCGGCGCACGGCGCGTATTTTAGGTGCGCAGTCGCCACAAATACGACGCCTTCAGAAACACCGTCCGCGAAAATCCGTCATCGCTGTAGCCGCCGTACAGCGACGTTCCCGGAACCGGCGTCCAGCCGAGGACGAACTGCCCGCGCCACTTCGCCGCGTCGTAGTCCGCGCGCACACGTGCGAACGCGAAGCGCGTGAATTGATACGTCGCCTGCGTCGAGTAGAGCTTTTCGTCGAAGGCGATGCGGCCGCTATCGTCGCGGACGAGGCGATTGCGGGTGTGATCGAACGCGATCCGGAAGGCGTCGACGGGCTGGAGCTCGACGCGTGCGATGGCGGTGAAGTTGTCGCCGGTGCCGGGATTCATCGGCGCGGAGGCGAGGTCGTAGTCGAACGTGTCGACGGCGTAGCTGACGTTGAGCGCGAGCGCGAACTGCTTCGCCGGCTTCGACTGCACGTCGACGGTGACGCCTTTGTAGATCGTGCTGCGCTCCGGCTCCCCGAGAAACTTCGCCGGCGCGAATTCCTCCTCGAAGATGCGGACGTAGTCGGAGTAGAGGAACAGCGTCGCCTGCGTCTGCCGCCGGAAGTTGAACGTGATGCGCGGATAGACGTATGCGTACTTTACGCGGCCGTCCCAGTCCCACTGCGAGAGGAGCGTGTTGGTGAAGCTCCAGGAGAGCAGCAGCGGCGCGTCGGGGAGCGGCTCGGAGTCGTAGCGCGTGACGAGGCTCCAGCGGTTGGTGTCGGTCTGCGTCGTGAAACCGAGGTTCGCGCGGTAGCCGGGCGTCCGCCCTTCGCCGCTCACGATCACGTTGAGATGACGGCCGCTGCGCTTCCATTCGGCGAAGAAGCCGAGGCCGCGGCTGTCGTTTGATGACGTACCGAGGAGTTGGAAGGAGACCACCGTGCGCGAGTTGAGGGAGATGCGGCCGTCGACGCCGCCGAGGTGATTATCTTCGCGGCTCGTTGCCAGAAATCCGAGCTGCGATTCGGTTCCGACGTCGCGGCGCACGCGCAGGACGCCCGCGTGCTCGCTGCGGTCGCTGGCCAGGAGCACGGCGAACGTGTTGCGGCCGCTCTTGCCCGAGACCTTCGTTGCGTAGTCGGGATCGATGATCGTGCGCGTGTGCACGGCGTTCAGCGGCGACTGGAAGACGTCGATGCCTTCGAGGAAGAACGGGCGTTTCTCGGCGAAGAAGATCGGGAAGCGCTGGTTCGCGGTCGAGACCAGCTCGTCGGATTCGATCTGCGCGAAGTCGGGATTCACCGTCGCGTCGAAGGCGATGTTCGGCGTCGGCGCGAACTTCATCGTCACGTTGGGATCGGTGCGCGCGCGCTCGGACCAGGCCACGCCGGGAATCACTTCGAGCATGCGGCCCGAATCGAGCTCGCCGAGGCCGGTGATCGTGCCGGCCTGATCGAGGAGGCTCGCGTGGCCGCGCACGAGCGGCCTCCACGAATCCTCCTCATCGAGGTGGCGGATGCGCCGCTGCGCGTGCACGCCCCACGTGCCGGCGCGATAGCGCAGCGACGAGAACGGCAGCGCGGCTTCGATGACGTAGCCGTCTTGGGTCACGCCGCCCTTCGATTGCAGGACGAGGTCGACGCTGTAATCGACGTCGCGGCCCTCGGCGTAGAGGCCATCCTGCTGGATGCCGAGGGGATTGAGGATGAGGACGTACGCGCGGCGGCGGTCGTCGAACGTGTCGAGGTAGAGGGCGACGTGATCGTCGTTCAGCACGTCGTCGCGGCGGGCAACGGTGGCGCGGACGCGGGACGGATCATCCCCCGCCCGCACGCCGATGTAGAGCGCGTCTGCATCCTGTGCGAGCAGGATTTCCGTGGCCCGCGAGGCCGGCGTGTTGTCGCCCGGCTTCGTCTGCACGAAGCCGTCGAGCTTCGCCGCGGTGCGCCAGCAGGCGTCGTCGAGCGAGCCGTCGATCGCCGGCGCGGTCTCGCATTTCACGATGGCGACGGCCGCCAGCACGTAACCGGCTATTAGCATCATAGTGGTTACACACTAGCGCCGCGTCTCGTAACCTGTCAATATAGATTTGATGGTTACGGCACTGGAGTTCATCAACACGGTTGGCGGACGCACGCATTCGACGCCGACGCGGTATGTCGTCGATCGGGAGCGTCTCCACTCGCTCGACGATTTCTTCGAATGGGCGGGAGCCGTGAAACGGAGCCGGCTCAGTTTCGAGCGCGTCCTCCGCTTCCGCGAAGCGCTCTACCGCATCTTCAAGGCGATGATCGACGCGCGGAAGCCGGACGCGGCCGATCTGGAGATTCTCAATCGCGAGCTGGCCGAGGCGCGCGCGCATGAGCGGCTCGCCCTTCGCGATGGACGCATCGTCGTTACCTTCGACGATTCGAATCTCCTGCACGTCATCGCCCGCGACGCCGCATCGCTCCTGACCTCGGAGCAACTCTCGCGCGTCCGCCAGTGCGGCGGCGAGAGCTGCGGCTGGCTGTTCCTCGATACCTCGCGCAATCGCAGCCGGCAATGGTGCGACATGAGGGACTGCGGGAACCTGGCGAAGGTGAGGAGGTTTCGGGAGAGGCAGAGGAAGGGTTAGAGGAGGTACTGCAGCGTTTGGATGTGTTGCTTTGCGTCAGCAGCCCATGGTGAGTTGGGATCGAGTTTCAAATACTCCTGCCACGCGGCGATGGCCTCATTGCGCCGGCCGTTGGCTTCGAGCGCGAGGGCACGGTTGAAGGCGATCTCGGGCGTCTGTGCGACCTGCCAGGCGCGTTGTGCGGCTTCGAGGGCAGCGGGTGCCGTGACCGTTTCAAACCGATATTGCTCGAGATACGCAACGATGCGGTCATTGAGAATCGACGGATCGTTCGGAGACAAGGTCACTGCTTTCTCGATCGCCTCGATCGCTTCCGGCCTTTCGCCAACGAGCAGATGAGCGGCGGACTGGGCCTGCCATTGCCGCGCAGTACGTGCTTTTCGCGCATTCAGGTTCGCGGCGGCAAGCGGGACGGTGTATTTGCTCAAGTCGTCACTTGCGTCGTCGCCGGACCCGCGAAGCGCTTCAAACCGCTGATAATCGAATCCTGTAAGCCGTCCTTCGACCGGCCTCTTTTTCGCCGAATTCTGCGCGGAAATCAACGCCGACCGCTCGCGCCGGAATTCATACGAATTCCAAGCCGGCGGCACCACGAACACGAGAATCGCGCTCGCCGCCACCGCCGCCCCCGTCCACTTCCACCAAGAGCCGAAAGGCCCTTTCACAACCGGCGCAAGCTCCTTCTCTTCCGTTGCCTGCTCAGCAGCCTGAAAATCCCAGCCGGCCGAAACCAGCGCGTAGCAATCGGGGCAATTGGCAATGTGCTCCATCACCTCCGCGCGCGCTTCCGGATGGAGCCGGCCGTCCACGAAGGCGGCCACGGTTTCGTCAGTTGGGCAGTTTGTCATCATCATGGGAGTGCTCATCGCAATCCTCCCTCTCACTGCCCCCGGTCTCCCCACCTGAATCGTGAGAGGGACCCGTGGGCGAGATTTCCCGTTCGCCGTACGGAAACCCGAAGCGGATCTCCTGGTCGCCGTGGCACAGCAGCGGATCGACGTCCTCTTTCGTAATCCCGGCCTTTTCCAGCGCATCGCGCATGATGACAGCCAGCCGTTCCAGCCGTTTGTAGATCTTCTTCGGCTCGATCCGCAAGCGCTGCGCGATCTCCGGCGCCGTCGCCCCCTGCCAGTACCGCAGCCGCAGCATCAAACGATCTTCGGCGTTCATCGACTCCAACAGGCGGTCGGCGGCCGCGGCGACTTTGCGCGCGACGCGCTCACGTTCGTGCATTTCGACGCGATCGTCGGCCTTGGAATCCACGGCGGAGACGTCGGGAGCCGCGTCGTCCGGCACGAACACCGGACGCGGCGAGCGCAGCGGGAGGCGGACGTAGATCGCTTCGAGCTCGGCCGCGGTGAACTGCGAGGTGCCGGGAGTGGTCAGCTCCTTGACCGCTTCGGCGAACGTGTAGCCGTCACGCGTCAGGAGCTTTTCCAGCGTGACGGCCTTGTCGCCGAGGCGCTTGGCTTCGGCGGAAGGACGCCACTTTCCCCACAACTGCACGCGCCACTGCTTGAAGAGGCGCTCGATCACGATGTGGAGATACGTCGATAACTTGCTGCGCCCTTCGAACTTGCGGAGGATCGCGTAGTCCTGATCGATCAAACGGACGCACGTCTCCTGGACGAACTCGGTCGCTTCGTCCGGGTTGAGATGATTCCGATGCGCAACGAACGACGCGATGCGTTCGATCGTCGGAAGATTCTCCAGATAGATGGCTTCCGGGGTCATCTGACGGCTTAATGGACTGCTCGATTTCGGAACGGCGCCAGTGTACCCCACGGAGGGAACTTTTTCGTGTCGGAGCACGGTCCCCTGCCTAACATGGACGACGTCCCATTCTTGACTCTGTTGGAATTTAGACATAGTCTAAATGTTGTGAAGCCCGTGAACGTCGCTAAAGGCACTGCCGAAGCCCTCCAGGAGCACGGAATCCAGCCTTCCGCGCAGCGCGTGGCGGTCGCGGAGTACGTGCTGCGCACGCACGAGCACCCCTCCGCGGACCTCGTGTGGAAGCGGGTGCGCGAGCGCTTTCCCTGGATCTCGCGGGCGACGGTGTACAACTCGCTGAATCTCTTCGTGGAGAAGGGCCTCCTGCGGCGGCTCACGTTTGCCGAGGACAGCGTGGTGTTCGATCCCCGCGTCGATACGCATCATCACTTCATCGACGACGAGACCGGCGAGATCGTCGACGTCCCCTGGGAAAAAGTACAGGTCTGCAACATTGAATCGCTGCGCGGCTATGACATCAGCGACTACCAGGTCGTGATGCACGGCACGCGCAGGAAGCGCCAAACCAAAAAGGAGACTGAGTAAAGATGTTGACCGTTGGAGATAAGTTCCCGCAGTTCCAGCTCAATGCAAACGTCGGCCGCGAGAAGGGCAAGGAGTTCAAGCAGGTCTCGAACAAAGACGTCGCCGGCAAGTGGCTGGTGTTCTACGCCTATCCGAAGGACTTTACGTTCATCTGCCCGACCGAGATCGTCGAGTTCGGCAAGCACACCAAGGATTTCGCGGACCGCGATGCGGTCGTGATCGGCGGCTCGACCGACAACGAGTACTCGCACCTGGCGTGGCGCAACGCGCACTCGGATCTCGCCGATCTGCCGACGCCGCTCGTGCACATCACCCCGCAGTTCGCGAACGAGCTCGGCATCCTGCACAAGAACGCCGGCGCCGCGCTGCGCGTGACCTACGTCGTCGATCCGGACGGCATCATCCGCTCGGTGAGCGCGTACGACCTCTCGGTCGGCCGCAACGTCGGCGAAGTGCTGCGCACGCTCGACGCGCTACAGACCGACGAGCTCTGCCCCTGCAACTGGCAGAAGGGCGAAGACACGATTCAGGTGGCCTGATGAACGGACTCGAAGCACTGCGCGACTCGATTCCCGAGCCGGCCCGCGACATCAAGCTGAACCTGCAATCGGTGTTGCAGCCCGGTTCACTCTCCCCCGCGCAGCGCTGGGGTGTGGCGATCGCTTCGGCGGTCGCCACCCGCAACCCGCGGCTGCGCGACGCGCTCCTCCACGACGCGCGCGCGGAGATCGGCAACGAGGTCATCGACGATGCGCTCGCCGCGGCGGCGCTGATGGCGATGAACAACGTCTACTACCGCTTCCGCCACATGGTCGGGAAGGAGTCGTACAGCCAGATGCCGGCGCGCCTGCGCATGCAGCGCATCGCCCGGCCGCTGACGAACAAGGCCGACTTCGAGCTGTTCTGCCTCGCGGTGAGCGCGATCAACGGATGCGAGATGTGCATCCGTTCGCACGAGGCCGTCGTGCTGCAGGGCGGCGTATCCGAGGAACAGGTGCACGACGCGATTCGCATCGCGGCGACGATCAACGCCGCGGCGGTGGCGATCGAGCTGCCGGTGCCCGCGATCGCTTGATCAGTGGAGGACAGGCACTCCTGCCTGTCCAAAGAAAACCAGGACAGGCAGGAGTGCCTGTCCTCCACTTACAATGTTTCCCGTGTGCCGCTGGTGCAAGGGGGTGGTGGGCGGGAGGCGCCGGACGTTCTGCTCCGACGCGTGCGTCCACGAGTGGCGGCTGCGGTCGAGCCCGACATATCTGCGCGAATGCGTATTCGACCGCGACGGCGGCGTCTGCGCGTTGTGCGGCCTCAATACGCACACGCTGCGGCGCAGGATCATGCGGCTCCCGTTTGCGCGGCGAATGCGCGAGATTCGGGCATTACAGGAGCGCGGCGTCGTACATCGCCGGCGCAAGTCATGGTGGGAAGCCGATCACATCCTTGCCGTGGTCGAAGGCGGCGACTCGAGTCTCGACAACATGCGGACGCTCTGCATCCCCTGTCATCGCGAAGTCACGCGGGGATTGCGCGCACGGCGATTGCACAAGTTGCCGGTCATTGAGGAGCCCGAACATGCGCAGAATCCAATCGACCTTCGCGACCCTGGCAGTGACGCTGCTCGTGATTGCGTGCAGCACGAATCCAGCGACCGGCAAGCGTGAGCTCAATCTTGTCTCCGAGGGACAGGAAATTG
Organism: Thermoanaerobaculia bacterium; assembly: GCA_035248585.1. Taxonomy (GTDB): domain Bacteria; phylum Acidobacteriota; class Thermoanaerobaculia; order Gp7-AA8; family Gp7-AA8; genus QHVT01. The sequence continues at coordinate 7,406 of DATFHJ010000331.1, forward strand.
CGATCGGCCGCCAGTCTCACCCTGAAATTCTCAAGGAATTCGGCGTCTATGACGAAAAGCCGGAACTGAACCGGCTCGTCGAGCGCGTCGGCAAACAGATCGCCTCACAATCGGAACGGCCGAACCTGCCATGGACGTTCACGGTGCTCGACACGCCCATGGTCAACGCGATGGCGTTGCCCGGCGGGTACATTTACATCACGCGGGGCATGCTCGAGCGCATCAATTCCGAGGATGAACTGGCGGGCGTCCTCGGACACGAGATCGCGCATGTCACCGCGCGGCACGCCGCGCAACAGATCACCCGCACGCAGCTCGCGCAGGTCGGTCTCATGCTCGGCTCCGTGCTCGCCGGCCCCGAGGCGACGCAGACTTACGGACAATTCGCACAGCTCGGCCTCGGCCTTCTCTTCCAGCGCTATTCACGCGGGCAGGAATCGCAGGCCGATATTTTCGGCACGTCCTACATCGCCAACGCGCGCTTCAATCCCATCGGCGCGGAGCGGATGCTGATGACGCTGCAGCGGCTCGACAAGAATCCCTCCGGAGGCATCGACCGCTATTTCCAATCGCACCCCGATCCCGCCAAGCGCGTGCGCGACGTGCACGCGAAGGTCGTCGAGCTCCAGGGCATGACCTCGACCGGCGCATTCGACCCGCCCGACCGCGATGCCTATCTGCGGCTTGTCGACGGAGTCATCACCGCGAACAGCACCGAGCGGATGGTCGTCAAAGGCGACACGATTTACGACCGCGACCACGGCCTCGTCATCCGCGCGCCGCAGGGATGGACGCCGTCGACGGCGCCGGGCGTGCTGTTCGCCATGCAGCCGCGCGGCAACAATCCCTCCAGCTATTTCGTCGCGCAGGAAATCGATCTCAATCAATTACAAGGCTATTCGGTTGAAGACGCCGTCCGCGCGCGATTGCAGCAAATGGGACTCTCCTACGCGGGCTCGCGGCAAACGACCTCCGGCGGCGGCCAGCGGTTCGGCATCGACGTCTGGCAGGGACAGACGCAGGCGGGACGCGTCGGCGTGGAGACGACGCAGTTCCGGCACGGCGATCACGTCGCGGTCTTTCTGTTCGTCTCGCCGAATGTGAGCTCGCGCAACAGTCCCCTCGGCGAGATCCTGCACAACATGGACATGAACGCGTCGCGCGCGCGGTCGGTCAATCCGCCGCGCATTCACATCGGCACGGTGCGCCGCGGCGAGTCGTGGAGCGATCTCGCGCGGCGCTCGACCGGAAACGCGAATGACGCCGAGGCGGTGGCGAATCTCAATGGATTCGACCTCAATTCGACGCCGCAGACCGGCATGACGGTGAAGTTGCCGGAAGAGGTGGCGCGCGACTAGCGCGCCACCGTTTCATTACAACGACTTCTCGAGCTTCACGAGCAGGTCGCTCACGAGGCCGTAATACGTGCGGCTGCGCGCTTCCGCCGGATTGAGACCGACATTCGTGCTCGCGGCCTGCCACGGATTCACGGTCTCGCTCGTGCAGTATTTCGAGACCGGCTTCGCGATCACCTGACCGTCGCGAATCACTTGCGCGGTGGCCTGCCCGCACGATTCCCATCGGCCGGTGCGATAGTCGGTCGAAAGGTAATCGATCGTCACGTTCAGTTGCACCGGCGCGGCCGCGCCGACATGCACGCCCGCTTTCTCGAAGGACTGTTCGAGATCCTCGCGCATGAATTTCGCGTAGACCGTTTTGCGATTGACCCGCTGCCTCACATCGACGGCGACGGTCTGCCCCTGCAAGGAAGCGAGGCGGATCGAAGGCAGCGTTTCGGTGCGCGTTTGAACGCGATCGGAGTAACTGGCACAGGAGGCGAGGAAGAGCAGGACGAGGGGAAGGCGAAGAGTGCGAATCATTGCGATTCCTTTCGACGTCGCGGCAACTGCAACGGCAGTACCGCGGGGCCTGCTTGTGATTTCAACGATTTACGTGACGCAGCTCACACGCACTGTCCTGCTTCGTTGGCAATCGTGTCCTGTACATGGAACGGTTCGAGGGCGTTCGGTCGCGGCCAAGTGTCGACAATCTGTTACGCACCGTGCAGCAGCATCACGTGCAACTCAGCACTCTCGCGGATACGAAGGCGAGCCTGATCATCACGATCTCCTCGATCGTGCTGACGATCTCGCTCAGCCGCGCCGCCGATCCCGCGCTGCGCGCGGCGCTCCTGACGCTCGCGGTGGCATGCCTCCTCGCGTTGCTCCTGGCGATCTTCGCCGTCCTGCCGACGTTCGCACCGCGCGGAAAGGGCTCGCGGAACCTGCTCTTCTTCGGCCACTTCGGCTCGCTCGGCGAAGAGCAGTTCCTCGACGAAATGGAACGCGTGCTGAGCGCCGACGCCACGCTCTACGAGACCGCGCTCCGCGACATCTACTCCCTCGGCACGTACCTCTATCGCAAGAAGTTCCGCTATCTGCGGTTGTCGTACGTCGCGCTGCTGGCGGGCTTCATTCTCGCGACGGTCGTTGAAGTTTGGGTGTGGCTGTAGGACGCTCACCAACGGCCGCTTGCGCCTCCCCCGCCCGAGCTGCCGCCTCCGCCGGAGAAGCTCGAGGACGAAGAGGACGAGGAAGAAGAAGACGACGAGGAGCCGCCGCTGCTGCCGCCCGATGAGGAGCCGCCGCCGCCGCTCGAGGCCGGGAGGAACTTCGCGATCGTCGCGATGATCATCGAGAGGATGAACAGGCCGAGGAGGATGCTGCCGCCGACGATGATCGCGCCGGCAGCTTCTTTGCCGAGCGTCGCCGCGCGCTCGGCCACGGTGATGCCGCTGCCCTCGAGGCCTTCGCCGCGAACGACGGACATGATCGCGTTCGCCGACGCCTCCACTCCCTGGCCGTACTCCTCGCGCTGAAAGTACGGCGTCGCGACGTTCTCGATGATCCGCTTCGCCATCGCGTCGGTGAGCACGCCTTCGAGTCCGTAGCCGACTTCGATGCGCATCTCGTGGTCTTCGATGAACACGAGAAAGAGCACGCCGTTGTTGCGCTCCTTCTGGCCGATGCCCCATTGCCGGAACGCGCTGTTCGCGACTTCCTCGATCGTGTTGCCGCTCGGCATCGACGGCGCGAGATAGACGACGATCTGATTCGTGGTCTCGCGCTCGAATTGCGCGAGCGCTTCATTGATGCGTGACGCGCGCTCCGGCTCGACGACGCCGGCAAAATCCGTCACGTACTTGTCCGGCTTCTCCCAATTGAACGGAGTGGCCGTGAGCTGCGCGCGATCCGCGGTGAAGTACGAGCGCCAGCCCTCCATGCCGGAGCGGTACAGCTCCCTGATCCCGCCCCAGCCGATGAGGGTGAGGAAGAGCATCGCCACGACGACCGTGCCACGCCAGGAGGAGTCGGACGTCACCTGCTTGACGGACGTCGGTTGGGCGAGCAGGCCGTCGATCGCATCCGCGATCTCGCGCAGCTGATGCGGCAGCGCGGTCGTGACGTCGAGCTCGAGCTCCGGAATCCCGAGCCCGGCGAGATCGGCGCTCAGGTCTTCATTGCTCGCCGCGACGTCGTCGGGATTTTCGTCGGGCCGGTACGATTCGGCACGCGCGCGCAAGCGCGCCGCGACGTCGCGAGCGCGCTCGTGCAATCGTTTCGGGATCCTGCGCAAGATGCGAGGAGTTTAGCGGAACGTGTCGCAATCCTCGATGCGGCCCGACTGGAATCCGCGGCGGAACCACTCCATGCGCTGCTGTGACGAGCCGTGCGTGAACGAGTCGGGATTCACGGCCCGGCCGGACATCTTCTGCAGCCGGTCGTCGCCGACCGACGACGCGGCGGCGAGGCCTTCCGATTCTTCGCCCGGATCGAGGATGTTCCGCTGCGCGGTGGAGTGCCCCCAGATGCCGGCGTAGCAGTCGGCCTGCAGTTCGAGGCGGGTCGAATACTCGTTCGCGTTGCCGCGATCGCGTTCCATCGCCTGATGCACCTTGTCGGAGACGCCGGTGAGGTTCTGCACGTGATGCCCGAGCTCGTGCGCGATGACGTACGCCTGAGCGAAGTCGCCCGGCGCGCCGAAGCGGCGATCGAGCTCGTCGAAGAAGGCCAGGTCGATGTAGACCTTGCCGTCATTCGGACAATAGAACGGCCCCGAGGCGGCTTGTCCGTAGCCACAGCCCGTGTCCGTCATATCGCGGAAGAGCACGAGCCGCGCGTCCTGATATTGCGAGCCGTTCTCCTGGAAAATGCGCGCCCACGTCTTCTGCGTGTCGTCGAGCACGAAGGAGACGAACTCGACTTCCTTCGCTTCCTCGGGCGTCTGCTGCACCGTCGCGGTCGCGCTCGGATCAGCCGGTGCCTGCTGCACCGCGCCGCCTCCCCCATCGCCGCCGCCGAATCCGGAAAAGAAATTACGGCCGGTGAGCAGGCTGAGAACGATCAGGATGATCGCGCCGCCGCAGCCGATCGTCGGTCCGCGGCCGAAACCAAACCCGCCGCCGGATCCGCGGCGATCCTCGATGTTGGTACTGACTCCTCCGGGCGTCCAGCGCATACAGCCTCCGCGGTGGCAGAGCACGAGAAATGCCAGCGCGCTACACTCCGCGCATGATCGCCACCGTTTTTCTCGCCGCCATCATGACCATTCGCGCGCCGCTTGTCATCGACGGACGGGGACATTTGCTGAAGAACGCCGCGGTGGTCGTCGACGGAACGAAGATCGTGGCGATCGACGAACATCCGAAACGGGTCGACCTCGATCTCCCGAACGCGACGCTGATGCCGGGCGGCATCGACACGCACGTGCACATCGGCTGGCACTTCGACGCGTCGGGAAAATCAGCGCCGGGTGAAGCGGAGAGCAAGGAGCCGGCGGCGGAGCTGGCGCTGTACGCGGCGGAGAACGCGTACCGCACGCTGATGGGCGGCATCACGACGGTGCAGTCCCTCGGCGCGCCGATCGACAAACCGCTGCGCGACGCGATCGCGCGCGGCTCGCTGCCGGGGCCGCGCATCCTCACCGCGCTCGAGCCGATCTTCGACGACAAGCAGACGCCCGAGCAGTTGCGCGCGCACGTGAACAAGGCCGCCGACGACGGCGCGGACGTGATCAAGGTGTTCGCGTCGCAGAGCATCCGCACCGGCGGCGGCCCGACGCTGTCGCAGGAGCAGCTGGACGCGATCTGCGGCGAAGCGAAGAAGCGCGGCTTGCGCGTGGCGGTGCACGCGCATGGGCCGGAAAGCGTGACCCGCGCCGTGAACGCGGGCTGCACGTCGATCGAGCACGGCGCGCTCATCACGCAGACGGAGCTCGATCTCATGGCCGCGCGCGGCACGTACTTCGATCCCAACACCGACCTGATCTTCCGCAATTACTTCGAGAACAAGCTGCACTTTCTCGGCACGGATGGCTACACCGAGGAAGGCTTCGCGGCGATGGAGAAGGCAGTGCCGCGCGTCCTCGACGTGTTCAAGAAAGGATTGCGGACGAAGAATCTCAAACTCGTCTTCGGCACGGATGCCCTCGCCGGCTCGCACGGCCGCAACTTCCAGGAGCTCGAGTACCGCGTGCGCACCGGAGGCCAGGACCCCATGGCCGCCATCACCTCCGCCACCTCCCTCGCCGCCGAGTCCCTCGGACTCGGCGACCGCATCGGGACCATTGCGCCCGGCTACGAAGCCGACCTCATCGCCGTGCACGGCGATCCGCTGAAGGACATCGGGGCGCTGGAGAAGGTGGTGTTCGTGATGAAGGGCGGGAAGGTGTTCAAGCGATAGGAACGCCGGCGTCTCGCCGGCTGGGCAGGCGCCGTCTCGGCGCCACGGCGGCGGGACGCCGCCGGATCAGCCGCCGGGACGGCGGCGTTCCACTCCTAAATCTGCCCGCTCGCCGGCGGGTAATCCTCGGCCCGGACGAGAATGTCGCGCGGCTTCGAGCCTTGCGAGGGGCCGACGATGCCGTTGGCTTCCATGATCTCGATGAGGCGCGCGGCGCGGGAGTAGCCGAGCTTCAGGCGGCGCTGCAGGTAAGACGCGCTGGCCTGTCCTGTGGTGAGCACGACGCGCACCGCGTCGTCGTACTTCGGATCGTCGAGGTACTCGATGCCGTCCGCGCCACCCTTCTCCTCGGCGATCTTCGTGATCTCTTCGAGGAACTTCGGCTCGCCCTGGTTTTTCTTCACGAAGTCGACGATCTGCACGATCTCTTTTTCCGAGACGTACGCGCCGTGGATGCGGCGGATGCGCGCGGTGCCGGGCGGCAGGAAGAGCATGTCGCCGTTGCCGAGGAGCTTTTCGGAGCCCTGCTGGTCGAGAATGGTGCGCGAGTCGATCTTCGACGCGACTTGATACGAGATGCGCGAGGGGAAATTTGCCTTGATGACGCCGGTGATCACGTCGACCGAGGGACGCTGCGTCGCGACGATGAGATGGATCCCGACCGCGCGCGCTTTCTGCGCGAGGCGCGTCACCGAATCCTCGACGTCCTTCGGCGCGATCATCATCAGGTCCGCGAACTCGTCGATGATGATCACGATGTACTGCATCTGCTCGGGAGTCGGCGTGTCGTCATCGGGCGCGAGCTTCTTCGCGCGGCGGTGCGCCTCCGGATCCTTCAGCAGCGCGTTGTACTGATCGATGTTGCGCACGCCGACCTCGGCAAGGCAACGGTAGCGATTCTCCATCTCCTGCACGGCCCAGATCAGCGCATTCGAGGCGAGCTTCGGATCGGTGACGATCGGATGCAACAGGTGCGGGATGTCTTCGTAGATCTTCAGCTCGACCATCTTCGGGTCGATCATCAGCATGCGCAGATGGCGCGGCAGCGCTTTGTAGAGCAGCGAGACGATCATCGAGTTGAGACCGACCGACTTGCCCGCGCCGGTGGCACCGGCGACGAGAAGGTGCGGCATCTTCGCGAGATCAGTGACGACTGCTTCGCCGTGAATGTCCTTGCCGAGTGCAAGCGTGAGCAGCGAGGACGAGGCGGTGAAGTTCTCCGTGTCGATGATGTCGCGGAGCGTGATGAGCTCGCGCTTGCGGTTCGGCACTTCGATGCCGACGGTCGACGAGCCGGAGATGCGCTCGATGCGGATCGACTCCGCTTTCAGCGCGAGCGCGAGATCGTCGCCGAGGTTCACGACCTTCGCGTACTTCACGCCCGCGGATGGCTTGAACTCGAACGTCGTGACGACGGGGCCGGGGTGATACGCGGTGACCTCGCCTTCGACCGCGAACTCGCGGCAGCGATCTTCGATGAGGTGCCCGATCTCGAGATATTTCTTGTGCACCTCGTCGTTGATCTGATCCTGCTTCGGTCCTTCCGTGAGCAGGTTCACGGGCGGCAGGAGATCATGCGTGAGCTTCGTCTCGCGCCGCGACGGCGGCTTCGGCGCGCGCGCGGCCGGGCGGGGAATTTGCGGCTTGGGACGCGCGGGCGCGGGGTTTTCCTCGAGCCAGAGAGGGTCTTCGAATTCTTCGACCTTTTCGTCATTCTGAGGCGCGGAGACGCCGAAGGATCTCGGCGGCGGAGATCCTTCGTTACGCTCAGGATGACGCGCCTGCTGCGGCGGCGCCGAATACAACTCGAACGGATTCGGCGTCTCCTGCTGCGCGAGCGCCTCGGCGGCTTTGCGCAGATCAGCCTTCGTCACTTTGCGAATCTGGAATCGTCCACGTCCTGCGACTTCGCGGACCACGGGCGGACGCTCCGCCTCAGGCAGGTCGTCGTCGGTCACGAGGCGCAACTGCGGCGCTTCGGCTTTCTCGAGGTGCTTGCGGACGATGGCCTCTTTCATCTTTCCCTTGCGCCGGCGCTCGGAGAGACGCGCCCACTGCAGCGAGAGCGCGCGGCCGAGGGCGAGAAGCTTTTGATGCAGGGCCAGGAACACGGCGGCGAGGCTGATACGCGTCGCGAGCAGGATGCCGACGAGCAGCGCCGTCACGATCGCGATCACGGCACCGGTCGTGTTCATACTGCCGCGAATGGCGTGATTGAGCTCCTGGCCGAGGTAGCCGCCGGAGAGAATGAGGGACCCGCGCAGCGGCACGCGGCCGATGGCGAGATCGAACAGCGGCGGCAGCGCGAGCGACACGATCAGGAAGCCGATCAGCTTCGTGTGGAAGAACTCGAGATCGCGGCCCCAGAAACGATTCCAGCCGATGACCAGCAGCACGGCCGGAAAAATCAGACTGGCGAAGCCGAAGAAGCTGACGAAGATCCAGGCCAGCGTCGCGCCGTAATAGCCGATCGCGTTGCGGATCTCGGTGTTGGTCGACGTGTAGAACGCGGAGGAATCGGTGGGATGGTAGGTGACGAGTGCAGCGGCGAAACTGATGCCGATCGCCACGATGACGATCCCCGCCAACTCCCCTCCCCGCCTGCTGCGAAAGAATTCGACTAGCTGCATCCCCGGCACACACTCCCAGCTAACGCGAAGTGTAGCAGAAGTTCACACGTTGACTACATAGTCGCGGCCATCGTGAATCTCGTCCGACGGATCGGGCATGTAGATGCGCCAGAGGTAGTCGCACGCGATGGCCAGTCCCTGCCGCTCGCGCATCGTGGCGATCATCGGCACGAAGAGGGCGATGAAGAAGAGCGTCGCGTAGATCCAGTTCGTCGAGCGGAAGCCGAAATAGAGCGCGACGATGCCGAAGAAGATCGGGATGCGGTCGGTGATGATGACGAACATCCAGATGTCGCCGTAGTTGCGCAGGTAGATCACGCCGCACGCGGGACAGCGCTCGTGCGGCTTGATCCAGCGCAGGAACAGCGCCCCCTCGCCGCATCGCGGACAGCGTCTCCGCCATCCGCGACGCAGCACGACAAACTTCGGGACTCGCTGCCGCGTCTTCACGACGCGCCAGTATGGATCAGTATCGCGGCGGCGGATCGGTCGAGGTGGCCTCTTCGACGACGATCTCGCCCGTCATACTCGTGTGACCGGTTCCGCACGAGGAATTCGAACAGACAAAGATGTACGTGCCCTTGGACGCAATCGTGATCGTCTGCTCGCTCGGCTCGGTGCCGAGCAGGCTAAACGAGATGAGCGGAGTGCCGTTCGGATCGAAGAGCTGGAAGCCATGCAAGCTCGCGTTCGGGACCTGCGAGACGAGGAACTTCACCTGATCGCCCTGCTTGATGCCGCCGGATATCGTGGTGGTGAAGGCGAAGTCGCGCGCGGTGATGGTGACGGTTTTGACGGTGGGCGTCGGAGTGACCGGGATGGTGCCGGAGTCAATCACCGCGGGAACATAGGTCTGGTCGGTCGAGCCATTGTCGACGACCGAGCCGTACGCGAACATTGACTGATCGGACACGAAGCCGACCCACGCGTCGCTGAGATCGGCGGTGTTGTTGTTGAAGTACGACGTGATGTTGCTCGGGCCGAGCACACCGTACGGCTGCAGCTCTTCGTTGACCGTGGAGACGACCGCGCCGGCCTTGTCGTACAGCCGCCACGTCACGTGCGCAACGGAGTTGGTCGTGTTCGCCGCGCCGATGTTCGTGCGGAACTTCGCGTTCGATTTGAGCTGCAGGATCGCGCCCTGCTTCATCGCGTCGGTGACGTTCTTTCCTTCCACGAACTGGCCCGTCGTGCAAGGCAGCGATGCGCCCGGCGCACAGACGTTCGTGATTGCGTAGAAGCGCTCGGTGACCTGGAAGTCGTCGGGACAGATGAAGCGAATGGCACCGACGTCGCCGCGGTGCAGCAGCGACGTCGCGATGTCGTCGATGACGCGCATCGTCCGCTTGGCGACGGTGAACGTCGTCGGCTGCTCGCCGGAGTTATTGTTGTTGCCGCGCGGCAGGTAATACGCCTGGATCGTGATCTCTTTGTCGTTCGGGTTGAACACCCTCGCGTCGCTGAAGAACACGTTGTTGGCGGATCCGCTGACCGCGAGCCACACCTCTTTCGCAAAGACGGATGTTGTAAAAAATACGAGTGTAAGAAGTAACGCTACCCGAGCGTGCATGAACCCTCCTGGTGATCTGACGCCGATGATACGTCGGGCCGTGACAGGTTCGTGGCGCGTGTAACGGTTTCGTCACCGTGGAGCGGCGGGCT
>DATFHJ010000332.1:0-25603 GCA_035248585.1 Thermoanaerobaculia bacterium
CCGCGCCCGTTCTCGATTCTCACCGACCGCCTCGAGCAGCCACAGGTGCTCTGCTGGCTGACGTATACGAGCGGATTCGCGCACGAGCTGATCCGCGCAAACCTGCATCGCGCGCCGATGTACTCCGGCCAGATCAACGCCACCGGCCCGCGCTACTGCCCGTCGATCGAGGATAAGGTGGTCCGCTTCGCCGAGAAGGAACGGCATCAGGTCTTCGTCGAGCCCGAGGGGCTGACGCATCCGTGGCTCTACATGAATGGGATCTCGACGTCGCTGCCGCCGGATGTCCAGGACGCGGTTGTCCGCTCGCTGCCCGGGTTCGAGCAGGCGACGATCGCCCGCTACGGCTACGCGGTCGAGTACGACTTCGTGAATCCCGAGCAGCTCGACGCGATGCTGCAGGTGCGCGGCGTCGAAGGACTCTTCCTCGCCGGCCAGATCAACGGCACGTCCGGCTACGAGGAAGCGGCCGCGCAGGGACTCCTCGCCGGCATCAACGCGCTGCAGTACATCCGCGGCGGCGAGCCGGTCGTGCTGCGCCGCGACCAGGCCTACGCCGCGGTGATGATCGACGATCTCGTCACCCTCGGCACGGACGAGCCGTACCGCATGTTCACCTCCCGCGCCGAGCACCGCCTCCTCCTCGGATGCGACTCCGTCTACGAGCGCCTCTCTCCCGTCGCCGAGCGCCTCGGCATCCTCGACGATGAGCGCAAGCGCCGGATCGACGCGCGCCTCGCGCGGATGCAGCGCGCGGCGCAGCTCGCGGAGACCGATCTCCGCCCCGACCGCGAGACCAACGCCTGGCTGCGCGAAGCGGATCTCGAGCTCACGACGCAGACCACGATCGCCAAGCTCACGCAGCGCCCGAACTTCGACATCGAGCGCTTTGCTTCAGCGGCGGAAACGGCACTGCCGGAAGTGGCGGACGCGTTCCAGGCGATGACGGAGGAAGAGAGGGAAGGCGTCGTCAGCCGTCTCCGCTACTCCGGCTACATCGAGCGCCAGCAGCGCGAGGCGGAGAAGATGCAGCGGGATGAGGACCTGCAGATCCCGCCGAGGATGGAGTACGCGTTGCCGGGATTGTCGCGGGAGATGGTGGAGAAGCTGACGCGCGTGCGGCCGATGTCGCTCGGCCAGGCGTCGCGCATCCCGGGCGTCACCCCGGCGGCGGTGGCGATCTTGCGAATGCATTTGCGGAGGTCGTATGGATCCGCGCGTCGCGCTGTATAAATCCGAGCTCCTTCGCTGGAACGCGAAGGTGAACCTCATCGGCCCCGAGGCGAAGGCGAACCTCGACGAGCACATCGCGGAAGCCGTGGCGGCCGCGGAGATCCTGAAGCCGCAAGGCGAGGTGCTCGACTTCGGCTCGGGTGGGGGACTACCGGCCATTCCGATGGCAATCGTTTCCCCCGAATCGCGCTTCCATCTCGTGGAAGCGGATCAGAAAAAATGGGCATTTCTCAAGCATGTCGTCCGCGAGTGCGGATTGAACTCGCTGGTATACGGTGATAGATTGGCGCGCCTTTTGGGGCGGCTTCCAGCAGATCTCCGGTTTTCCCTCGTCGTGTCCCGTGCGGTCGGAAATCCTGAAGATTGGGTGCCGTCGCTGAAGAGCCACCTGGAGGACGGCGCGCGGGTCGCGCTCTTTCAGGGAATACCCGATGCCCCGGAAATCGCCGGATTTCGCCGTGAACCGGCGTTTCGGTTGCCACGGGGCGAGTCCAACTATCTCGCAATGCTGATGTTCCACGTGGAACACTAATCATGGCTCGCATCGTCTCGCTCGCGAATCAGAAAGGCGGCGTCGGAAAGACGACGACGGCGATCAATCTCGCCGCGTCGCTCGCCGCCTGCGAGCGCAATGTGTTGCTGGTCGATCTGGACCCTCAGGCAAACGCCACCTCCGGCGTCGGCATCCCGAAGAACGAAGAGAAGTCGATGTACGCCGTCCTGAGCGACGGCCTCAGCATCCGCGAGACCATCCGCGTCACCGAACTGCCGAACTTCCACGTCGCGCCGTCGTCCGTCGATCTCGTCGGCGCCGAACTGGAGCTCTCGGACGCCATCGGCCGCGAGTTCTACCTCCGCAAGGCGCTCGCCGAGGTCGCCAAGGATTACGACTACATCCTCATCGACTCGCCGCCGTCTCTCGGCCTCCTGACCATCAACGGCCTCACCGCCGCGCACTCGGTCCTCGTGCCGATGCAGTGCGAATACTTTGCGATCGAGGGCGTTGCCCAGCTGATGAACACCGTCGAGCGCGTCCGCGACATGCTCAACCCGCAGCTCGCCATCGAGGGGATTGCCCTCACGATGTACGACGAGCGGATGAACCTCGCCCGCCAAGTCGCGGAAGAGGTGAGGACGCACTTCCCGGACAAGGTCTACCGCAGCGTGATCCCGCGCAATGTCCGTCTCGGCGAGGCTCCATCGTTCGGGAAACCGATTATCCTCTACGACATTCGCTCGCGCGGCAGCGAGGCGTACATCAATCTCGCCAAGGAGTTCATCCAACGCGCGGAGGCGGGCCACTCATGAGCACGCAGAAGAAAGCGCTCGGCAGGGGACTGGGAGCACTCATCCCGACGCGCGCCGCCGAAACGGCGCCGACACCGGCGACCAGCGGTCTGGCCGAGGTGCCGGTCGAGCAGATCTCGCCCAACCCGTACCAGCCGCGCAAGACCTTCAACGAGGCGTCGATCGAAGAGCTCGCCCGCAGCGTCCGCGAGCACGGCATCGTCCAGCCGCTCGTCGTCAACCGCATCGGCGAGCACAAGTACCGGCTGATCGCCGGCGAGCGCCGCTTCCGCGCCGCGCAAAGAGCTGGACTTAGCAAAGTACCTGTCGTCATCAAGGAGATGACGACCGACAGCGACACGCTGCAGCTCGCGCTCATCGAGAACATCCAGCGCGAAGACCTCAACCCGATCGAAGAAGCGCACGCCTACCACCAGCTCCACGAAGAGTTCGGCCTGACGCAGGAAGAGATCTCGAAGCAGGTCGGCAAGGAGCGCTCCACGATCGCGAACTTCCTGCGTCTCATGAAGCTCCCCGAGGGAGTGAAGAAGCTGCTCGCGTCGGGACAGCTCTCGATGGGACACGCGCGGGCGATCCTCGCCGTCGCCTCGCCGAAGAAACAGGAGCAGCTCGCCGAGCGCGTCGTGAAGCGGAACCTCAACGTGCGGCAGACGGAAGTCCTCGCGGCGGAGAAATCGCCGAAGGCGGCCGAGCCGGAAAAGGAAAAAGACGTCTTCACGCGCGACGCCGAAGAGAAACTGTCAAGAACTTTGAGATGCAAAGTAGAGATCGACCGGAAGCGCCGCGGCGGCAACATCCGCGTGCGGTACGGCAGCGAAGAAGAGCTGATCCGGCTGGTCGACGAAATGATGGGGAGACGCAGATGAAAGGCAAGTCAGGTGAATTGAACGGCTTCCTCGACCGCGGGGCGACCTTCAAGGGCGAGCTCGAGTTCGAGGACACGATGCGCATCGACGGGAAGTTCAACGGCAAGATCACGTCGAAGAACGAGCTGATCGTCGGCGAGAGCGCGCACATCGAAGGCGACATTCACGTCGGCCGGATCACCATCAACGGCACGGTCGTCGGCAAGATCCACGCGGACCAGCGCGTCGAGATTCATCGCCAGGGCAAGGTCTACAGCGACATCGACACGCCGGCGCTCATCATCGAAGACGGCGCGATCTTCCAGGGCAACTGCGTGATGGGCGACCGCAAAGGCGCGAGCGTCACCAATATCGCGGCGAAGGTTTAATGGAGCGGCGGGCTTTAGCCCGCCGAAGCGTACCCGGCGGGCTAAAGCCCGCCGCTCCACTGGTTTAGATCCAGCCGCGCATTCTTGCCACCAGCACGATCACTTCTGGGATTGTGAACTCGTCCTCGGGTCCCAGGATGTCCTCCCACCTCAAATCCCATGCGGCTGCCATTCGCTCACGCTGCGTCGACCGCGTGAAGTTCAGCTCGCAGATGTCCCCGATGTACTTGCGTCCCTCGCGCAGCGGCAGTCCGAACGTGCGGCAGACCAGCGGGCGATGGTCGTACATCTGGCACGCGCCGCTCTCGTCGAGCAGCGGACACGGCGTCGACCTGGTCTTCTCGAAGAACGCTTCCTTCTCGTCCGCGGAGCATTCGCGCAGGTTGATGGCCTGAAGTTCGACAGCCCGCCGGATGATCTTCTTCCGACGCATCGGGTGCATCTTCTCGAGTCCCTCCGCGATCACCGGCACGTCGCCCGAGCCGATCTCGAACAGGCCGTAACAGCAGAGAGAACAGCCGCGCCCGCATTGCAGGTTTTGCGGCTGGGCGCGCAGCACCGAATCGAAGTGCCGGTCGGCTCGCTCGAGAATGGCCTGGTAGTTCTCTTTCATCGCGTGTTTGTGGTATACAACGCCGGCTTTTTGGGGATATTCGCGCGCCTGGGGCCCTCCCGCGCGGCCCCGGAGCCCAGTTTCCCGACAACTATGCAAATCAATCTGACGCCCGATTACTCTCTGCTCGCGATCCTGGTGATCTTCATCATCAACTACCTGGTCGTGCGCGCGTTCTTCCTCAAGCCGATCAACGCGGTGCTCGAAGAGCGCGAGACGGACACGAAGTCGGCCGAGAAGCTGTACGAAGACGCGCTGTCGCGCTTCAACGACGCCACCGCGCAGATGGAAACGCAGCTTCACTCCGCCAAACGCGAAGCCTCGCAGCTGCGCGACAAGTTCCGCGGCGAAGCCGCGGCGCAGCGCCAGCAGATGATCGAGCGCACGCAGGGCGAAGCGAAGCAGCTCGTCGGCGAAGCGGACGCGAAGCTCTCGAGCGACGTCGCCGCCGCGCGCGACAAGATCGTCCGCGATTCGGACGAGCTCGCCCGTCTCGCCGCCACCCGCATCCTCGGGAGGGCCGTCTGATGCGCCGCATCCTCTTCGTCCTAGCCGTCCTATCTGTCCTCTTCGTCGTACCGGCTTTCACCCAGGAACACCCCCAGGCTGGCGACGTCGCCCACGGCGCCGAAAAAGAAGCGCACGAACAAGCCCACCCCACCGAAGCACACGGCGGCGAAGGCGAAGCGCCGAAGACCTACTTCGGCATCCCCGCCTGGATCCTCAAGCTCGCGAACATGCTGCTGTTCATCGGCGTGCTCGTCTACTTCGTGCGCAAGCCGCTGAAGAGCGCGATGACCGAGCGCAGCGCCGCCATTCGCCGCGCCGCCGAAGAGGCGAAGGAGCGGCGCGTGAAAGCGGACCAGATGGCGGGCGAGATCCAGGCCCGGCTCGCGGCGATCGAGAACGAAGTGAAAGCGATCCATCAGCGCGCCGAGGCGGAAGGCGAGAAACAGAAGCGCGATTTGATCGCCGCCGCAGAAGCGGAAGCGGCGAAGATCCTTCAGGCGGCGCGCAACGAAGTCGACAACCGGCTCAAGCACGCGCGCCACGAACTGACGGAGTACGCCGGCGAGCTCGCCGCGCAACGCGCCGAACAGCTGCTCCGCAGCACCATCACCGAAGATGACAAGAGCCGGTTGTTCCAGGACAGCCTGAAGCAGGTGGAGAGCGTCTGATGATCCGAAGATTCGCGCGTCCGTACGCGAAAGCCATCCTCGACGCCGCCGGCTCGGCGCAGAAAGCGAATGAGATTCGCGGAGAGCTGCTGCGCTTCGAGACCGCGATGCGCAACTCCGCCGAGCTGCGCGACTTCTACGCGAACCCGGCCATCGACGAGTCGAACAAGATCGCCGTCACGCAGTCGCTCGCGCGCAAGATGAAGGCGTCCGAGCTCGCGGCGAAGACGCTCGAAGTGTTGGTGCGCTTCCATCGCATCAACGACATCAGCGCCATCCTGGCGGCGCTCGCGGAGTATGTGAACCGCGAGCTCGGCGTGGCCGTGGCCGAGGTCACGAGTGCGAAGCATCTGTCCGCGGAGGAGATCGCGCAGCTCGCCGACACTCTCGGCAAGAAAGTCGGCAAGAAGGTGGAGCTCGATATCCGCACCGACCCCGAGCTCCTCGGCGGCTTCGTGGCCCGCATCGGCAGCGAGGTGTGGGACGCGTCGGTCATCGGCAAGATTCAAAAATTCAGAGACTCGTTAGCGTAGTCGCTTATCGGAGACCAATATGGCCGTCGATTTAAAAGCAGAAGAAATCACAGAGATTATTCGTCAACAATTAACGGGCATCGGCAAAGGCATCGACGTTGCCGAAGTCGGCACCATCACCTCGATCGGTGACGGCATCGCGCGCATCTACGGACTCGAGCGCGTCATGTCCGGCGAGCTGATCGAGTTCTCGCACGGCGTCACCGGCCTCGCCCTGAACCTCGAGGAAGACAGCGTCGGCGTCGTGCTCCTCGGCGAGTACCAGGCGCTGAAGGAAGGCGACCAGTGCAAGCGCACCGGCCGCATCATGTCGGTGCCGGTCGGCCAGGCCATGGTCGGCCGCGTCGTGAACCCGCTCGGCCAGCCGCTCGACGGCAAGGGTCCGATCAACACGACCGAGTTCTACCCGATCGAGCGTCTGGCCCCCGGCGTCATCGACCGCAAGCCCGTGAAGGAGCCGCTGCAGACGGGACTCAAGGCCATCGACGCCATGATTCCGATCGGCCGCGGCCAGCGCGAGCTGATCATCGGCGACCGCCAAACCGGCAAAACCGCCGTGGCCGTCGACACGATCATCAATCAGAAGGGGAAGAACGTCATCTGCGTCTACGTGGCGATCGGGCAGAAGCGCTCGACGGTCGCGCAGGTCGTGAAGACGCTCGAGCAGTACGGCGCGATGGACTACACCATCGTCGTCAACGCCTCCGCCTCCGATCCGGCGCCGCTGCAATACCTCGCGCCGTACGGCGGCTGCGCGATGGGCGAGTACTTTTTGTACAACGGCCAGCACGCGCTCTGCATCTACGACGATCTCTCCAAGCACGCCGCGGCGTACCGCGAGATCTCGCTGCTGCTCCGCCGCCCGCCCGGCCGCGAGGCCTATCCCGGCGACGTCTTCTATCTCCGCTCGCGTCTCCTCGGGCGCGCGTCGAAGCTTTCCGACAAGATGGGCGGCGGCTCATTGACGGCGCTGCCGATCATCGAGACCCAGGCCGGCGACGTCTCCGCGTACATCCCGACGAACGTCATCTCCATCACCGACGGCCAGATCTTCCTGGAGACGGACCTCTTCCACTCCGGCGTCCGTCCCGCCATCAACGTCGGCATCTCGGTCTCTCGCGTCGGCGGCTCCGCGCAGGTGCGATCCATGCGCTCGGTGTCCGGCACGCTCCGTCTCGATCTTGCTCAATATCGCGAGCTCGCGGCGTTCGCGCAGTTCGGCTCCGACCTCGACAAGGTCACGCAGGCGCAGCTCAACCGCGGCAAGCGCCTCGTCGAGATCCTCAAGCAGGGCCAGTATCAGCCGCTGCGCGTCGGTCTGCAGACCGTGTCGATCTACGCCGGCACGAAGGGCTTCCTCGACAACCTCTCGGTCGAAGCCGTCCGTCCGTTCGAGGCCGCGCTGCACCAGGCGCTCAGCGATGAAAACGCGGAACTGCTGAACCGTCTCGAGACCTCGCCGAAATTCGACGAGTCGCTCGAAGGCGATCTGCGCAAAGCCATCACCGAGTTCAAAGACCAGTACGTCAAGGACAACGCAAACGTCCTCGCGGCCTAACAGAACATGCCGAGCACAATCGACCTCAGGCGCCGCATCCGCAGCGTAAAGAGCACGCAGCAGCTGACGAAGGCCATGAAGATGGTCGCCGCGGCGAAGCTGCGCCGCTCGCAGGAGCGCATGATGGCCGCGCGTCCGTACGCCGCCGGCCTGCGCCAGATCCTCGCCTCGATCTCCACGCGCGTCGACGTCAGCAAGCATCCGCTCCTCGCGGAGCGCGAGCAGGAAGACAAAGTCCTGCTCGTCGTCGTCACCGCCGACCGCGGCCTCGCCGGCGCGTTCAACACGAACGTCCTTCGCGGCGCGCTGAACGCGATCGCGGAAAAGAAGTGGCCGGAAGTGCACCTCCTGCCGATCGGCCGCAAGGCCAATGACTTCTTCAAGCGCCGCGCGTATCCGCTGCGCCGCGCCGGCACGCAGTTGATGCAGGCGCTCGCCGCGGAGACGGTTCGCGAGCTCGCGACGATGCTCACCGAGGACTTCATCAGCGGCGACTTCGACGCGGTGTACGTGATCTACAACGAATTCAAGTCGATCATCGCGCAGCGCGTCACACTCGAACGCCTCCTGCCGCTGCAGCGCGAATGGACCGAGGGCCAGGCGCCGGAGATCGAATACATCTACGAGCCCGGGCCCGAGCAGATCCTCGGCGAGCTGCTGCCGAAACACATCGAGTTCCAGCTCTACCGCGTCATGCTCGAAAGCGCCGCCGCGGAACAGGGCGCGCGCATGACGGCGATGGAGGCGGCCACCAAGAACGCCGGCGAGCTCGTCGACCAACTCACTCTCAACTACAACCGCATTCGCCAGGCGCAGATCACCAAGGAGATCATCGAGATCGTCTCGGGCGCCGCGGCCGCAGGAAAGTAACGGAGATCACGAATGGCAAACGAAACCCAGAAGATCGGCAAAGTGGTGCAGGTCATCGGCCCGGCCGTCGACATCGAGTTCGGGGAAGGGCATCTTCCGGCGATCTACAACGCGATCCGCGTCACCGACAACGGCGAGCTCGGAAAAGTGCCGATCGACGTCGTCGTCGAAGTGGCCAACCACATCGGCGAGAGCCAGGTGCGCTGCATCGCGATGAAGCCGACCGACGGCATGGTCCGCGGGATGAAGGCCATCGACACCGGCGCGCCGATCCAGATTCCGGTCGGCCGCGAGGCGCTCGGCCGCATCATGAACGTCCTCGGCGAGCCGGTCGACGAGCGCGGTCCGATCAACTCCGAGCATCGCTGGTCGATCCACCGCGAGGCGCCGTCGTTCGACGAGCAGTCGACCTCGATCGAGATGTTCGAGACCGGCATCAAAGTCATCGATCTCCTCGAGCCGTACACGAAGGGCGGCAAGACCGGCCTCTTCGGCGGCGCCGGCGTCGGCAAGACCGTTCTGATCCTCGAGCTGATCACCAACGTCGCCAAGCAGCACGGCGGCTTCTCCGTGTTCGCCGGCGTCGGCGAGCGTACGCGCGAAGGCAATGACCTCTATCTCGAGTTCGAGGAGACCGGCGTCATCACGCCCGGCGATCCGTCGAAGTCGAAAGCGGCATTGATCTATGGCCAGATGACCGAGCCGCCCGGAGCGCGTCTTCGCGTCGGCCTCACCGGCCTCACCGTCGCCGAATACTTCCGCGATCAGGAAGGGCAGGACGTGCTGCTCTTCATCGACAACATCTTCCGCTTCACGCAGGCCGGTTCGGAAGTGTCGGCGCTGCTGGGCCGCATGCCGAGCGCCGTCGGCTACCAGCCGAACCTGGCGACCGAAATGGGCGAGCTGCAGGAGCGCATCACCTCGACGAAGAAGGGCTCGATCACCTCGGTGCAGGCGATCTACGTTCCCGCCGACGATCTCACCGATCCCGCGCCGGCCACCGCGTTCGCGCACCTCGACGCGACGACCGTTCTCTCGCGCCAGATCGCGGAGCTCGGCATCTACCCGGCCGTCGATCCGCTGGCCTCGACGTCGAAGATTCTCGACCCGCGCATCCTCGGCGAGGAGCACTACAACACCGCGCGCAACGTGCAGGCGGTGCTGCAGAAGTACAAGGACCTCCAGGACATCATCGCCATTCTCGGCATCGACGAGCTGTCGGAAGAAGACAAGGTCATCGTCGCCCGCGCGCGCAAGATCCAGCGCTTCCTCTCGCAGCCATTCCACGTCGCCGAGCAGTTCACCGGCATCAAGGGGCAGTACGTGAAGATCGCCGACACCATCCGCGGCTTCCGCGAGATCGTGGAAGGCAAGCACGACGACATCCCCGAACAGGCCTTCCTGCTGCAGGGCACGATCGAGCAGGTGCTCGAGCGCGCCGAGCGCATGAAGTCCGAGGCGGCGTAAAGATGGCGGACCTCCCGACGAAGATCAATCTCACGATCGTCACGCGCGAGCGGAAGATCGTCGAGGTGCAGGCGGATGAAGTCATCCTGCCGGGATACAACGGGGAGCTCGGCATTCTGCCGGGCCACACTCCCCTGCTCGCGCTGCTGAAGATCGGCGAGCTGCGCTATCGCAGCGGCACGACGTGGAGCCGGCTCGTGATCTCGTGGGGCTTCGCGGAAGTGCTGCCCGACCGCGTGATCGTCCTCGCCGAGCGCGGCTTCCTCCCGACGGAGATCGACCGCGCCGCGGCGGAGCAGGATCGCATCGCGGCGGAGAAAGAGCTCGCCTACCTCTCGTCGCACGACCCCGAGTTCGCGATCGTCGAAGCGCGGCTCGAAGAGTCGATCGCGATGATCAGCATCAGCCGCAGCGAACACTGACGTTATGCTTTCCCGCCATCGATGGTGGGAAAGCAACTCGGCGCCTACGAGATCGTCGGGCGCATCGGCGCGGGCGGGATGGGCGAAGTCTTCCGCGCGCGCGATCCGCGCGTGGGCCGCGACGTGGCCATCAAGATCCTCCCCTCTTCCTTCGCCGCGGATCGCGACCGCCTCGCGCGCTTCGAGCAGGAAGCGCGCGCCGCGGCGGCGCTCAATCATCCGAATCTCATCACGCTCTACGAGCTCGGCACGCATGACGGCGCGCCGTTCATGGTAATGGAGCTGCTCGAAGGCAGCACGCTCCGGGAAGTGCTCGAAGCCGGACGGATGCCGGTGCGAAAGGCCGTCGACGTCGCGATTCAGATCGCGCACGGACTCGCGGCCGCGCACGAGAAAGGGATCATTCACCGCGACCTGAAGCCGGAGAACATCTTCGTCACCAGCGACGGCCGCGCGAAGCTCCTCGACTTCGGCCTCGCGAAACTGCGCGCGCCGGAAGCCACCGACATGACGATCGCCAAGGGCGAGACCGCGCCCGGCACGATCCTCGGCACGCCCGGCTACATGTCGCCCGAGCAGGTGCGCGGGCTCCCGCTCGATCATCGCACCGACATCTTCTCCTTCGGATCCGTGCTTTACGAGATGCTTTCGGGCCGGCGCGCATTTCAGAGCGAGACCGCGGCCGACACCATCTCCGCGGTCCTGCACGGCGAGCCGCCCGAGCTCACGGAGTCAAGTCTCTCCTTCGATCGCCTCGTGCGCCACTGCCTCGAGAAAAATCCGGCCGAGCGATTTCAGTCGATGCGCGACGTCGCGTTCGACCTGCAGAACGTCACCACCGAGAGCGTGCAGATTCGCGCGCGCAAAAAGAGATCGATCCGGCCCATCATCGAAGCATTGCTCGCCGTCGCAGCGATTGCGTTCGCAATCCTCTGGTGGCGCGCGCACAACACGCGCGACCTCCCGTCCTTCCGCCGCGTCACGTTCGGACGCGGCTTCATCGGCAACGCGCTCTTCACGCCCGGCGGCGAGAGCTTTCTCTACAGCGCGGCGTGGGGCGACGAGCCGCAGCACATTTATGAAGGGCGGTTCGACAACGCCGAGCGCCGCGACCTCGGTCTCCTCAACGCCGAGCTGTACGCGATCTCGAAAAACGGCGAGATGGCCATCGGCGAGCACGAGACGCTCTCCCGCGTGCCGCTCGCCGGCGGCAGCAAGCGGCCGGTTGCGAACGACATGGCCAGCGCGTGGTGGCTGCCGGACGGCACGCTCGGCGGTCTGCGGTCATCCGGGAGCGAGCTGCTCGTCGAACATCCGCTCGGCAAGGTGATGTACCGCACCTCCGACAGCATCGACGTCCGCCCGTCACGCGACGGCTCGCGCTACGCGATCGCGCGCGGCGACGCGGTCGGCGTGCTCGACGAGCGCTGGAAGCTGACGATGCTCTCGTCCGGCTGGAGCAGCCTTCACGGAATGGCCTGGTCGCCGGACGGAAAGGAAATCTGGTTCACGGCCGCGAAGAGCGGCAGCGAGCGCGCCCTCTGGGCCGTGGACATGGACGGCGACGTGCGCCTCCTCGCACGTGCGGCGGGCGCGCTGTCGATCAAAGACGTCGCCGCCGATGGCCGCACGCTCGTGGCGCGGCACGACCGCAACTCACGCGTGGAAATATCATCGGCTACAGGAACGAAGGATCTCTCCTGGCTCGACTTCGCCTCGCTCGCCGACGTCTCGCGCGACGGGCACAAAGTGTTGTTCACCGAGGAAGGCGAAGGCGGCGGCGAGCGAAACTCCGTGTACCTGCGCGACGTCGACGGCTCCCCGGCCGTGCGTCTCGGCGACGGCAGCGCGCTCGCGCTCTCGAATGACGGCGCCTGGGCCGCGACCGTGCTGCCAAACGAGCCGCAGCGACTGATCCTCCTGCCGACCGGCGTCGGCGAGCCGCGCGTCCTGCCGCGCGTACCCATCCAGCACACGATCGTCCGCTGGCTTCCCGACGGCAAGCGCTTCATGGTCTCGGGCGCGGAGCCGGGCAAACCCTTCCGCACGTGGGTCGAAGATCTCGAGGGGCACATTCGCGCCGTCACGCCGGAAAATCAATGGTCCGCCGTGCTCTCCGCGGACGGGCGCTACTGCTACTCCGTTCCGCGGCGCGGCGTCGTCACGATGTATCCCATCGACGGCGGTCCCGTGCAGGAAATTCGCGGCATTCCCGAACAACGCCTCGTCACATCGGCGAGCGCGGACGGCCGCTATCTCTTTCTCGCGACGCGCGTCGGCTCGCGCACCGAGCCGTTCCGCGTCGAGCGCTTCGAGATCGCCACCGGCAAGATCGAGCCGTGGCGCGAGCTGAAAATTGCCGATCCGGTCGGTGCGCAGGCCATCGCCAACATCGAAGTCTCGGGCGACGGCGGCGTCATCGCCTACACGTACCGCAGGTTTCGGACGGACCTCTATCTGGTCGAGGGTTTGCATTAAGCTCGCGCCGGTTCAGGAAATCTCATGGAACGTTGGCTCGAGACCTTCGCGCGCGCGAACTTTCGCCGCAGTGCCGATACCGCCCACGATCTGAAGACGCCGCTCAACGTGGCCGTCCTCAACCTCGAATTGCTTCGCATGCGGCTGCGCAAGATCGCCGGCGAAGACGAGAAGATCGACGCCTACACCGCGGCCATCGAGACCGAGCTGCGGCGGCTGGGCCACATCTTCGATGCCTTCTTCCTGCTCTCCACGCCGCCGAAAAATGATGAGGTGCCGTCGCGGGTCGATCTCGTGGCGGTCGCGACCGATGCGGCGAGCTCGGCCGGATATGTCATCGAATGTAAACAGCCGGCCGTGATCCACGCCCACGAAACGAGAATCCGGCAGGCCTGGAAGCTGTTCATCGACAGCGCGCCGAAAATCGTTCGCGCCGAAGACCGGAAGTTCGTCGTCAGCCAGGACGACTCGACCTTCGCCGTCGGAATCTCCGGCACCCCGGACGTCACGGAAGGGCTGGAGCTGACGAAACTATTCAAGCTGTACTACACCGACCCACAGGGGAACCCCGATCTCTCGCTCGCGGTTGCAAGGCTCATCGCCGAGACTTATGGTGGTGAGCTGAACGCGTTGGAGGATCGTGATAAGGTCTCACTGCGGTTCTCGTTTCCTCTGGGAGAGCGATGAAAAGAGTCCTGATCGTTGATGATGATCGTGCCACCAGTGCCGGAATGGCCGACGTCGTGGAGGAGTGGGGGTACGAGCCGGAAGTCGCCGATACGGTGAAAGCCGGCTGGAACTCGATCAACAAACTGGTTCCGGACGTCGCCATCGTCGACCTGAAACTGCCGGACGGCTCGGGCCTCGACCTCCTGCACCGCGTCAAGGAAACGTATCCCGACATTCCGGTCGTCATCCTCACCGGCCACGCCACAGTCGACTCGGCGGTCAAAGCGCTGAAGGTCGGCGCCGAGGATTACGTCACGAAGCCCGTCGATCTGCCGCGTCTCCAGGTCATCCTGAAGACGGTCGAAGACAAGCAGATGATGAAGCAGGAGATTCTCGAGCTTCGTCGTCAGCTGCAGAAGATGGGCTCTCTCGGCCATCTCGTCGGCAAGTCGCCGAGGATGCAGCGTCTCTTCGAAGAGATCGAGATGGTCGCGAACACCGACGCCAACGTCTTCATCGTCGGAGAGTCGGGATCGGGCAAGGAAGTCGTCGCCAACACCATTCACTCGCTTTCGCGCCGCCGCAACAAGCCGTTCATCGCCTTCAACTGCGGCGCGATCTCGCCGACGCTGATCGAGTCCGAGATCTTCGGCCACGAGAAGGGCGCGTTCACGAACGCCATCAAACGCCGCGAGGGCTACTTCGAGCTCGCCAAGGGCGGCACGGTGTTCCTCGACGAAATCACGGAAATGCCGATCGAGTTGCAGGTGAAGCTGCTGCGCGTGCTCGAGGAAGGCAAGTTCCGCCGCGTCGGCGGCAACGACGAGATCAACATCGACGCCCGCATCATCGCCGCCTCGAACCGCGATCCGCAGATGGCCATTCAGGGCGGGAAGATGCGCGAGGACCTCTATTACCGCCTCAACGTCTTTCCCATCGAAGTGCCGCCGCTGCGCGAGCGGCTCGAGGACATCCCGCTCTTCTCGCACTTCTTTTTGCAGAAGCTGAACGAGACCGAGGACAAGACGGTCGACAAGATCGACCCCGACTTCATCGAGGCGCTGCAGGCCTACGAGTGGCAGGGCAACGTGCGCGAGCTGCGCAACGTGATCAACCGCGCCTTCATCATGGCCCGCACCGACACGCTGACCGTCGAGTGCCTGCCCGACAAGCTCGCCGGCAACCGCCGCAAGCGCTCGCGGAACAACGTCACCATTCCGTTAGGCCAGCCGATGGAAGAAGTGGAGCGGATCGTCATCGAAGAGACGCTGCACATGACCGACGGCGACCGCCGCAAGACCGCCGAGATCCTCGGCATCTCCTACAAGACGCTCTACAACAAGACCAAGAAGTACAAGAGCGCCGGCGTCGACGGAGACGACGAAGAGGAATAGCGTGTTGCACCGCGGCGCCCGTCTTGCCGGCGCCGCGGCCGCGTTTTCCTTCACCACCTGGCTCGCCGCGCGGTTCGCCTTCCACGCCGTCTTCTCGTGGTTCCCTCCGTACGACGACGAAGGCTACCTGCTGATCTCCCTGAAGCTGTTCCGGCAGGGACACGCGCTCTACGACAGCGTCTACTCGCAGTACGGGCCGTTCTATTACGAATTCATGGACCTCGTGCTGTCCGTGTTTCGACAGTCCGTCACGCACGACGCCGGCCGCTTCCTCACCATCGCCATCTGGATCGTCACCAGCCTTTTCTGCGGCGTCGTCGCCTTCGTGCTCACGCGGAACCTCTGGATCGGCGCCACCACGCACCTCCTGACCGCGCTCGCGCTCGACACGCTGCGCAATGAGCCGATGCATCCGGGCGGACTCATTTGTCTCGTCCTCGGCTGCATCGCCATGGTCCTGCTGCTGATGCCCGAGCGGCCGCGTCTCGCGTGGACGCTGCTTGGGGTGCTCGGCGGCGCGCTGTTGATGACGAAGATCAACGTCGGCATCTTCGCGCTGCTCGCCATCGGTTTCGTTGCCCTCGGGACCGCAAGCCGAAGATGGCTGGCGATCACCGGCGCGTTCATCACCGCTGTACCGCTGCTGTTGATGATGGCCCAGCTGCGGCAGCCGTGGGTATTGCAGTTCGTGGTGCTGATCACGGCTGCGATTGTGCCGCTGGTTCTGCTCGGAGTAGTGCGCGCCTCTGGCGCGCCTTCGGGTGGGGGCACTCCATGGGCCGTTGGCGGCGCGGTGACGATCATCGTGCTGGCCGCGGTAATCGCGATGCTTCGCGGGACGACGCTGCAGGCGCTGGTGACCGCGGTCTGCATTGCGCCGTTGCGTCAGGCCAGTGTGCTCACGGTCCCGCTCTCGCTGCCGCCGCACAGCATTCCATTCGCACTCCTGTGCGCTGCTGCCGGTGTGTTGGCCGTCTGGAAACCGCCGGCCGCGATCCTGCGCCTTGCCGCGGCGTTGGCGATGTGGAGCGCGGTGCCGGATTTGTACACGTACTCGATTCGCTGGGGCTTCTTCTTCGCGCCGCTGGCGTGGGTCGCCGCGCTGCCGGTTCGCGGCATTCCGGATCCACCGGCGCTCGCATTCGCGCGGCGCCTCCTGCCGCTGCTCGCCGTCTTGCAGGCGCTGCACGCGTACCCGGTCGCGGGTAGCCACATCCAGTGGGGCGCCTTCCTCCTCTTTCCCGTCGCCGCGATCTGTCTCGTCGATGGCGCGCGGCAGCTTGGCCGACTGTTCCCGATCGCGGTTTTCGCGATCGTGGCTACGATGTTCATCGTCACTCCGCTGCGGCGGGCGAAGTGGGAGTACGCACATCAACAACCGCTCGGTCTTCCCGGCGCGGAGCACGTGCGTTTGCCGCCCGCGCAGATCTCCGAGCTGCGGACTGCCGTGACGATGCTGAACGATCCGCGCTGCAAAACGCTCTTCACGGCGCCCGGGCTCCCGAGCTTCTACTTCTGGTCGCGCCGCGAGCCTGCAACCGGCTTCAACGCCACGCTGTGGAACGGGCTTTTCGACGCCGCGACGCAGCGCCGAGTTATCGGTGAGCTCGAGCGCGCAGACGGTCTTTGCATCCTCGAACAAGATCACGTAATCACCGCTTGGGCGGCGCGCGGACCCTGTCCGCTGTGCGAGCATCTGCTGCAGAATTTCGTGCCGTTCCGAACGACCGATCGCTACTCGCTCCTCCACCATAAGTAGCCGTTCGCCCACCCTCCCCGCTCTCGTGATAGGAATATCCGCGGTCCCGATCCGCATTCGGGACCTTCCGCAATGGCCAAGAACCTCGTCATCGTCGAGTCTCCCGCGAAAGCGAAGACGATCAACAAGTTCATCGGGAGCGACTATCTCGTCAAAGCGTCGGTCGGTCACGTCCGCGATTTGCCGAAGAGCGAGCTCGGGGTGAACGAAGATACGTTCGAGCCGAAGTACGAGGTTCTCGAAGGCAAAGAGAAGGTCGTCAGCGAGCTGAAAGCGGCCGCGAAGAAAGCCGACAACATCTTCATCGCCTCGGACCCTGATCGCGAAGGAGAGGCGATCGGCTGGCACGTGATGAACCTTCTCGGCGGCGACTCGAAGAAAAAAGTCCGCCGCATTCTCTTCCACGAGATCACCAAGAACGCGGTCAAGAAAGCGATCGAGCATCCCGGCGAGATCGACATGAACAAGGTCAACGCGCAGCAGGCCCGGCGCGTGCTCGACCGCCTCGTCGGCTACAAGCTCTCCCCCCTCCTCTGGGACAAAGTGCGCCGCGGCCTCTCCGCCGGACGCGTGCAGTCGGTGGCGATGAAAATGATCGTCGACCGCGAAGAAGAGATCAAAGCGTTCGTGCCGGTCGAGTACTGGACGTTCGCCGCGAAGCTCTCCGGCGATACGCCGCCGCCGTTCGTGGCCAAGCTGACGAAGGTCGACGGCAAGAAGGCCGAGGTTCCGAACGAGGAACAGGCGCGGAAGATCGAAGCCGCGCTCAAGAGCGGACGCTTCGTCGTCACCGAGGTCGCGAAGAAGGAAAAGAAATCCTCCGCCGCGCCGCCGTTCATCACCTCCACGCTCCAGCGCACCGCCTACAACCGCTTCAAGTATCCGGTGAAGCGGACGATGCAGATCGCGCAGAAACTCTACGAGGGCAAGGAGCTCGGATCCCTCGGCTTCGCCGGTCTCATCACCTACATGCGCACCGACTCGGTCCGCATCAGCGACGAGGCCCTCACCGAAGTCAGACAATATATTGCAGCGAAATACGGCGACGATATCCTGCCTGAAAAACCGAACGTATATCGTGTCAAAAAAGCTGCACAGGCCCAGGAAGCGCACGAGGCCATCCGCCCGACGTCGATGGACCTCGATCCCGAGAAGATCAAGGACTTCCTCACCAAAGAGGAGTACTACCTCTACAAGATGATCTGGGATCGCTTCGTCGCCTCCCAGATGAAGCCCGCCCTCTTCGACGTTACGGACGCCGACATCACCGTCGGCAACCTCACCCTCCGCGCCTCGGGTGAAGTGCTCAAGTTCCCCGGCTTCCTGGCCGTCTTCCGCGACACGAACGCCGACGACGACGAGGACGAAGAGAAATCCGACGACAAGGCGCTGCCGCCGCTGAACCAGGGCGACGTGCTGCAACTGCTCGATCTCGACACGAAACAGAACTTCACGCAGCCGCCGCCGCGCTACACCGAAGCGACGCTCGTGAAGGCGCTCGAAGAAAACGGCATCGGCCGCCCGTCGACGTACGGCGCGATCCTCACCACCATCCAGGCCCGCGACTACACGTACAAGCACGAGGGCAAGTTCCACCCGACGCACCTCGGCACGCTCGTCGTGACGCTGCTCAAGCAGTCCTTCGGCGACATCATCGACGAGGGCTACACCGCGCGGCTCGAAGAAGAACTCGACGAGGTCGAAGACGGGAAGCTGGAGTGGACCGCGCTGATGAAGGACTTCTCGACGAAGTTCAACGTCGACCTCGACCGCGCGGCCACGGAGATGACGTCGGTCAAAGGCACCGGCGTCGAGACCGACGAAAAGTGCGAGAACTGCGGCTCGCCGATGGTCATCAAGTTCGGCCGCTTCGGCGAGTTCCTGGCCTGCTCGAACTACCCCGAGTGCAAGACCACGAAGGAAATGGCGAAGGGCGACGCCGCGGAAGCGACGTCCGACGACGAGCAGATCATCTGCGACAAGTGCGGCAAGCCGATGGCCCTCAAGCGCTCGCGCTTCGGCCAGTTCTTCGCCTGCACCGGCTATCCCGACTGCAAGAACACGAAGGACCCGCGCCTCATGAAGCAGGCCGCGAACCTGCCGAGCGAGCCGCAGCCGCCGTGCGAGAACTGCGGCAAGGAGATGGTGCTCAAGAGCGGCCGCTACGGCCCGTTCTATTCGTGCTCCGGCTATCCGGACTGCAAGACCATCCGCAAGATCGGCGGGCGCAAGAGCACGCCGCCGAAGCCGACCGGCGTGAAGTGCCCGAAGTGCGGCGAAGGCGAGATCGTCGAGCGCATGTCGCGCCGCGGCGTGTTCTATTCGTGCAACCGCTACCCGAAGTGCGAGTTCACGCTGAACAACCGCCCCGTGCAGCGCGAGTGTCCGAAATGCCACGCGCCGTATCTCCTCGAGAAGGAGACGAAACGCGAGGGTCAGATCGAGTACTGCAACAATCCTGAGTGCGACCACCGCGGGCCGATCGCAGCGTGAGCATCGACAATCCGATCGACATGGCGCATTGGCGCGCAACCCCGGCGGTCGAAGGCCGCCCGGCGACGGATCTCGACGTGAAAACCGGCCGCGCGGTCTTCGCCGTCGGCGGCGAAGCCGTCGAGCTCGATCTCCCCGCCTGCGCGATCGTGCGCGAAGAAGGCCTCGGCGAAGCGACGCCCGTGATCGTGATTCAGGTCGAGCGTCTCGAAGACGATACCGTCGCCGTCGGCTATCGCCTGCTCGACGGCGGCTGCGGGATCGGCAGCATGGACGACTTCGAGTTTCTCAGCGAGCCGGACGAGCGGTTCAAGTAGTTTCAGTTTATCCCGCGCGCAGACGCGGGATCTCCGGTAATACCGCGTGATTGATGCCTTGAGGAACGATCGTGCCGGTGCACGAGGAGATCCCGCGTCTACGCGCGGGATAAACTGACAATCAAGTAGCCAGAAACGCCCGCACGCTCGGCGAGATCAGGTCGTAGTCCATCAGAAACGTGTCGTGTCCGTTCGGCGAGATCATCGCCTCGTGCTGCACGTCGATGCCTAGCGCGCGCATCGCCGAGGCCACGCGCTCCGTCTCCGCCGGCGGGAACAGCCAGTCGGTATCGAACGAAACGAGCAGCGTGCGGCCGCGCCAGCGCGCGAACGCCGACTGCAGATCGCCGTACTGCTCTTCGAGATCCATCTCGTCCATCGCCGCCTGCACGCGGATGTACGAGTTCGCGTCGTAGAGCGCAGCGAACTTGCGTCCCTGATATTCAAAGTACGAGTCGATCTCGAACTGCCGCGTGTTGCCGCGGCGCCGCCGCCCGAACTTGCGCTGCAGCGACTCGGCGGAGAGATAGGTCATGTGCCCGAGCATGCGCGCGACCTGCAATCCACGCAGCGCATCGTGATTGTCGTAGTAGTCGCCGCCCTTGAAACACTGGTCGGACTCGATGATCTTGCGGCCGAGGATGTGCCACGCGATGCCGGTCACCGGCACCGCGGAGCCGGTGGCCATGGCGATGATCGAGTCCGCGAGCTCCGGATACCGCGCGCACCACATCAGCACCTGCATCCCGCCTAATGACCCGCCGGCGATGGAGTGCAGATGCGTGATGCCGAGCTGCTCGAGCACGATCTTCTGCGACTCCACCATGTCCTCGATCGTCGGCCACGGATACTGCGAGCCGTACGCTTTGCCCGTCGCCGGATTGATCGAGCTCGGTGCCGTCGTGCCGAATGGCGATCCCGGCAAGTTCACGCAGACGACGAAGAACTTGTCGAGATCGATCGGCTTTCCATATCCGACGAGCCCGTCCCACCACCCGGGCTTTTCATCGGGCGAGTCGCGATACTTCCCCGCCGCATGCGCGCTCGCGGAAAGCGCGTGGCAGACGAGGATCGCGTTCGATTTGTCGTCGTTCAACCTCCCGAACGTTTCATACACGAGCGTGAACGGCGCGATGACTTGGCCGTGCGTGAACCGGAACCCGTCCCGCAGCACGAGCTCCTTCGGCGGCTCGCTGATGAACGTCGTATCCGGCATGAAGCCCGGAGTTTATGGCGCCTTAGGGACGACAATCCAGAGCACGATGTAGACGATCGTTCCCGGGAATCCCGCGGAGAGCACCGAGGCCAGGACGTACAGCACGCGGACCATCGTCGGATCCCAGCCCAGCCATTCGGCGATGCCGCCGCAGACGCCGCCGAGAATTTTGGTTCTGCTTGATCGATAGAGGGGCATTTCGTTTAGTCTCCCAGCTCCCGTTTGAGCTGTCCTTCATAGATACGGCGAACTTCGTCGATGGTTGAGATCTGGTCCGGAGTTTTGTCGTCGCGGATGCGGACGATGCGCGGGAAGCGCAGCGCGTAGCCCGATTTGTGGCGCTTCGACTCCTGGATGCGGTCGAACGCGATCTCCAGCACGATCGTCGGCTGCACGCGGAACACCGGTCCGTGCTGTTCGATCGTCGTCTGCTTGAAATGCTCCGTCATCTCCGCGATCTCGACGTCGGTGAGGCCGGAGTACGCCTTGCCGATGTTCACGATTTCCTTGTCGCGCAGCACGCCGAACGTCAGATCGGAAAGCACGTTGCGCCGCTTGCCGTTGCCCCACTGCGCGTACGTCACGACGCAGTCGAGCGTCGCCAGCGCTTTCTTGTACTTCAGCCACGACTTGCCGCGGCGGCCGGGTGTGTAGATCGATGCCGGATCCTTGACCACGAGCCCTTCGTTCGCGCGCCCACGCGCGGCGTCGAAGAGCGCGTCGACCTGCGCCGCGTCGCGGATCGGGCTCTGTTCCGAAACGCGGATGTGGCGACCGCTGCCCTCAGCGGTCGCGGTGCCGCTGGGGGCAGCGGCACCCACATGCACCACGTGACGCAATCGCGCCAGCCGTTCCTTGAGCGGCCATTCGAACAGCGGCTCGCCGTTGAGATACAGGAGGTCGAACGCGAAGTAGACGACCGGCGCTTCGCGCAACAGCTTCTCGCTCACCTGTCTGCGTCCGAGGCGCGTTTGAATCACCGCGAACGGCAGAATGCGATCGCGAAACGCGACGATCTCGCCGTCGAGAATCACCGAGCGCCCCAGCTCCCGCGCCGCCGCCTCGAGCTCCGGAAAGCGATGCGTGACGTTGTCGAGCGTGCGCGAGTAAATCCGCACCTCCGAGCCGTCGGTGTGGATCTGCGCGCGGATGCCGTCGTACTTGTCGTCCGCGATCGCGCCCTCGCCGAGGGCCGCGACGATCTCCGCGGGATCCTCCTCGGGTTGCGCGAGCATGAACGCGAACGGTTGGAAGAGCGCCATCTTCGCGCTCTCCAGCGCATCCGACTTCGCGAGCAGCGCCGTCGCGCCGATGTCGCCCGTGAACATGTTCGCGCGCCGCACCGCCTCGAGCTTTCGCTCGAACGCCTTCGCGATCGACGACTCGACCAGACCCTCGACGAGTCCGATGCGCAGCTCACGTGTCAAAATTTTGACGACGTAGCGCGCGCCCTGTTTATCGACCTTGCGCAGTAGCTCGACCAGCGCGTCCTTCTTCGCGATCGCGCCCTGCGTCGCGGCGATGCGCTCGAAGAACTCACCGAGCTCGGAGAGCGTGATGTCGCGCGACGGATCGTCCTCGAACGACTCCGCGATCGTGTCGCCCGCGTCGGCGTATTTCTGCCACGGCTCCCAGACCTCGTCCGGGGAGCGTCCCGTGGCCTCCGCCACGGCCTCGCCGATGGCCGCGCCGCCGACGCCGGTCACGCGCTCCTCGCGCCGCGGGAACGGCGAGCCCGAGAAAAACACCACCGCGCGCTCGAGCGACGCGTCGTCCAGCGAGCGCAGGTATTCCGCAAGGATGCGCTCCTTTTCGCTCTTCTTGGTGGTGGCTGCGATTGCGTTTGCTGTTGTTGTGAAGTCGCGAAGCATTGCAGATAGAATCCGCCCGCCATGAAAACCAAAGTCACCGTCGTCGGCGCCGGAAACGTAGGCGCAACTGTAGCGCAGGGGATTGCACTCAAAGAACTTGCCGATGTCGTCCTGGTCGACATCGTCGAGGGAGTTCCGCAGGGAAAGTCGCTCGATTTGATGGAAACCGCGCCGGTCGAGAAGTATGACTCGATTCTCCGCGGCACGAACGGATATGACGAGACCGCGGACTCGGACATCGTCGTCATCACCGCCGGCCTGCCGCGCAAGCCGGGCATGAGCCGCGACGATCTGCTCTGGAAAAACGAGGAGATCGTGGGCGGCGTCACCGCGGAGATCGCGAAGCGCTCCCCGAACTGCATCATCATCGTCGTCTCCAATCCGCTCGACGCCATGTGCGAAGTGGCGCGGCGCGTGTCGAAGTTCCCGCGCGAGCGCGTCCTCGGCATGGCCGGCGTCCTCGACTCCGCGCGCATGCGCGCCTTCATCGCCATGGAGCTGAACGTCTCTGTCGAGAACACGCACGCGTTCGTCCTCGGCGGCCACGGCGACACGATGGTCCCGCTCCCGCGCTACTCCACGGTCGCCGGCATCCCCATCACCGAGCTCATTTCCGAAGAGCGCATCGCCGCGATCGTCGACCGCACCCGCAACGGCGGGGCCGAGATCGTCAACCTGCTCAAGACCTCCGCCTGGTACGCGCCCGCCGCGTCGACGGTCGAGATGGTCGAGGCGATTCTCAAAGACAAGCGCAAGATCCTCCCGTGCGCCGCGTTCCTGCAGGGCGAATACGGCCTCAACGAGCTCTTCGTCGGCGTACCCGTGAAACTCGGCCGCAACGGACTCGAACAGATCATCGAGATCGAGCTGAAAGAGGATGAGGCCGCCGCACTCGGGAAATCTGCGGACGCGGTCAAGGAGTTGGTGGATAAGTTAAAGACTGCGGCCTAATATGGTTGCCGTCCTCATCCACGAATGAAAAAGCTCGTCATCGACATCGAGACGGTCGGCATCCCCTGGGAAGAGCACGACCCGTACGTCCGCGAATATCTGATCAAAGGCCTCTCGGAAGGCGACGCCGAGGAGGCGCGCCGGGCGGGAGGGCTCTCGCCGTTTCGCGGGCGCATTGTCGCGATCGGCGTGATCAACATCGAAGACGGGCGCTCCTGCGCGATGTACGAAGTGCCGGGGCAGACGGAGATCAAGACCGAGCGCGTTGGCGCGCGCACCTACATCTCCGGCACCGAGAAACAGATCCTCGAGAAGTTCTGGGGCTTCTTCGAGAGCGATTCGCGCTTCATCTCCTTCAACGGCCGCCAGTTCGATGGGCCGTTCCTGATGATTCGCTCCGCGATCAACGGCATCATCCCGAAGCGCGATCTCGTCGGATATCG
The DNA here is from genome assembly GCA_035248585.1 of Thermoanaerobaculia bacterium. GTDB lineage: Bacteria > Acidobacteriota > Thermoanaerobaculia > Gp7-AA8 > Gp7-AA8 > QHVT01. The sequence continues at coordinate 24,008 of DATFHJ010000332.1, forward strand.
CTACGGCTTTCATCCGAACTGCGATCTCCGCGAGGCGCTCAATTTCTTCGGCACCGTGAACAACCGGCAGTTCAAATTCAACCTCGATCTCGCGTGCAAGGCCTTCGGCGTGGAGACGTCGAAGAGTGAAGGCATCGACGGTCGCTCGGTCGACACGTGGTATCGGGCGGGCCGCCATCGCGAGCTCGCCGACTACTGCCTCGAAGACGTGCGCGCGACGGCGGAGCTGTACGAGAAGCTCGCCACGACGCTGCTGATCTTCAACAACGACTTCCGTACCACCGAAGAGAAGGACCAGCGGCAGAAGCTCGCCGATCGTTCGGCGGTGCAGATGCCGATGGCGCAGATGATGGACTTCATGGAGTCGGTGACGCAGACCTCGCTGGCGCTGGCGACCGCGCTCGACGACCCCGCGCCGGCCGAAGAAGTCGTGACCGGGAAACATCAGGCGATGGTGCTGGAGAAACTCGCGGCGCCGCCGCTCTTCGACGACGAGCTCTGATGCAGGTCTACCGCGCGCGCGTTTTCACGCCGGTGGCGGATCCGTTCGCGAACGGAATCGAGTCGTCGTATCAGTACTGGGCCAGCGGGTTTCTGGCCGTCGATGACGACGGGCGCATTCACAGCGTCGGCGATTCGTCGGAGAAGCCGGAGGGGACGGTCATCGATCTCGGCGAGGACGCGCTGATCACGCCGGGCTTCATCGACACGCATCTGCACGCGCCGCAGCTGGAGATGATCGGCTCGTACGGCGGGCATCTCCTCGAATGGCTGAATCGCTACACGTTCCCGACGGAGCGGAAGTTCGAGGATCCCGAGCACGCGCGCCGCGTGGCGCGCTCGTTTTACGACGAGCTGTTGCGCCACGGCACGCTGAGCGCACTCGTGTTCTCCACGATTCACCGCGAAGCCACGGACATCTTCTTCGAAGAGGCGGAGCGCCGCGGATTTCGCGGAATCATCGGCAAGACGATGATGGATCGCAACGCGCCGGACTATCTGCTCGACGCCAGTCCGCGCCAGTCGTACGACGACAGCCGCGCGCTGCTGCAGAAATGGCACGGGCGCGGGCTGCTGCGCTACGCGATCACGCCGCGCTTCGCGCCGACGTCGACGCCGGAGCTGCTCGAAGCGGCGGGCCAGCTGAAGAAAGAATTTCCCGACGCGTGGATGCACACGCACATCTCCGAGAACAAGAACGAAGTGCTTTGGGTGCAGTCGCTGTTCCCCGAGGCCGAGTACGCGGACGTCTATGACCGCTTCGGATTGCTCGATGACCGCGCGGTACTCGCGCACGGCGTGTACCTCACGGCCGAGGAGCTCGACCTGCTCGCGCGGCGGGGCGCGCGCATCTCGCACTGCCCGAACTCGAACCTCTTCCTCGGCAGCGGTCTCTTTCCGCTGCATCGCGTCCTCAATGCCGGCGTGATCGTCGGCCTCGGCAGCGACATCGGCGCCGGCACCACGCCCTCGATGTTCAACGCCATGGCCGATGCCTACAAAGTGCAGCAGGTGCAGAACGTCTCGCTGAGCCCGTTCCATCTCTGGTATCTCGCCACGCTCGGCGGCGCGCGCGCGCTGGGCCTCGACGCCGAG
>DATFHJ010000333.1:0-2856 GCA_035248585.1 Thermoanaerobaculia bacterium
AAGTTGTCGCTGACTAGAAGAACGGCGACGTTCGAGGATTGGATCGCGTTTGCAATCTCGTCGCGCCACTTTGCGCCGGTCGCGATCTTCGTGTCGTCCCACGGCTCGATCGCGGGGGCGAGCATGGTCTGCAGCTCGCCAAGGTACTTCTTGTCCCTGTGGCTGTAACTAATGAAGACCTTCGTCACGAAGACGAGGTTACCGCAACCCGTTCTCCACCGTCTTCGTCAACTGATCCTCGCCGTACCAACGGCGGTGGAACTCCAGCAGCGAGTCGCGGCTCGAGCTCGCCTGGTCGAGGGGCGTGGTGCCGGCGGCGGCGTGGAAGAGGCGGGGGAAGGCGTAGAGGGAGAATTCGAAATTGCGTTTCGAGTACTCGCTGCCGAGGCGCGAGAAAGCGGCGCCGTCGATCTCGAATTTCTTCGTGCCTTTGTACGAGAGATCGATGCGTTTGTAGCGCTTCTCCTTCAGCTGCTTCGCGAATTCGAGAAAGGCTCGGTGCACGTCGATGGGCGTTTGGCGGAAGCTGAGCCCGCGGAGGTCGTACACGACGACGCCGGGCACGACGTAGTACTGGTAGTGCGCCGAGACTTCCATGCCCCGGAAGGCGTCGCTTTGTTTCAGGATGTCGTTCACCGGCTCCTGCAGCAGGAACAGATTGACCGAATAGCCGATCAATGCGGCGATGAGTGGGGTTCCGACGAACACGAGCTTCTTATTGCGCAGCGCCGGGAGGGGGATCGACACGCGCTCCATCCGCAGTTGCCGGCGGATCATTTCGACGAGCTTTGTCTTCTGCTTTTTTCGCGGCGATGCCGGCGGCTCGACGGGGATCGCGTAGTACGCGATCGAGAGCAGCAGGCCGGCCGCGATCGAAAGCACTCCCACCGGACGGAACACGAGCAGCGCGCCGAGGCCGAAGAGGTACAGCACCCAGCTCGCGTAGTTGACGCGCGAGCGGATGCGCTGGGCCCGTTCGCGATAAAAGTCTTCGTCGACGACTTCCGAGCAGTGCTTGCAGCGCACGGCCTTCGGCGAGATCGCGCCGCCGCAGAATTTGCACTCCGTCGCCTCGACATCCGAGGCGCGGCGCCGCTGCACCGCCAGATCCTCCGAGCGCCGCTTCGGAGCTACGTTGAGGAGCAGCAGACCGCACGTCCCGCAGGCAGCCGCGTCCGTCTCATTCAACGCGTGGCACTCGGGGCATCGCATAGCGGCCCTGAGGTGCAACCGCGCTGCCATCGCTACCGCCTCCGCCCGAACCGCCTCTCGATATTGAACCCGAGGTGGATGTCGCCCGAGTCGAGCGGTGTTCCCTGGAACGTGCTCGTGACGTACTGATCCGCGGTCGAGGCCTGGCTGTTCGTGAGCAGGATCTCGAACCAGTGCCCACCGATCTGGCGCTTGATGCCGACGGACCAGCCGAGATCGGCGTCCATTTCGTCCGGCAGATCGTGATTCGGCGGTACCAGCTCCGCGACGACGCTGAATCCGGGGCGCATCGTCCAGACGAAGCCGACCGGAACATTGAACGCGTTCTTGAACAGCGCCCCCGACGATGTCCCGCTGACGGCGCGGCCCGCCTTCGTGGCGACGGTTGGGATCGCGAAGATCTCCGCCTTCTTTCCGAACTGATGCGAGACGATCGCCTGGGCGAAGAACGACGTCCGCTCTTCGAGATTCTTCTCGCTGCGCCAGTCGACCCCGCCGCGCAATGAGAGGTTCAGCGGCACCGACGGCGCCTGTTGCAGAACGACAAACTTTGCGGCGCCTTCGATCGTGTCGTTCGTGTTGCTGCGCATCAGCGACACCTGAAGGTCGCGGCGCAGCGCGTACGACAGTCCGAAAACGACGTCGGCATTCGTGTCGAGTCCGAACAGCGAATGCAGTTGATCGCTGAAGCTGCCCTGGTCGAGCGACTGGTTGAAGCGATGCGTGAATCGCACCTCGTACGTCCCGCGCGCCGGCATGCTCGGACTCGGAAGCGTGAGAAACCAGTCGCCGGTGGGGAGGCGGGTGAGGGGTTTGTAGGCGTCGGTTTGGGCGAGAGCAGATGTAGCGACGAGCAAGAGGAACGCAGAACGCAGAGCGCAGAACGAAGAATGAAGAAATCTTCGTTGGGCTCTTTTTCTCTGTTCTACGTTCTGCGCTCTGCGCTCTGCGTTCCTAATCATTCGGTGCCCCTCTCCGAATCCAGTCTCTCACCAGCGCAATCTGCGCATCGCTCAGCGGCGGTAGGCTTTGCGGCATGCGGTCGCCGGTGATGCCGGAGCCGGTGATCTTGCGATACAGATAGGAGCTCGCGGGATCGCCGGGCGTGACGCGCTTGAGCGACGGCATCTCGACGCTGGCGACGTTGACCGTCATCGCGTACGCCTGCGACGCGGTGAGAATCATCTGCGACTGCTGGCCGATCGGGTGATGGCAATTGATCTGCGCGCAGGTCGGCGTGAAGATCTCGGCCTGCACGCGCGTGAAGGTGGCCGTGGGATCGATCGGTGTGCCGCCGCCGCCGGGGTCGGTCGGAGTCTCGAGCTTGCCGCATGCCACGAAGAGGAGGGCGAGGATGAGGATCGAACGTGAACGCATTGGCGGCAGGTAAGGTAGCATCGGATCGTGCATTCCGTCGATGAGCTCTTCGCCGTCGTCGTTCGGGAGGCTGACGACGACGCGCGATGGACCGCTATTCGTGAGCTGCACGCCCTCGGGACGCGCGAAGTGTTCGACCGCGCGGCGCAACTCTGCCACGCCGACGACGCGTCGACGCGCATCGCCGGCGCCGATATCCTCGGCCAGCTGAGCCCTTACGCAGATGAAGGAATGCGCCTTCTCACGTCGATGCTCGATGATTCCGAT
>DATFHJ010000334.1:0-13092 GCA_035248585.1 Thermoanaerobaculia bacterium
CGGCAACTACGCGCGCGGCCTCGCCGGTCTCCTCGCCGATGGCATGTCCGGCATCGCCTTTCGCGGCCCCTTCTATCTCCTCGGCATTTTCGCGATCACGCGCTGGCGCTCCACGCCACGCGGGTTCCGCGACGGCATCCTGGCCTCGCTGCTGTACCTGCTCTACCTCGCGCCGCGCCCCGAATGGTTCGGCGGCTGGGCGCCGCCTCTCCGCTACATCGTCTTCCTCGCGCCCGTGCTCGCGTTAGGCGCCGCCGCGGTCTGGGACCGCGTCTCGCCCGGCGCGATCGCGCTCATCGCCGCGTGGACGACCGGTCTCGCGATTCACGGCCTTGCGCGCCCGTTCGCGCTCTTCCACATCGCCAACGGCGAGAACACGATTGGCGAGTGGTTCTCCGCGAAATACCACACCGACTTCTCGCGCCTCTTCCCGAGTTTCATCCGCATGAACACCGCGGCCTGGATCGGCCTCGCCGCCGTCGTCCTCTTCGTCCTATTCGTCCTACCTCGTCGTAAGGTCGACCTGGCCGTTCCCCTCTTCGCCCTCGTCCTAGGCGTCCTATTCCGCACCGCCCTGAACCCCGCCAACCACGTCGAGTTCGAAGACACGCACCTCCAGCACGAAGGCGGCGAGCTCTATCCGCCCTTCTACACGATCATGCGCGTGACTTACCGTGGCGGCTACGTGCTCGAGGCGAACGACTCGCTTTCGTTCCTCGCGAACGAAGGGCCATGGCGTCTCGACTACATCAGCGGCCCCGGCGCGACGATCGAGCTCGCCGGCCGCGCGTACACGGCTCCGGCGACGGACCGCTACGCGAGCATTCGTGTCGCCGTTCCGAAATCCGAGCGCGTCACATTGCGCGTGCTCTCCGGCTCGATCAACGTCGATCGGATGAGTCATGAGTGACGTCGACCTGATTGTGCTTGACCTCGACGGCGGGGCGATGCTCGACGAATGCCTCGCCTCGATTCGCGCGCAAACCGTTTCCTGCCGCGTGATCGTCTTCGACAACGGCTCGCGCGTTCCTACGACCGGTGCGGCGGTCCGCAGCGAAACGAACCTCGGCTTCGCGCGCGGCGTAAACGAGGCGTTCGCGCACACGACCGCGCCGTACGTCGGCCTGATCAACAACGACGTCGTGCTCGACCCCGACTGGCTCGCGCACGTACGCGACGCGCTCGACCGCGATGCCCAGCTCGCCGCCGTGCAGACGATCATCCGCCGGCCGGATGGCCGGATCGACGGCGCGGGGATCGACGTGAGCGACGGCACGTTCCGGCAGATCGGACACGGCCAGCCCGTCGGCGCGCCGCTCGCCGTGGCCTGGGGCGTTTCTGCCACTGCCACGCTCTATCGCCGCGCCGCCCTCGGCGGACGCGTGTTCGAGGAGCGTCTCTTCGCGTACTACGAAGACGTCGAGCTCTCCGCGCGCTTGCGCGAGAGCGGCTGGCGCACGGCGGTGCTGCCGGTGGTGAAGGCGACGCATCGCGGTTCCGCGAGCGCTTCGCTCCTCGGCGCGCGCGCGCTGCGCCTCCGCACGCGCAATCGCTACCTCGTCGCGCGCATGCATCGCGGCGCGGGACGGCTCGCCGCGCTGTTGTGGGAAGATGCGCGGCTCCTGCCGCGCGGCCGCACCTCGCTGCGCGGCGTGATCGAAGGTCTATGTTCAAGGTTGTAGTGCACACCCCCGACGTCGTCGGCGAGCGGATGGCCGGCCCCGGAATCCGCGCATTCCATCTCGCCCAGGAGCTGGCGAAGCATGTGGACGTGACGTTGATTGCGCGCGAGTCTGCATCGCGTGACGTCGTCGAACACAACTCGCGCGAAGCGCGAGAAGCCCTCCGTGAAGCCGACGTCCTCATCGGCCAGCCCGCCCGCGGCTTTCGCAAACGCCGCCGCGAGCAGCGCATCGTCTACGACCTCTTCGATCCCACCGTCCTCGAGCTGCGCGAGCTGTACGGCAACAAGCCGAACCTGCGGCAGCGCGTGCATCTCGCGGCGGAATGGTGGCGTCTCTCCGAGGCGCTGATGCGTGGCGATCTATTGATGTGCGGCGCGAAGAAGCAGCGCGAGTTTTACGAGCGGCTGCAGAGCAGCGACACGCCTTGGATCGAAGTGCCGTTCGGCATCGAGGCCGAAGAGAGCCGGCCGTGTGAGAAGCCGCGCGACAACGTGGTGGTGTGGGGCGGCGGGTTGTGGGAGTGGCTCGATCCGGCAACGGCGGTCGAGGCCGTGAATCGGCTCAATGCCGAGGGAGTGCGGGCGAAGTTGCTGTTCCTCGGCCGGACGCGTCCGAATCAAAACCTGATCGATCGCCGGCGCGAGGATCGCGTCGATGCGCTCCTCGGCCCGCACGTCGCCGCGAACGATGAATGGGTTCCGTACCGCGAGCGCCTCTCGTGGCTGCGCTCGGGCAAGATCGCGATCATGCTCCACCGCCGCACGGCCGAGGCTGATTACTCCATCCGCACGCGCCTCTTCGACGCCATCGCCGCCGCCACGCCGATCGTGGCCACGGCCGGCGGGTTCGCGGCCGAGCTCGTTGAGCGCGAAGGCCTCGGCGTCGTCGTGCCGCCGGAAAACACGAGCGCGGTGACGCAGGCGATGCGCCTCCTGCTCACGGACGACGAATTCTTCATGGGCTGCGTAGAACGCCTGGAACGTCTCCGGCCGCGCTTCACATGGGATATCGTGACGCGTCCGCTGGTGGACGCAATTCTGAAATGGCGATGACCCCCACACTCTCCATCCTCATCGTGACGTGGAACAGTGAGCGATGGATCGAGCGCTGCCTGCGCTCCATCCCGGCGGCGTGCGACGGCGTCGCGCACGAGGTCGTGATCCACGACAACTCGAAAGAGAACATCGGCTTCGCGGCCGGGACGAATCGCGCGTTCGCGCGGTCGCGCGGGCGCTACGTGCTGCTGCTCAATCCCGACTGCGAGCTCGCGCCGGGCGCGCTGCGGCAGCTGTACGAGTTCCTCGAGTCGCGGCCGCACATCGCCGCGGCCGTGCCGCTGCTCGTCGACGAGAACGGCGAGCCGCAGCGCGAGTTTCAACTGCGGCGGTTTCCTACGCTGGCATCGCTGGCAGCCGAAGTCCTTTTGCTCGACAAGCTCTTTCCGCGAAATCCGGCGACGGCGCAGTATCGCTATCGCGATCTCGAATTGAATGAGCCGCGGAGGATCGAGCAGCCGGCGGCGGCGGCGATGCTGCTGCGTCGGAGCGTCATCGACGACGTCGGACTGCTCGACGAACAATTCGCGCCGGCGTGGTTCGAAGACGTCGACTTCTGCCGGCGGCTCGCGGAGCGGAAGCGCGAAGTGTGGGTCGTGCCGAAGGCGATCGTGCGCCACGTCGGCGGCGCGAGCCTCGAGCACCTGCCGGCGGCGCGGTTCGTCGAAGTCTGGTACGCCAACATGTGGCGCTACGCGCGCAAGTGGCTCCGGGCCGGCGAGGCGGAAGCGCTGCGCTGGACGATCATCGGCGGCATGATGATGCGATGCATCGCGGCGGCGGTGGGCATCGAGCCGAAGGGAATGACGCGCGGCGAAGCGCTGCGCGCGTATCTGCTCGTGATGAGGAACGCGTTCGAGCGTTGGCAGACGAACTGAAGGGACTCGTCTCCATCGTCGTCGTGACCTGGAACAGCGCGCGACACCTGCCGCGCTGTCTCGAAGGCATCCGCGCGCAAACGCATCGCGACCTCGAAGTGATCGCCGTCGACAACGCCTCGTCGGATGACTCCGCGTCGTTCTTCGAGCGCGTCCTCCGCAATGACACCAACCGCGGCTTCAGCGCCGCCGTGAATCAGGCGCTGGAGATCGTGCGCGGCGAGTTTGTGCTGCTCGTGAATCCAGACTGTTTTCTCGCTCCTGACTACATCGAGAACCTGTTGCCTGTTTTCGAAGACGAGCGCGTCGGCTCCGCGACCGGCCTGCTGTATCGCGACGACGGCCACGGCGTCGACTCCGCGGGCATGCGCATGACGCGCACGGGCCGGCATCTCGACATCACGGTCGCGCCGGCCACACGCACGGAAGTCTTCGGCGTCAGCGGCGCGGCGGCGATGCACCGGCTCGCGTTTCTGCGCGACGCCGCGATCGACGGCGAGATTCTCGACGAAGACTTTTTCGCGTATCGCGAAGACGCCGATCTCGCCTGGCGCGGCCGCCTCTTCGGATGGCGCGCCGTCTGCGAGCCGCGCGCGGTCGCGCAGCACGTACGCCGCGTGACGCCGGAGGCGCGGCGCGCGCTGCCGCCGGACGTCAATCTGCATTCGGTCAAGAACCGCTTCCTGCTGCGACTCAAGAACGAAGGCGCGTACCTCGCGCTGCGCAACGCGCCGTTCGAGCTCGCGCGCGATCTCGTCGTGCTGCTCGCAGCGCTCACAATCGAGCGCACGTCGCTGCCGGCGTTCGCCTGGCTGTGGCGCAACCGCGCCCGCATCCTCGCGAAGCGGCGGATCCTTCAACGGCGCCGCACGGTCTCCGACCGCGAGCTGGCGAGGTGGTTCCGATGAAGCTGGCCATCCTCGGCACGCGCGGCGTCCCGCCAGCGTACGGCGGCTTCGAGACCTTCGCCGGCGAGCTTTCGACGAGGCTCGTGCAGCGCGGTCACGAAGTGTTCGTCTACTGCCGTGGAGCGGCGGGTTTTAGCCCGCCGAATCCTGACCGGCGGGCTGAAGCCCGCCGCTCCACTTGGCGCGGTGTCCATCGCATCGAAGTTCCGTTCATCTCTCACAAGTATTTCGAGACGGTCTCCCACGCCCTGCTGTCCGCGCTCGACGCGTTGCGCCGCGACTTCGACGCCATCCTCGTCTGCAACGCCGCGAACGCGTTTGTTCTCCCGCTCCTCCGCGCGAAGCGGACGCGCGTGGCCATCAACGTCGACGGCATCGAGCGCAAGCGGCGCAAGTGGAACGTCTTCGGCCGCGCGGTGTACACGATCGGCGAGGCGTTCTCGGCGAGCTTCGCCACCGTCGTCGCCGATGCCGACGTGATCGCGCGGTACTACCGCGCGAACTATCAGGTCGACCCCGTCGTGATTCCGTACGGCGCGGACTTTCCGGAGGAGGAAGACTCCGACGTCTTGAAACGGCTGGGGATCGAGGACTACATCCTCTATGTCAGCCGCTTCGAGCCGGAGAACAATCCGCTCGAGGTCGTGCGCGAGTACGAGCTTCTGAAGGATGCGCCGCCGCTGGTGATGCTCGGACACGGGCTGTACGCACACGAGCTCGTGAAGGAACTGCACCGCCACGCGAGTCCGAAAATCCTCTTCCCCGGCGCCCTGTACGGCCGCGATTACCGCACCCTCCAGCGCAACGCGTTGCTCTACATCCAGGCCACGGAGGTGGGGGGGACGCATCCAGCGCTCATCGAAGCGATGGCGTCCGGCGGGTGCGTCCTGGCCAACGGCACGCCGGAAAATCGGGAAGCGGGCGGCGACGCGGTCGGTTATTTCGATGTCCACCGGCCGGGCGACCTCTCCGGCACGATATCCGAATGGCTACGCAATCCGTTGAAACGGGACGACTTCCGCGTGCGCGCCCGGCGCCGCGCGTCCCGGCTATACTCGTGGGAACGGGTCACGGAAGCCTACGAACGTCTTTTCCTCGGGGACTAGACGTTCGGTCCGGCAGGTCCGTAAGAGAAACAGCAGAATGCTGAAACAGAAGGCACTGGTGATTGTGAGGATCGTCTTCGTCGTCGATCTTCTGCTCACCGCGGTCGCGTTTTTCGCCGCCTTCTACCTCCGCGACACGCTCCTGCCGTACCTCGATCCCGCGCACTTTCCCACCGGCCTCTTCCCGCTGCAGCAGTACGTGAAGATCCTGCCGATCGTCCTCGTGATCTGGTCCGTCCTCCTCTTCACCTACGACAGCTATCACTCCCACCGCACGATTCCTCTGACGAAGGAAGGGCTGAACACGTTCCGCGTCGTCGGCTTCGGCACGGTCCTCCTGGCGACGCTGGCGTATTTGATCCCGCTGCGCCAGCTGTCGCGCTCGTGGTTCATCCTCTTCGCCATCCTCTGCGCGGCGCTGCTGTCCGCGGAGAAGATCATGCTGCGGGTGATCGCGCGCTACGTGCGCTCGAACGGCCTCAACTATCGGACCGTTCTCATCGTCGGCACCGGCCGCCGCGCCACCGACATCGCCCACATGATCAGCGGCCACAAGTACTGGGGCTACAAGATCCTCGGCTTCGTCTCCGACGGCCACCATCTCTCGAACGGGTGGGCGCGCTACCGCATCTTCGGCACCGTTCCCGATCTGAAGCGGACGCTCGAGGACGGCGCGGTCGAGGAGCCGATCGACGAGATCGTCTTCGCCGTCACGCGCAAGAAGCTCGACGAGATGAAGCAGATCTTCCTCATGTGCGAGGAGCTCGGCATCCGCACCCGCGTGGCGATGAACTTCTTCCCGAACCGCGTCGCGCGGCTGGAGATCGAAGACCTCGAAGGCGTGCCGTTCCTGACGTTCACCACCACGCCGTCGAACGAAACGCATCTCGCGTTCAAGCGCATGGTCGACATCGTGATCTCGGCGATCCTGCTCACGCTGGCGGTGCCGGTGGTGGTGCTGGCGTCGCTGCTGATCAAGCTGACGTCGCCCGGCTCGATCCTCTTCAAGCAGCGCCGCATCGGTCTGAACGGCCGCATGTTCACGCTGTACAAGTTCCGCACGATGATCGAGGACGCGCACGCGCGGCGCGCCGAGGTCGCGCATCTCAATGAGATGAACGGCCCGGTGTTCAAGATGAAGGACGACCCGCGCATTACGCCGGTCGGCCGCTGGCTGCGCCGCTTCTCGCTCGACGAGCTGCCGCAGTTCTGGAACGTGCTGAAAGGCGACATGAGCCTCGTCGGCCCGCGCCCGCCGATCCCGGAGGAAGTCGCGTCGTACCACCGCTGGCACCGCCGCCGCCTGTCGATGAAGCCGGGCCTCACGTGCCTCTGGCAGGTCAGCGGCCGCAACGACATCGCCGACTTCGACCGCTGGATGCAACTCGACCTGCAGTACATCGACAACTGGTCGCCGTCGCTCGACTTCAAGATCCTGCTGCGGACGATTCCGGTCGTGCTCTCGGGCCGCGGCGCGTCATAAACTTCGGCTCGCCATGCCGAAGTTGGATCCCAACACCACAGAATTCCGCGCCGCCGCCCACGCCGCCGTCGATTGGATCGCCGATTACTTCGATCACATCGACGACTATCCCGTGCTCTCGCGTTTGCAGCCGGGCGACACCGAGAAGCAATTCGCCGCGGCCGCGAGTGAGAGCGGCAAACCGTACGACGCGCTGATGGCGGAGTTGCGCGAGAAGATCCTGCCCGGCATCACGCACTGGAACCACCCGTCGTTCATGGCCTACTTTTCCATCACCGGCTCGCAGGCCGGCGTGATCGGCGAGCTGCTCAGCGCGGCGCTGAACATCAACGGCATGCTCTGGCGCACGTCCCCCTCGGTGACGGAGCTGGAGACGCTCGTGCTGCGCTGGCTGCGCGACGCGCTCGGCCTGCCGACCAATCTCTTCGGCATCATCAACGACACCGCCTCGATCAACGTCTTCCTCGCCCTCGCCGCCGCGCGCGAGTTCCTCGGCCTCGACATCCGCGGCAAGGGAATGACCGGCCGCGAGCTCCCGCCGCTGAAGGTCTACCTCTCCGAGCTGACGCATTCGTCCGCCGAGAAAGCCGCGCTGGCGCTCGGCTTCGGTCAGCAGAACGTCGTCAAGATCCCGGTCGACGACGCGCTGCGCATGCGCCCCGACGTGCTCGAAGCAGCGATCGCGCGCGATCGCGCCGCGGGCGCGATTCCGTGTGTGATCGTGGCCACGGTTGGAACGACGTCGTTTGCATCCGTCGATCCGATCCGCGCCCTCGGCGAGCTCGCCGCGCGCGAGAAGATCTGGTATCACGTCGACACCGCGTACGCCGGCTCGGCGATGATCTGTCCCGAGTTGCGCGAGCAATGGGACGGCATCGAGCTCGCCGACTCGATGGTCGTCAACCCGCACAAGTGGCTCTTCACGCAAGTCGACTGCAGCGTGCTCTATACGCGGCGCCCCGACGTCCTGCGCGAGACATTCTCGCTCGTGCCCGAGTACCTCAAGACCACGGATACCGCCGAGGTCAATTACATGGATTACGGACTCCAGCTGGGGCGCCGCTTCCGCGCGCTGAAGCTGTGGATGGTGATGGAGCACTACGGCCTGGAGCGGATGCGCGCCGTGATCCGCGATCAGATCGGCTTCGCCGACCGCCTCGCCGCCGAGCTGCAGAAACACGACGGCGTCGAGCTCCTCGCGCCGCCCTCATTCAGCGTGGTCGTGTTCCGCAAAAAGAACAACGACGAGACGATGGCGTTGCTCGAACGCATCAACGCCAGCGGCGACGTCTTCGTCTCGCACACCAAGCGCGGCGACGACTACAGCATCCGCGTCGCCATCGGCAACGGCGCCACGGAGTGGCGGCACGTGGAGCGGATCCTCAGCTTCTTGTAGCCTTTGGACTGCGGTGGCAAAGCCACCGCTTTCCCACAGCGGAGGCGCAGCCTCCCGCCCCTCCCTCCGCGGCAGCGGCGTTAGGCGCCTTTGATCACGCCCACCACCGCCTCCCCGAACGCCTCGAACTTCGCGTCGCCGATGCCGTAGATCCCGCGCAGCTCGTAGAGCGTGGCTGGGCGGATGCGCGCGAGCTCGCGGAGGGTGCGGTCGCTGAAGATCACGTAGGGCGGGACGCCGCGCTCCTGCGCCTCTTCGCGCCGCCACTTACGCAGCGCTTCGAACAGGCCGCGATCGTATTCGCCAAAGTCTTCGTGCGCGGCGCGCGACGCCCGCGGCGAACCCGGGTCCTTCTTCTTCACCGCCGGCTGGCGCAGCTTCACTTCCGCGAATCCGCGCAGCACCTCACGGGAGCGCGTGCCCATGCGGAGCACGGGATATTCGCCGTTGCTCTGCGCGAGGAAGTCCTGCGCGATCAGCTGGTAGATCCACTCGCGCACGTCCTGGCGCGTGTGGCCCTTGAGCAGTCCATACGTCGACAGTTGATCGTGCTGGCGCTCGCGGATCTTCTCCGTGTCCTCGCCGCGCAGCACGCCGACGACGTGCGAGACGCCCCACGACTCGCGCACGCGATAGACGCACGAGAGGATCTTCTGCGCGATCGTGAGAGCGTCCGCGACTTCCTCGGTTTCGCCGAGGCAGATGTCGCAGGCGTGGCAGTCTCCCTCCGTCACACGTTGGCCGAAATACTCGACCAGGGCGCGGTGACGGCACTTCGCGCCGGAGCAGTAGCGATCCATGTCGTTGAGATGGCGCAGGAGCGAGTCGACGTTCGAGTCGCTTTGCAGCATCGACTTCCAGAGCATCAGGTCGGCGCCGGAGTAGAGCAGCACGCACTCCGCCTCGAGACCATCGCGGCCCGCGCGTCCCGACTCCTGCTGGTAATGCTCGACCGACTTCGGCATCGCCGTGTGCAAAACAAAGCGCACGTTCGAGCGGTCGATGCCCATCCCGAACGCCACCGTGGCCACGACGAGATCGCATTGCTCATTGGCGAACGCATCCTGCGCCGCGCGCCGCTCCTCCTGCGACAGGCCGGCGTGATAGGCGACGACGTGGTGCCCGCGCTTCTTTAGTTTCTCCGCGAGCGAGTCGACGTCGCGGCGGCGGATGCAATAGATGATGCCGGCCTCGGCGCGGTGGCGCTCGATGACGTCGAGCACCTGCTTCGCCTCGTCGTGGCGCGGCAGGACGCGATAGGTGAGGTTCGGCCGGTCGAAGTCGCCGACGAGGACGAGCGGCTCGCGAAGACCGAGCTGCGCGGCGATGTCGCGCCGCACTTCGGGCGTCGCCGTCGCGGTGTAAGCGTGCATCGACGCCTCGGGGAACTCGTCGCGCACGGCGCGCAGCTGCCGGTACTCCGGACGGAAGTCGTGGCCCCAGTGGCTGATGCAGTGCGCCTCGTCGATCGCGAACGTGCGCACGTTCGCGCGCCGCAGGAACTCGCGAAAGTGCGGCACGGCGAGGCGCTCGGGCGAAACGAAAAGCAGCTTCACCTCGCCGCGCAGCACGTCGCGCTCTACGGCGCGTAGCTCGGTCGAATCCTGCGAGCTGTTCATCTGCGCCGCGCGGACGCCGCAGGCGAGGAGGCCGTCCACCTGGTCTTTCATCAGCGAGATGAGCGGCGAGACGACGACCGTGACGCGGTCCTGCAGCACCGCCGGCGCCTGATAGCAGAGCGATTTGCCGCCGCCGGTCGGCATGACGACGAGCGAGTCGCGCGAATCGAGCGCGGCCAGCATCGCCTCTTCCTGCAGCGGGCGGAGGGTGTCGTATCCCCAATGCTTGTCGATGAGCTCGAGGAGGCGGGCCTTCACTGCTTGCAATGGTACCTCGGCGTGACAGAATCGCGCCCGCATGCACGCCATTCGCGCCACGGCCGCACACGCGGCGGCGATCGAAGCGATCGCGCAGCTCCTCGGGAAGCTGCGCATCGAGTCGATGTTCGTCGGCAGCGTCGCCCGCTCGGCGTGGCTCGGGACCGAAGTCGCGAGCGGCGCCATCGATGTGCTCGCCCTGATGAACGCGCCGCAGAAGAATCAGGTGGCGATGATGGCGTCGAACCGCGGCTTCCGCGTGGAGAAGCACGAGATCGAGCAGAGCGAAGAGCTGGATCTCATCCCGTTGAACTTTGGCGATGTGCGCGTGCACGTGCTGCTCGCGAGCAACGCGCTGTACGGACGGATGATGGCGAATGCGCAGCCGGCAGGAGAGACCCGCGTCGCGGCGCCGGAGGATCTCGCGTTGATGCTGCTCGTTGCCGAAGACAGGGACGCCGTGCGGCAGCTCATGGAACTGCCGGAGTTCGACCGCCGCGTATTCGACGAGCGGCTGGTCTCGATCGGACTGGGGGCGATGGCAGGATGAAGTGGATCGACCGGCAGGACGCGCTCGACGGCGCGCTGGATCTCATCGCGGCGCAGGAGCAGATCGCGGTCGACACCGAGGCCGACTCGCTGCATTCGTACTTTGACAAGGTTTGCCTGATCCAGATCTCGCTGCCGGATGAAGACCTGATCGTCGATCCGCTGGCGAAAGTCGATCTGAATCGCTTCGGCAACGTGCTCGCCAATCCGGCGATCACGAAAGTCTTTCATGGCGGCGATTACGACCTGCGGATCATGCACCGCGACTTCGGCTTCGTGGTCCGCAATCTGATCGACACTTCCATCTGCGCGCAGCTTCTCGGATACGAGGCCATCGGCCTCGCGGCGCTGCTGGAGCGGCACTTCGGCGTGAAGCTGAACAAAACGCACCAGCGCGCGGACTGGTCGATGCGGCCGCTGCCGCCGGACATGCTCGAATACGCGGCGACCGACACGCACCATCTCGCCGCGCTGGCGGCGAAGCTGCGCGAGGAGCTGATCGCGCTGGGGCGGTGGGAGTGGGCGCTCGAGGAGTTCGCGCGCTTGGAGACGGTGCGCTATCGCGAAAACGATGACGACGGCGAGCCGTGGCGCAAGGTGAAGAACATCGGAGGGCTCGATCGCCGCTCGCTCGCGGTCGTGCGCGAGATCTACGAGTGGCGCGACAAGCTCGCGCGCAAGGCCGATCGCCCGCCGTTCAAGGTCCTCGGCAACGACGCCATCGTCGAGCTCGCGAAAGTGAGGCCCGACTCGCCGCGCGAGCTGGCGAACGTCAAGCCGCTCTCGCGCTATCACTCCGAGCGCTACGGCCGCGACCTCGTGCAGGCGGTGCGGCGCGTGCTCGAGATCCCGGAAGCGGAGCTGCCGGAGAAGAACCCGCCGAAGCCGTGGATCCGCGACAAGGCCCTCGAGGCGCGCATCGATCGATTGAAAAAAGTGCGCGACCGCTTCGCGGCGGAGCTGAAGATCGACCCGTCCGTCGTCGCCCCGCGGCACGTGTTGTCGGGAGTGGCCACGAGCGGAACGCTCGACGTGCCGACGATGCGCGAGTGGCAGAAGAAGGTGATCGGGAAGGAACTGCTCGCGGCGCTGGAGCCGGAACGAAAGTTGTTCTGAGCCGGCACGGCCGGCAGCGCTGGTTGGCCAAGCCCGCGGCACGATCGTCGCCCGAGGCATGCTCCCAGGCGGGGCGGTGTTCGATACAATCCCGCGGCAATGGAACGCGTCACCGAATACCAGGTCATCATCATCGGCTCCGGCCCCGCGGGCTGCACCGCGGCGCTCTATCTGTCCCGCGCGAACATCAAGTGCCTCGTGCTCGAAGGCATGCAGCCGGGCGGGCAGCTCACGATCACGACGGACGTCGAGAATTACCCCGGATTCCCGGAGGGGATTCTGGGGCCGAAGCTCATGGAGCTCATGCGGCTGCAGGCGGAGCGCTTCGGCGCGAAGTTCGCGCCGCTCGAGCCGGTCGAGCGCGTGAGCTTCCTCACGCATCCGTTCGAAGTCCAGACCGATCAGAAGCTGTACGTCTCGCCCGCCGTGATCGTGGCCTCGGGAGCGTCGGCGAAGCAGCTCGGTCTCCCGAGCGAGCAGGCACTGCAGGGCTTCGGCGTGTCGTACTGCGCCACGTGCGACGGATTCTTCTTCAAGCAGAAGAGCATCGTCGTCGTCGGCGGCGGCGACTCGGCGATGGAGGAGGCGACGTTCCTCACGAAGTTCGCCAGCAAAGTCACGATCGTGCATCGCCGCGAGGAGATGCGCGCGTCGAAGATCATGCAGGAGCGCGCGCTGGCGAATTCGAAGATCGACTTCATCTTCAATACGACGGTCGATGAAGTGATCGGGACGAAAGAGAACGGCGTGAAGTCGCTCAAGCTCCGCAACCTGAAGACGAACGAGGTGACGGACATGGAGGCGCAGGGTCTCTTCGTCGCCATCGGACACACGCCGAACACGCAGCCGTTCGCGGATCAGCTCACGCTCGATCAAGCCGGCTACATCACGCTGCCGCACGCGCATTCGACGGTGACGAACATCCAAGGCGTCTTCGCGTGCGGCGACGCCGTCGATCACATCTATCGGCAAGCCGTCACCGCGGCCGGCTCGGGATGTCAGGCCGCGCTCGATTGCGAGCGCTGGCTCACGCACGAGC
>DATFHJ010000335.1:0-5539 GCA_035248585.1 Thermoanaerobaculia bacterium
GCGTCGTGCTTGCCGACCCAATCCTCCGTCGTCTTCAAGCCGAAGCGATAGCCTTCGATCGAATCCGACGCCAGCGCCGCGCCGGCGTAGCACGCGCCGGCGATGACGATCACGATCAGTCCGGCAGCGAGGATCCGCAGCAGCGAGCGCCGGTGATACCAGGACGCGGCAAGGAACGGGGCACAGCCCATCAGCAGCGCCTGCGGACGCACGCCGGCGGCGATGCCGAGAAGGGCCGCGCCGGCGAGGAACGCGCGCGGGCTTTCACGGCCGCGCAGAAGCATCAGCGCCGCGGCCAGCAGCGCGGCCAGGCCGGGGATGTCGCTGAAGGCCGTGCCGCCGAAGAACCAGATATTCGGCAGAAACACGAACAGCAGCGCGCCGCCGTACGAGGTCTCGAACGAGAACCGGAGCTCGCGGGCGAGAAAGAACGCCAGCGGGAAGAGCGCGCACGCGGCCAGGAAGACGATCGTCTGGCAGGCGGCGAAGTCGCTGCCGGCGAGCGGCCGGACGATCTTCGCGGCGAGCATGTAGACCGGGAAGCCGGGCGGGTGGGGGTGATGAAACGGGAGGCCGACGCTGTAGTCGCGCACGCCCATCGCGAACTGCACCTCGTCCCAGTCCCACGGCGTTTTCGCGAGCGCGTAGAAGCGCGTGAGGGCGACGAGAAGAGTGGTGATCCAGACCAGCGCCCGCTGCAAGAGGGCATCATTCTCGCAAATTTGCGGCGCGATGCCGACCAAAGGCGTTCGACGCCGCTGGTACCTCGATCTTCACGGCATCCGGCGCGAAGGCACGAAAGAGTCCGGCTTCTCGTATCGTCTTCCCAACGGCACGAGTGTCGACGACGACAAGATCCTCGCACGGATTGCCCGGCTGCGCATTCCGCCGGCGTGGCGCGACGTGCGCATCGCCCGCGGCGACACCGCGCCGCTGCAGGCCGTCGGCGTCGATAAGAAAGGGCGCACGCAGTATCTCTACCATCCGCGCTTCCGCGCGCAGCGCGAGGAGGAGAAGTTCAAGCGGGTGGTGGAGTTCGGCGAGTCGCTCCCCGCGCTGCGCCGCAAGGTGCGCGGCGACCTCCATGGCGACGAGCTCGAGCGCCGGCGCGTGCTGGCGTCGATGGTGCGGCTGATCGATCAGGGATTCTTCCGCATCGGCAACGAGAAGAGCGCGAAGTCGGAGTCGACCTACGGCCTGTCGACGATCAAGGGCTCGCACGTGAAGGTCGACGGCGACGTGGTGCTGTTCGACTACGTCGGCAAGTGGCGGAAGAAGCAGAAACGCGCCATCCGCGACGCGGAAGTGGCGGAGATCATCGAGCAGCTCAAGCAGCGGCGCGGCGAGAAACTGTTCGACGTGAAGGACCGCCACGTGAACGACTACATCCAGTCGATCATCGGCAGCGACTTCACGGCGAAGGACTTCCGCACCTGGGCCGGCACGCTGCTCTGTTCGATCGCCCTGGCCATGCAGGAGCAGGGCACGAGCAAAGCGGAACGCAAGCGCCGCATCCGCAACGCCATCACGGTGACGGCCGAGCAGCTCGGCAACACGCCCGCCGTCTGCCGCTCGTCCTACATCTGCCCGCGCCTCCTCGACGAGTACATGCTCGGCCGCCCGTTCGAGACGCTGCGCAAGACGCGCAAGGGAAATCCGGTGGCGAAGAACGGGCTGTCGGTCGAAGAGAAAGCGCTGCTGAAGTTCCTGCGCGAGACGATCGCGGATCGCCGGCGCGCGCCGCGCGCGGCCTGAATCCATCCCATCTATACTTCCGGCAGGGAGGATTCATGTCCACCGAATATCCGATCGATCAGGCCTTGCTCACCCTTTGCGCGCTGAGCGGCCAGTCCGCGGCCGAGCGCCCCTCGAGCGAGACACTCGCGGCCCAGGAGCAGCGCATCCTGCAGGGGATCAACGCGCAGCTCAGCGGAGGAACGCTGGCCACGGGAACGAACTGGGTGGCCACGTGGCTCGGCCTGACCAAGGATCGCGCGAACCTCGTCTACATCGCGCAAGGCACCGCCGCCATCGCCGTCGTGCTGCGAGGCACGGTCGGCGGCGCGCCGATCGATACGCTGGAAGACATGAATGTCAGCTCCCAGCTGCCGTTTGCGCCCGCGTCATCGCAGAACGGAAAGATTTCCGCGGGCGCCATGCAGGCGTTCACGGAGACCGTCAGCGCCCCTTCCGCGACATTCGGCGACACGCTGTTGCAGCGGCTGGAGCTCGTGCTCTACAACAATCCCGGCGCGACGGTTTTCATCACCGGCCACAGCCTCGGCGGCGCGATCGCCACGACGCTGAGCATGTATCTCAAGACGCTTTCGTGGATGTCCTCGGCGCCGATGAAGGTGTACACCTTCGCCGCGCCGACGGCCGGCGATGCCGGTTTCGCCACCGCCATCGGCAACGCGATTCCTTCCGGCTGCTACGTCGGATACTGGAACTACTACGACGTAGTTCCGCACGCCTGGTCGAACCTCGACCAGGTGAAGACCTACTTCCCACCGCCGGGACCGAAACCTGGTGTGCTCATCCCGCAGATCATCAAGAACCTGAATGACAAGGTGACGGGGATGGACTACACGCAGCCGTCCAACCAGACGGTGCTGAATAGCCCGCCCGCCAGCCAGATGAAAGATCTCGGCGGCACGCAGAGCGACGGCGTCATCGCCTGTTGGGCGGAGGAAGTGGGCTTTCAGCACAACAACAACACGTATCTCGCGCTGCTCGGCCAACTCGACGGCAATACCCCGCCGAGCGTGCTGAACCTGGCGCCGCAAGTCACGGGATTGAGCCCGGCTTCGGGACCGGCGGGCGGACGGGTGACGATCACCGGCAAAAACTTCACGCCCGATGCGCAGGCGGACTTCGGCGTGATCGCCGCGAGCACGATCTACGTGTCCGAAACGCAGCTCACCGCGATCTCTCCTCCCGGAGTGGGGATCGTGCCCGTCACCGTGACGAACATGTTCGGAACGTCGGCGACGAAGCAACCGGGCGTGTGCTATGAGAAGACGGCCCCGCCCGATCCGGGGCCGTTCTGCATCTACACGTACCCGACCTAGAACGTCTCCCCGATCCAGAAGCTCGTCCTGAATCCGCCGTCCGTGTCCTTGCCGTCGAACCGTTTCGCGAAGTCCCAGTTGAGCTGCATGCCCCAGAACTGGAAGGAGAAGCCCCAGCCGATGGCCGCTTTCGCGTCGGCGAGGCGGCCGTCGCGGGCGAAGCGGAACGGCTGGCCGTCGAAATGCGCGGCGCCGATGTCCATGAAGAACACGCCGCGGATCTGCTGCAGCGTGATGATCGGCGTGGCCAGGACGTCGACGAGCGGGAAGCGGAACTCGAGATTGGCGAAGCCGGCATGCTGCCCGATCAGCGTGCGGAAGTCATAGCCGCGCAGCGTATTGAGGCCGCCGAAGTAGTAAACGTTCGGCGCGTTGCCTTCCGACCACGCCCCGAACACGCGCGCCGCCAGCAGCGTGCGCGCGCTGATCTGGAAGTACTGGCGGAAATCCATGGTCAGGTCCGACGTCAGGAGACCGCTGTCCTTCACGTCCGGCGCATACGACGCGCTGAGCTCGTAGCGGCGTCCCGAGATCGGGCCGAAGAATTTCCACACCGCGCTGTCGCCGGTGAACGTGGTCGACACGATGGGGAAGTTGTCGCGGCGATGCACGTACTGGCCGATCGAGAAATCGGGATAGAAGTAGTCGCGGCTCAGATAGCCGGCGCCGGTGTCCCAGCGGTGATAGCGCGTGAGCGGATAGCTGAGCAGGCCGAGCACGCCGGTCTGGCGATAGAGCTGCCGGCGGTCCAGCTCGAGCGTGTTCTCGTCCTGCGTGAAATAGAACGAGCGGTTGTCGAACAGCCGCGCGCCCCAGTTCCAGCGCTTGCGGATGTTCATGTAGAGGAAGTCGAAGTTGGAGAACGTCGACACCGAGTCGAGCGAGGCGATGAAGCGCCGGTCGCCGAGCATGTCGCTCATGAAGATGGTCGAGCGCGAGACGAAGAGCTGGTCGGAGGTGACGCCGGCGTTGACCTGCACGTCGTCGATGAAGAGCTTGAAGCCGCGGGTCTTCTCGATCTTCTCCTCATCGATGAAGAACTCCGAGGTGGACTTGAACACCGACCGCTCCTCGGGCTTGATCGGCGCCGAGGCCAGCGTCGTCTTCTCCGCCTCGTGCAGCGGCTTGTCGGTCGTCGTCGAGTAGAGGCGCCACTGTCCTTTGTAGAACGACGTGAACACCATCCGCTCGCGGTTGTTCGCGCCGGTGAAGACGAGCGGGTTGAAGCAGCCGCCGACGACGTCCGTGTATTGCAGGAGGTCGCCGCTCTCGAGATTGAGCGAGTAGATGTTGAACGCGGCGAAGTTCGTCTTGTCGGCCGGCTTCGTGTCGCCTTCGCGGCGCGCGGCGTTCTCCGCCGCTTCGAGCGTGTCCATGGCCGCGCTGATGTTGCGTCCGGTCTGCTTGTCCGAGGAGAAGAACACGCGCTTGCCGTCCGGGCTGAACCACGCGTCGATGTCGTTCCACTCGCCGGTGGTCAGCTGATAGCGCTCTTTCGGATTCGAGAGATTCAGCCGGTACAGCTTCGCGTACTGCTCGCCGACCGACGAGTAGACGAGCCACTTGCCGTCCGGCGAGAACACGGGCGCGCCGTCGTAGAACGGATCGCTCGTGACGTTGACGATCGCGCCGTCCTCGAGGTTGTAGAGGAAGATGTCGCTCTGATTGCCCATGATGCCGGAGAAGGCGATCGTGCGGCCGTCGGGCGAGTACGCCGGCGAGAGCTGCTGCTCGACGGCGGGCATCGGGATGGAGCGGATGATCGAGCCGGTGAGCGGATTGATGAGCAGCAGGTTGCGGCCGCGCTCCTTGCGCACGAAGAACGCCACCTGATCGCCGTTCGGCGCGAACGCGACGTCGCGGCCCATCACCGGGCCGGTCGTGTACGACTGCACGATCGGATACTCGTAGCGGTTCGTGTAGCCGGCGGTCAGGTTCTTGAGCAGCTTCCGCTCGGGGATGTTGAAGAGGACGAGATCGACGTCCTGCTTGTAGTCGGTGAACGCGACGAGGAGATCGCCCGACGGCGACGGCGCGGGCGCGATCTCGTCGCTGGGCCGGTCGGGATCGATCTTGAACGGATCGCCGTACTCCTGCGGCTCGCCCTTCGCGATCAGCGCCGGCAGGTACTGCTTGCGCAGCCAGCTGCGCAGCTTCGTATCGAATTCGTCGGGCGTTACGTTGAACGCGCGCTTGAGCGCGCGATCGACGCTGCTGCCGAGGGTGTTGCGGTACTCGTACACGAAGTCGCGCAGCCCTTCGTATCCATACTGCTCGACCATGAACTTGAACACCGCGTGGCCGAAGCGGTACGCGAAGAACCCCTGCGGGTTGTAGGTGATGCGCGGGATGCGGTCGTTGACCACCGCGTCGCGCAGCACCATCCGGTCGCGCGAGTCTTCATCCTCGCCCATGAACGAGGCCAGGCCTTCCATCAGCCACTGCGGCGGATTGGCGGTGATGTTCTT
>DATFHJ010000336.1:0-2700 GCA_035248585.1 Thermoanaerobaculia bacterium
CGGCGCGCGCCGTCCTCAAGGTCCACGAAGGGCGGCCGAACTGCTACGACCTGCTCGTCAACGGCGACGTGCAACTCCTCATCAATACGCCGTTAGGCAAGCACTCCCAGATCGACGACTACCGGCTCCGTCAGGGCGCGATCGTGCACCGCGTGTCGTACACGACGACGATGTCGGCGGCGAGCGCGGCGTCGGACGCGATCCTCGCGCTCAAGTCGCGCGAAGCCAGCGTGCGGTCCCTCCAGGAGTGGCAGAGCCAGATCGTCGCCAACGCCACGGTGTGATGTGACTTCCGCAGAGCAGCCGTTCATCCACGAGTCCGCCTACGTCGACCAGGGCGCGACGATCGGCGCGGGCACGAAGGTCTGGCACTTCTGTCACGTCATGCCGGGCGCCGTCATCGGCGCGCGATGCAGCCTCGGACAGAACGTCGTCGTCATGAACGGCGCGCGCATCGGCGACAATTGCAAGATTCAGAACAATGTCTCGATCTACGAGGGCGTCGAGCTCGAGGACGACGTGTTCTGCGGCCCATCGATGGTCTTTACCAACGTGGTCAACCCGCGCAGCCACGTGTCGCGCAAGCACGAGTACCGCGCGACGCGGGTCCGGCGTGGCAGCAGCATCGGTGCGAACGCGACGATCGTTTGCGGCATCACCCTTGGTGAGTATTCTTTCATCGGCGCCGGAGCGGTGGTGACGACGGACGTGCCGGATTACGCGCTGATGGTTGGCGTTCCCGCGCGGCGCATCGGCTGGATGTGCCAGTGTGGCGAGCGGCTTCCCGATTCGGGCGAGGGTCGCTGCGAGGTGTGCGGAACGGAGTACGAGCGAGCGGGCGCCGGGATCCGGCGTCGTCCGTCGGGCCGATGACGATGCCACGCACTCGCGCCGGCGGCGACTTCAAGGTCGCGCTCGTCGGCTGTGGACGCATCAGCAGGAACCACTTCGATGCGTTGCGGAAGATCGAGGGTCTGACGATCTCCGCCGTCTGCGACATCGTCCCGGAACGCGCCGAAGCAGCCGCCGCGCACGAAGGCGTCCCCGCCTTCACGTCGTACGAGGAAATGCTCCAGCGCGCGGACTGCGACATCGTCACGGTGTGCACGCCGTCGGGCCTCCACGCGGCGCACGGCGCGCTCGCGGCCCGCGCCGGAAAGCACGTCATCACCGAGAAGCCGATGGCCATCACCCTGGGCCAGGCCGACGATCTCGTGAAGGCGTGTGACGGCGCCGGCGTCTTTCTCTTCGTCGTCAAGCAAAACAGGCTGAACCCGCCCATCCAGCTCCTCCGCCGTGCCGTGGACAAGGGTCGCTTCGGCCGGATCTTTCTCGCCAACACGACCGTGCGTTGGCAGCGACCGCAGGACTACTATGATTCCGCGCCGTGGCGCGGAACGTGGGAGTTCGATGGCGGAGCGATCATGAATCAGGCGTCCCATTACGTCGATCTGATTCAGTGGCTCGTGGGGCCGGTCGAGAGCGTGATGGCGAAGACCGCAACGCAGGCGCGGCGCATCGAGGCCGAAGATTCAGGGGTCGCGCTCCTCAAGTTCCGGTCGGGCGCGCTGGGAGTGATCGAGGTGAACGTGCTCACCTACCCGCGCAATCTCGAGGGATCGATCACCATTCTTGGCGAGAAGGGGTCGGTGAAGATCGGCGGCACCGCGGTGAATCGCGTCGAGCACTGGCTCTTCGCGGACTACGACGACGACGACAAGCTCGTGGACAGCGCGAACACGAACCCGCCGAACATCTATGGGTTCGGTCACGAGGGCTACTATCGGAACGTGCTCGCGGTGCTGCGTGGCGAAGCCCAGCCGCAGACCGACGGTCGCGCCGGCCGAAAGTCGCTCGAGTTGATCCTCGGCATTTACGAGTCGGCGAAGATCGGACGCGAGGTACCGATACCGCTCCGCACGAGTCTGTGATGAAGCTGTCAGGGGAGGCGGCCTTCATTGACCTTCCCAAGCGAGACAGCGAACTTGCTCTCCCCACCGAAAAACCTTCTCCCGATTGACCGAAATGCCCGTCCCACTGTTGGATCTGCGTGCGCAGCATGCCGCGATCCGTGATGAAGTCGTTTCCGCCGTCATGGGTGTCGTCGACTCCCAGCTGTTCATCCTCGGCCCGGCCGTCGAGGCGCTGGAACATCAGGTCGCGGAGATCTCGAAGACGAAGTTCGCGATAGGCTGCGCCAGCGGCACCGATGCGCTGCTCCTCGCGCTCCGGGCGCTCGACATCGGACGCGGCGACGAGGTCATCACCACGCCGTTCACTTTCTTCGCGACGGCGGGCACGATTCACAACGTTGGCGCGACGCCCGTGTTCGTGGACATCGAGCCGCAGTCGTTCAACATCTCCCCGGAAGCGATCGCCGCGGCGATCACGCCGCGTACCAAGGCCGTCATCCCGGTCGATCTCTTCGGCCAGATGGCAGCCATCGAAGAGGTCGCAGCCGTGGCCAAGGGGCTCCCGGTGATCGAGGACGCCGCCCAGTCTATCGGCGCGAGGCGGGCGATCGATGGGGAGTGGCAGATGGCGGGCGAGGCGGCGACGATGGGCACCCTCAGCTTCTTCCCTTCGAAGAATCTGGGCGGCTATGGCGACGGCGGTATGATCGTCACCCAGGACCAGGCGCTGGCCACACGTTTACGGCGCCTTCGCGTCCACGGTGGAGCAAAGCAGTACTTCCACGAT
>DATFHJ010000337.1:0-30639 GCA_035248585.1 Thermoanaerobaculia bacterium
GGGCTTCTCGCCCCGCCTTTCCCACGCCCCGCGCCCGCGCTTCCGCCGTGCGGCCCTCGGAACGCTGGCGTCCCCGCCGGCTGGCCCGGCGGCGTCCCGCCGCCGCGCGCTCCGCTCCCCCGCTATCGTTCCCCGCCGTGAACACCTTCAAGATCGTGGGACGTCCCGACCGCCGCGACGCCTGGCTTCATCGCTTCCGCAACTTCGGCGAGGCCGTATACGTGCGCTTGCGCGATGAAACGACAGTCGATCTTCACGAGATCGACGCGGCGACCGACACGTTCCACGTGCGCGACGTTCCGCCGGCCCGCGTGGCCGCGATCCGGAGCGTGCTCGAGCAGCTCCGGTCGGAGCATTTCCTCGACCACTCCGTCACGATCACGAGCGACTGACTGCGCCCCCGCCGCGGTCCGGCCCTTCCGGGAGGAACGTGATGAAGCCAGCCATTGCCGAACTCCCGATGGGCTCTGTCGAACGCACCGTGCTGGAGTTGCTGTGCGGCACGGCCGTGGGAGGTCACGAGCTGCCATTGCTCAGGGTCCGTGATGTGGATCTGGAGAATGGAAGAATCACGATCATACGGCGCAGGGAAGGGTGGGCACCGCGTATGGTCTTTCTGCCGCCGTCCGCGGCCGAAGCGTTGCGCGTGTATCTCGCCGAGGTGAGGCCGAAATGCAGGATCTCGCCGCGGTTGGTGAAGGGAGCGCTCGGGGGCATTGCAGCTGAAGCAGCGCCGCGAATCGTTCGCGAGAGCACCAGGATTGCGTGCGCTTCGCAGCTGAATGGCCAGGCCTGCGCATCGTCTTCTACCGTCGTCCGCGCCGAAGCGTTGGGCGTATCGTCGCGAAGGCGGCCACAACAGGCGAGCCGGAATGGTGGTCGCCGACAAATATGAATTTGGGCCGGACCTTGATATGGTCTTTTTCCTGCGCATCTTCAAATCATTCCTGCACCGCGGTTGTTACAAACTCGACGAGATCGTGATACGCGGTGTTGGCGATTACGCCTATGCCGCAGAGAAGGTTGCGGCGTCGAGCGCCACGCCGGGCGCGAACGGTCTGACGTCGTGCAGCCTGGGCGTATTCATCAACGAAAACTCCGATGCACTCGGAAACGGAAATTACATCTACGAGTTCATCGAGCTGTTCAAGGACAACCAGAGTACGCGCCTGACCAGCAGGGCTCGACTCGCAGGCGTGAGTCGAGCATTCTTGTGGATGTCCACTCGGGTCTCCTTCGATGCTCTGTTTGTTCGCACTCACAGATTCACCGAAGTCGCCCGGGTGGGCAACTCCTACAACTGAACAACCTGTTGAGACGTCACAGCTAGGTGTCTACCCACTCCCTGGTATCACCGGCCAGGCATTGGCGATTCCTGATACAGGTTTTACTCGCGATGCCACTGGCGTGTTTCTGGGTTATGTACTGCTGGAGCCGGGAGGAAGCGATGAAACATTGCTGGTCACGCAGTGGACCGCTGGTGCAAGCACGTATGAGGTGGCAGCCTACCGGGTCGAAAACGGGCACGTCAAGATCGTGCCGAGTGCCGTCACCGCGAGTCGTGAATTGGGGTTGTTGGATATCGATGGAGACGGTACGGCGGATATCGTGACAAGAGAACGGGGCGGAGAAGGGGCCCTGGTGAAGCCGTCGACCATTGTTTATCGATGGCGCTCGGATGCATTTCAACGAAATCCGATGAACGGAAATGCAGGATTACCAGCCCTGTAAGCGCGGGTATGCAGTAAGATGCTCGGAGCGGACGTGCGCACCCGTTATCCCCGCAACGCGGCCTGCAAATACTTGCAGCTATTAAAACGCATGTCCCGGCGCATGACGCAGGGACGAACTATTCGCATTCTCCCGGTGGTAGGCCGCCGCCCGGAGACCTGCTAGGCGTTTCCCAACTAGCACCCGGATGGATCGATCTTTGCTGGCAGCTCCCGACCGTTCCCGGATCTCCACCCACACCATAGTTATTCTCGACATAAATGGAACACTGGATGATGTTGTCCGGAGACGAATTACGGGTGGCATACCCGATAAGGGTGACATTGAACGTCTGCCACGTGGAAACCGCGTAGGTACGCAACGCCGTCGTCGTGGTCGTGCGGCCGGTCTGCGAGCCGTCTCCGAACAGCCACTGATATTGATACCCAGTTGGCCCGGGATTCGTGACGACGAAAGAACATTCGACGGTGGTTGCTGAGCTCGCAGGCCCACAGTGCCAGGAGTAGGACAGCGGCCAAAGCGCCTGAGCGTCCCTCACATACAGTGTCGAGACGAGGAACGTGAGGCCGAGGGCGAGGTTGCGAAGTCTGACGGACATGGGTCACCTTCCTCGTAGGTAACGGGATTGACGTATGGAAAGATGTTAGCATGGAATGTCTTTAGGCTAATGCCAATCTTACCTGCCGGCTCAGCTCGTTCCGCAACTGCTCGCTCCGCGAACGGGCAGCATTCCGCGATTGTACAGATGTTGGAGGATCTCGTTTGAAGCCAACGCGGAGATTGCAGTTCACACGAATCTCCGTTTCTGAGGCTCGTTTGCCACACGGTCTTGGCTCCAAGAACCGCCTCAAGACGCCGAGCTCTGCCGAGTTGACGCGTAAGTGATTTGCAATGTGTAGCCCGGTTAATCGCCGGTAAGGCGGCCTAACGCCGGCTAGAAGCTGATGCGGCTCTGATTCTTGGGCTTTTGGACCTTGATTACCTTCGGCTGCATTTTCTTTCGCCGGACCTTGATACGGCTCTTTTCCTGCACATTTTTCAAAATACGAATTCCTGCACTGCGGTTGTTACAAACTGCGAGATCGTGATACGCGGTGTTGCCGATTACGCCCATGCCGCTACGAGTTCATCGAGCTGTTCAAGGACAACTAGGCATCACAGGCCGAATCGAGCGTAATCCGCTATTGAAGGTCGTGTTGCCGGACCGGGGCGGGTACTGCTCGCCTCACGTGCTGCTCAATGACACTCCCTGACCCTGATCGGCAATTCGCGGAAGTAGATCTCGACCTTGGTCCTTGTGCCGGCTTCGGACCCGCTCGTATCACCAGTGAAGATCAGCTTTTCGACAGGATTCCTGCCGGCAAAGGTCGCCATATCGTCCAGCTCGTCGTTATCGATGTAGTCGAACGTAGATACGGGATCGACGTTGAAGCTCTCGATCTGGTCCGCCGGATTCGCGACCCTGAAGAGAGCGGCCTGACCGCTCCCCTCCGCGGCAGTGAAGTCCGATTGTGGTCTGTCGAAGGCGCCATCACACTCGAATGCCTTCATGTCGAAGAACGCGGTGAGCTCGTTTCGCATGGCGTCGAGACGAAGCTCCAGCCGGAATCGAACGCAGGGGCCATGACCGAAGAACTCCTGATCGCCGGCCACGTGCGGCGGAATGAACGTCTGCGGGGCGGCGCGCACCCTTTCTTCCCGTGTGGTACACACCGGCGCCACAGAACCGGGCGCCAATACGCGGACGACGGACTGGACGCGGTTGTTCCATGCGAAGGCGATCTGACGGTGATTGGAGTCGAGGTTCGCACCGCCGCTGGTCAGGTCGAGCACCATCTGCGTGTCGCTGATCACGCCGAGCGCGTGGGTCACGTTGGTGCGCACGCCGCGGCTGTTGATGACGTCTGCGCCGATCGGCAGCGATCTCAGGTCGTAGCCATAAACGTCGAGCATGGCCCGGCGTGGCGGGTCGGTCGAAATGTCGACGGCCGCCGGGACCACGGAACAGATATGAGGCTCCGGCGCGGGAACATCGAGCAGCGGGATGGGAGGGCGAACGCCGGCGGCGTTCAGGGAGGCGGCGAGGTCGTTTCGAATCCGGCGCAATTCGCCCGCGGTCCGGAGACGCAGGTAGTCGGCGTCGCAGCGAAACTCGGCTCCCGCGCCGAGGAGACCCGTGCGCATGAGGTTCGTCAGTTCGACTCGCGTCGTCGACTGCACATCGGCGACGATCGTTCGCTCCAGGTCCTGGAGGACGACCTGCCAGTCGGCTGACTCGCGGGCGAGAGTGTCGATGGCCCGATCGAATGAGTCGACCGCGTTCCGCACCTCGACATTGGTCTGCTGCAGCGTGCCGGTGATTCCTCCCAGACAGCCGGCCTGCAGAATCACGATGCAGCCGGCGCAACAGAGTTGAAGCAGCAAAAAGGTTCTGGCGTTCATGTCCTTGAAGACTGACGCGTACGCCAGATTCCGCGGCGGGGGCGGCGTAAAGCCAGAAGCCCCTTCACCCCGCCTTGCGAATCCACAGCCCGAGGGACGTGGCCGCGAAGGGACCGACGATCAGCTTGAGGTGCTGCTTGCGCCGGTAATACGGCGGGGGGTCGACATAGCGGTCGATCGCGCCGCCGCCGGGATGAAGATTCAACTCGATTGTATGTCCGTCGCGCCGGAGCTCGTCCGCCAGTGCCTCGATGTCGCGGCGGCGATACAACACCACCCCTCCGCTCCGCATCGTGAACGAGTTCGAGCCCACGTTGTATTCGGTCGTGTGCACGGCCAGCCCTCCCGGACACAGCGCCGCCAGGCTCCGGTGAATGAACTCGATCCCGTCCGCCAGGCATCCGAGATGCTCGAGCGCACAGGAAGACCAGAGGAAATCGAACCCCCGCAGCCCCGGATCCAGGTGACGCATGTCCATCGGCTGAAAGCGAACGCGCTGCGCAAAGAGCTCCGGCGGGCAGAGCGTTTCCGGATTCAGATCCGCGAGCTGCGCCGCATGTTGTCCCGAGTCCGTCCAGTTCGAGACTTCATCGGCCGCCGCCGGAAGATCGGTCGCCACGATGGAGCAGCCGCGTTTCGCCATCAACGCCGCCAGCGGCTCGCGTCCCACGCCGAAGCCCAGTCCGCGCATGCCCTCGCGCAGCATCCCCTTCGACGCCAGCACCTGAAGGATGTACACCCACTCCCACAGCTTGCGGTTGTAGCGCATGTCGCGGTCGAGCGGATGCAACGCCGCACGCCACTCGTCGAAGACCGCCGATTCACACTGCCGCTGCGTCACGAGCTGCGACACCGGCTGTTCGAGATCCGGCTCGCGCTCCTCCGCGCCCGCCTTGCCGGCGCTCCAGTCGACGACCGCCGTGATCGCGCGCATCGGATAGTACGCGGCGAGGTTGGCAGCCTTGTGGAGCCGCAGGAACTTCCGCGGAATGTGCACGCGGCCGAATCGTACACCGCGGTTCGGCAGTTGCAAGCACGCCACGGGGAGCTCCTTTTATGAACGAAGACTTCATCGCCACCGCATCCACCACCGTCAACGCGCCCGCCGAGAAGGTGTGGAAGGCGCTCACCGACCGGGCCTCGGTCAAGGAGTACATGTTCGGGACGGACATGGTCTCCGATTTCCGGAAGGGGAGTCCGATCACCTGGAAGGGGGAGTGGGAGGGGAAGGCGTACGAGGATAAGGGAGAGGTCCTCGACGTCGAGGCGAACCGCCTCCTGCGCTATACCCATTTCAGCCCGCTCACGGGGGAGCCGGACCTTCCGGAGAACTATCACACCGTGACGATCGAGCTGACGCCGAACGGATCGCAGACGGAGGTCTCGCTGTCGCAGAACAACAACCGTACGGAGGAAGCGCGCGACCATTCGGGGAAGAATTGGGAGATGATGCTCGGGGGACTGAAGAAGTTCGTGGAGCAGTGAGCGCACGCATCGAAGACTTCGAGCCGGGACAGCACGTCTCGTTCACGAAGACGTTCACGGACGAGGACGTGCGGCGGTTCATCGCCATTACGTCCGATGTGAATCCGCTCCACGTCGATGATGCGTTCGCGGCGAAGACGCAATTCGGCCGCCGCGTCCTGCACGGCATGCTCACGGCCTCGCTCTTCTCGACCATGGTCGGGATGCTGCTGCCCGGGACGGGCGCGATCTATCGCTCGCAGACGCTCCACTTCCTGCGGCCAGTCTACGCCGGCGAGACCGTGACCGCGCATTTCGCCGTCCGCTCCGTCAACCGCGAGAAGCACCGCCTCGTCATCGACGCCTGGATCGAGAACGAGGCGGGGGAGCGGGTGGTGGAGGGGGTGTGCGAGGCGGGGTTGTTGCGGTAGGTGGATTGCGCGTTGGAAACGCCGCCGTCTCGGCGGCTGAGCGGGCGGCGGCCCCGCCGCCCGCCCGAGCGCAGGCGGGACGCCTGCGGATCAGCCGGCGAGGACGCCGGCGTTCCGACGCCCCCGTTACCTTCCCTCCTCCCGCCGGTTATAGCCTGTGACGGATGGATGCGCGCGAACAGGAGCTGGTGGAGGCGGCGAAGGTCGACCCTTCGCGCTTTGCGGCGCTGTATGAGGCGCACTTCGAGCGCATCTATGCGTTTGTCGCGCATCGGGTTCGGGACCGGAGCGTGGCGGAGGATTTGACGGCGGAGGTGTTCCGGCGGGCGCTGGCGGGGATCGGGGGGTTCGAGTGGCGCGGGGTGCCGTTCCGGGCGTGGCTGTTCCGGATCGCGGCGAATGAGATCGCGGATCATGCCGCGAAGGCGTCGCGGGAGCGGGGAACGCTCGTTACGGACGAGCCGTCGCGCGATGAGTCGGAGCTCGTCGAGCATCGGGCGACGCTCTTTCGCCTGATCGACGCCCTGCCGCCCGATCAGCGGCGCGTCGTCGTGCTCCGCTTCGCGGAAGGGCGGAGTGTGCGCGAGGCGGCGGCGAGCCTCGGCCGCAGCGAGGCCGCGGTCAAACAGCTTCAATGGCGGGCGCTGCAGACGCTGCGCGCTCGGATGGGAACGAGTCATGGCTGAGCGGGATCTCATCGAACGGCTCGATGCATTGATCGATGCGATCGTTGCCGGCAGCGCCGCGCCCGCGGTGGAGCCGGAGCTGGCCATGCTCGCCGTCCTCGCCTCCGATCTGCGCGAGCTGCCGCATCCCGAGTTCAAGGCCCGTTTGAAAGGAGAGTTGTTTCCGATGGAAGCCACTGCCATTGCCACGGTCACGGAGGTGCGCCCGTATTTCATCGTCGACGGCGCCGGCGACTTGATCGCGTTCCTGCAGCAGACGTTCGATGCCGAGGTCCTGGGGCGCGTGCCGGCGCCCGGCGGCACGGTGATGCATGCGGAGGTGCGCGTCGGCGACTCGATTGTCGAGATGGGAGACGCCGGCGGGCAGTGGGAGCCGGTCGCGGCGCCGGTGCATGTCTACATCGAGAACGTCGACGAGGTGTACCGGCGCGCAATTGCGGCGGGGGCGACGTCGCTGTATGCGCCGGTGGATCAGCCGTACGGCGATCGCGAGGCGGGCGTCGTCGACGCGCGCGGCATTCAGTGGTTCCTGGCCACGCATCTCGAACGCGGTCCGCGCCGGCCGGGGTTCGGCACGGTGACGACGGGATTCCGCGCCCGCGGCGCGCAGCAGATGCTCGAGTTTCTCCGGAATGCGTTCGGTGCCGTGCACGTCTCAGGCGGGATCGAGCATGCGGAGATTCGCCTCGGCGAAACGATGATCGAGCTGAGCGAAGCGCATGGTGAGTGGGGGCCGACCCGCGGCGCCTTCCATCTCTTCGTCTCGGACTGCGATGCGGTGTACGACGCCGCGCTGCGCGCCGGCGCGGCTTCGCGGTACGCGCCGGAGGACAAGCCGTACGGGGAGCGGTCGGCGGGCGTCGTCGATGCGTGGGGCAATCAGTGGTTCCTTGGCCAAATCCTGGCTCGTGCTCTCTAGCTTCGTTCCCCGAAGCAGGGCGTGGAAGCGCGGATCGCCGCGCAGCGGGTCGAGGCGGGGATCGACGAGGACGTAGGAAACGGACGGGGCGCGATCGGCGATCGCGCCCTCCAGCCGCGCCAGCGCGTGCTCCGTCTCGCCGAGCTCCGCGTAATACGCGGCGACGGTGTAGTCGTTGAAGACCCCGCGCCGCTGCCCGTCGAGGATGAGCGGCTCGAGGTCGCGGTAGACGTCGCGGAAGCCTTCGGCGGTCGCCGGCACGCCGCGCTTCGGAATCTCGCTTTGCGCGGCGATCCTCTGCGAGAGCTCGATCGCTTCCGGCCAGCGGCCCTGCGCGACGTACACGGACAGCATGCCGAGGAGCAGGCTGAGGGCGTCGCGGTTCAGGGCCAGGGACTCGCGAAAGCGCGCCAGGGAGTCGTCGTAGCGGCGGGCGTGCAGGTAGAGCTGGGCCTCGCTCGGATGCAGATCGAAGGCGACGGGATCGAGCTGGCGGGCGATGGCGTATTCGCGCAGCGCGTCGTCGAACTGACCGCGCGCGGTCGACGCGGCGGCGAGATTGAAATGGGCGTCGCTGTAGTCGGGATCGCAGACGACGGCGGAGCGGAGGGCGCCGGCGGCCGCGGCGAGGTCGTACTCGTACTGCAGCGCGATCACGCCGAGCGCGGACAGGGCCTCGGCATTTCGAGGCTGCAGCTGCAGCGCTCGGCCGGCGTACTCCTTCGCCTTCCGCGCCGCCGCGGGCCGGTCGCGCGGGGACGCGGCGAGCGTCCGCTCCGCCCACAGGTCGGCGAGCGCGGACCAGGCCTCGGCGAACCGCGGCTCCGCCACCAGCGCCGTTTGGAACAGACGCCGCGCGCGCTCGGGATCGCGATGCCGCTCCGCCCGCCCGCTGCTGTAGAGGTCCCGGGTCCGCGGGCGCACGTTCGTCAGCATGACCGGCGCATGGCGCGGCGGCGGCAGATAGCGTTGCGCGAGGACGTGGGCGACGCGATGCGCGGTCTCGATGGCGACGCCGTCCGTCCAGTCGTTCGGCCGCTCGTAGGTCTCGCTCCAGAGTTGCGCATGCGACCGCCCGTCGATTCCCGACACGATCACCCGCAGACCGGACGCGGTGCGCTGCACGGTTCCGTCGATCACCACGTCCGCGCGATCGGCGGGTGAGGTGACGAGCGTGACGGAGCGCGCGGGCAGCAGGGCGATCGCGGCGCGCAGCTCTTCCTCGAACGCGCGCGCATCCACGCCGTCCGCGCTCGCGCCGATGGTGCGGAAGGGATGGACGGCGATCGTGCGCGCGGCGGGTACGCGGTCCCGCACGCCGATGAGGAGGGAGAGGAACAGGAGGGCGAGGATCGCCTGCATGCGCGATCGCCGCGGACGCTGGTCCGTGGCCCACCGGACCGGCGCGATGAACACGTATCCGCGCCTCGGAATCGTCCGCACGTAGCGCGGCGCCTCGGCCTGATCGCCGAGGACCATGCGGATCTGGCGGATGGCCGTGTTGATCCCCTGCTCCACGCCGACGTGCGTTTCTTCGCCCCACACCGCGGCCTGGATCTCCTCGCGGGTGACGGTCTCGCCGGCGCGGTCGACGAGGAGGCGCAGGATCTGGAACGGCTGGCCGGTGAGCCGCAGCGCCAGCCCCGAGTGTTTGAGCTCCTCGCGATCGGGATCGAGCTCGAACGGGCCGAAGCGGGGTCGCGGGGCCATGGTTCCGTGGAGGACAGGCAATTCCTGCCTGTCCGGACGAACATGATTGTCCGTCCTCCACCGTCCACGACGCGGTCACAGGTCGAAGAAAGCTCTGTGACGGCGGGGCTGATTCATGGAGAAACTAGGACCAATCTATCGACTCCGTCCTCTGCGCCAACGCACATTCGCGGCGAAAGGACGACCCATGACTCGTAAACCCATCCGATTGATTTTCGCTCTCACCATCGCACTCCTCACCGCAAGCGTGGCGCAGGCAGGCGAGTGTCCGTTCTCGGGCACCAGCTATACGGCGCCTTACAACAACACGATCAACCTGCCGCGTTGCGGGGGAACGATCGGGAAGTGGACCCCCTGCGAAGTCTGCGTGGTCAGCAACGGCACCTACAGCGAGCAGCAGGCGTACACGCTCAGCTACCCGGCCACGGGAACCGGGCTCCAGCCGCGCGGGACGTTCAGCCAGAACGGGAGCAACCTGCCGCCCGTCGACGGATTCTTCGACGGCCTCGTGAACGGCAAGGCGGTTTTTCGCATCCGCTTCACGCCGACCGTCAGCAGCGGCACCGTGAATTACTCGACCATCTCCACCGACGCCGGCTTGACGCTGGCCGGCTCGTTCACGGCCGGCCCCTCGAGCTCGAAAGGCTTCCTGCGGCGCGACTCGAGCTTTCCGCGGACGTTCATCTGGGACAGCGGCTCCCGTCCCTATCTGTGGGGCCAGACGTACTACCAGATCGTCAACCACGCGCGGACGGGCAACACCAGTCTCTGGCAGCCCTCGATCACGAACTCGTCCAACTTCGGGATGAACAAGTTTCGGCTGCTGGTCTCGCCGTGGGGCGGAGATCCGCGCTACGCGAACGCCGATTCGAAGGCGTTTCTGAAGAACGCGGACGGCACGCTCGACCGGGACCGGCTCGACGTGGCCAATTTTCAGGCGCTCGACAAGGTCACGTCCTTCCTCAACGGGCTGGGGCTCGTCGCCGATCTGATCGTCTTTCACGACGGCGACGCCACGCGCTCGCCGTACGGCACCACGGTGCAGAACCGGCGGTATGCGCGCTATACGGCGGCCCGCTATGCCGCCTTCCCGACCGTGATCTGGACGCTCTCCAACGAATATCAACTGGTCATGAACGCGACCAATGCCTCGTGGACCGACCTGGGATGCCTCATTCGCGGCGGGTGCAACGGCTATGGAGCGGGAGCCGATCCCTGGATCGACAACGGCCTGCTTCGGCGTCCGTTGTCGATCCACAACGACGTCGTCGTCAACACGAGCTATCCCTGCTTCGAGTTCTTCACCGCGGGCTGGGCGAACCACATCGCGCTGCAGACCAGGAGAAACCCCAACGCCGACAGCGAGGCGTTCAATGCGGTCTCGAAGAACGGCAATCCCGCCAACCCGAACAAGTGCGCGGGGTTGACCAGCAGCACCCGGTTGCCGGTGATCGACGACGAGTACTACTACCTCGGAACCGATCCGAACGCCGCCAACGACCGCCTGCGCCACCGGCAGGCGGTGTGGGCCATCTCCGCCGCGGGAGGTGCCGGCAGCACCGGCAGTTCGAAGGGGCCTGCAGGCTGCGGCGGCGTCTGTGCTCCGAGTCTCTACACGACCTGGGTCGAGGAGCCGGGCGGGTATGGCGACATCCTCACGGCGAGGAACTTCTTCAAAGGCCTGGCGAGCTGGTGGCGGATGGTGAACGACACGACCATTCCGGCCCAGAGCCGCGTCTACGCGCTGTCCGACCCCGGCGTGAAGTTCGTGGTCTATTCGGCGCAGGGCAGCACGGTGACGCTGAACGTGCCCGCGCCGCCGGCCGGCCGGCAGTGGTCCTATGTGTTCATCAATCCGGAGACCGGCGCCGCCACCGCGGCCCAGCTCACCGGAGGCGGCACCCGGACGTTCACCGCGCCGTCCGCCCGCGACTGGGCGATGAAGTTCGACGTGTTCTGATCTCGCAAAGTGGAGCGGCGGGCTTCAGCCCGCCGGTAACTTTCGGCGGGCTGAAGCCCGCCGCTCCACCTGTCCTCCACTATCCTGTGCGCGTGCGCACGCTCGCTCTGCTCTTTCTTCTCGCCGCAACGTCGTGGGAGACGTTCGACTATTCGACGAAGCGCCTCAGCGACGCCGGCGTGGCGGGGCGCTCGCTCGATGAATTGCGGCTGATGCGCGGGATCATCTTCGGGCGGCACGGGCGCGTGTTCGGAGTCGATCGGGACATCGATCGCTATCTGCGCGCGCAGGGCTGGTACAAGGCCGATCCCGGCTTCGACAACACGATGCTGACGGAAATCGAGCGCGCGAACCTCGATGTCATCCGGAAGGCCGAGGCGCTGCGGCACGCGCACGTCGAGCCGGGGGACATGCGCTGGTGGAAAACGCGCGCGCTGTCGGAGGCGCAGCTCGGAGAGCACAGCGGTCCCGAGCTCCGCGTGCTGCTCGCCGAGGTCGAGGCGATCCACGGCCGGGTCTTCGACGACGCGCCGACGCTGCAGCAGTATTTCGACGCGCGCTACTGGTACGCCGCGGACCGCGACTACGACCCGAAGGTGCTCACCGCCACGGAGCGGAAGAACATGGAGGTCATCGAGTCCGCGATCCGGCGCCAGCGCAAGGTGGTCCTGCTGCCGGGCGACCTCGGTCCGTACATGGCGAAGCCGATCACTCCGCAAATGCTCGCCGGCGTGGGACTGCACGAGCTGCGTTTCCTCCGCAACGAGATCTATGCGCGGCGCGGACGCGAGTTCAAAACCTTCTGGCTCCAGAACTGGTTTTCGCAATACAGCTGGTATCAGCCGAACGAGCGGTTCCGCGACGAGCAGCTCACGGCGGTGCAGAAGAACAACGTCAAGGTCATCACGGCGCGGGAGCGCGAGCTCCACGACCTCTTGAGCAGCGCGCCGCTGGCGACGTCGATGCTGGACGGCTTGTTCACCGAGGACCTGCGCCGGTTGCGCAACGAGATCTATGCGCGGCACGGCCGTCCGTTCAAGGACGCCGCGCTGCGCGGCTATTTCGAGAGCCTCGACTGGTACCGCGCCGACCCGGCCTTCGACGAGGCCTCGCTGTCGCCGGTCGAGCGCGCGAACGCGGAGCTGATTCAGAGGATGGAGAAGGAGGCCTCGAGTCAGATCGTCTTCGAAGGTTGATGAGTGCATTGCTCCGCGGTCCGCGGAGCCTGGATCGGAACTGATATGAAACTGACCGTCTGTCTCGCGGGCATTACCGGCTGGGTCGGACGTCCGCTCGCCGCCGCCATCGCCCGCAGTGAAGATCTGCAACTGGCCGCCGCCGCGGCGCGCGGCGCGCGGGGAACGGAAATCGAAGGGGTGATGGTGAGCGGCTCGGTGGAGGAGGCGCTGGCGACGCCATCCGTGGTGTACGTCGATTACACGAGCGCCGAGAGTGTGAAGACGAACGTGCTGAAGGCGATCGCGGCGCGAAAGCACGTCGTCGTCGGCAGCTCGGGTCTGACCGATGACGATTTCGCGGCCATCGACGCGGCGGCGCGCGCGCAGAACGTGGGCGTGATCGCGGTGGGAAACTTCGCCGTCGCCGCGGCGCTGCTGCAACGCTTCGCGGCCGAGGCCGCGCCGCACTTCGCGGCGTGGGAGATCATCGACTACGCGCACGACTCGAAGGTCGACGCGCCGAGCGGCACCGCCCGCGAGCTCGCCTGGCGCCTCGGCCAGGCCGGCACTTCGCGCCCCGCCGTGCCGCTCGATCAAACGATCGGACCGCGCGAGAGCCGCGGAGCGACCGTCAGCGGCGTGCAGGTGCATTCGTTGCGGGTGCCGGGATACACGATCGGCGTCGAAGTCCACTTCGGCCGCGAAGACGAACGGCTCACGCTCCGCTACGACGGCGGGACCGGCGCCGGGCCGTACATTGCCGGTACGCTGCTCGCCATCCGCCGCGTGTCGGAATTCGTGGGCGTCGTTCGCGGGCTCGATCCGCTGTTGTGAGTCGCCGGCGAAACCGCGGTATCGTCCTTCCGTCCTAAGAACGCCATGCCCCCGATCGCACTCCTTTTCCTTCTTCTCCTCGCCGCGAGCGAGGCGCCGGTCAATCTCGACTTCGAGAGCGGGGTGCCGGGTGAGGTGCCGCCGGGGTGGATCGCGCCGACCGCGGCGCTCGGCTATCCGGTCGTTCTCTCCACCGAGACTCCGACACAGGGGCGGCAATGCGTGCGGGTGAGCGGGCGGCCGGCGTCGGCGAATGCGTTCGGCAACGTGATGCAGGTGATCGACGCGACGCGTTATCGCGGCAAGCGCGTGCGCATGCGCGGCGCGGTGCGCGTCGAAGGGGCCGCGGGCAACGCGGGACTCTGGATGCGCGTCGATCGCGCGTCGCGGGTGATGGGCTTCTTCGACAACATGCAGGACCGCCCCATCCGCTCGGCGGAGTGGAGGTACTACGAGATCACCGGCGACGTGGCCGGCGATGCGGTGACGCTGAACGTCGGGATGCTGCTGCGCGGCGAAGGAACGGCGTGGCTCGACGACGTGACGCTCGAGATCATCGCGAAACCGCCGGAGCGCTCCGCTCCGGCGCGCGCGCTGACACCGCGCGGGCTCGAGAACCTGATCGCGTTCACGCGTCTCTACGGCATCGTGCGCCACTTCCATCCGAGCGACGAAGCGGCTGCCGCGGATTGGGATGCGGTCGCGGTCAACGGCGCCGAGCACGTGGAAGGGGCGAAGGACGCCGCGGAGCTGGCCACGCGCCTCGGCGACGTTTTTCTGCCGCTCGCCCCGACGCTCCGCTTCGATGGTGTGGCGCGCGCCTCCGGCGCGTCCGCCACGGCGATCGTGGCCTGGGAACATCACGGCTTCGGTCCGAAGGACGGGCAGTTCTATCGCAGCGAACGGATCCGCCGCCCGGTCGATCAGGCGCCGGAGCCGTTCCGCATGAGCCTCGGCGGCGGTGTCACCGCCTCGATTCCGCTGGCGGTCTTCGCCGATGCCACGCGCACGCTGCCTGCCGCGACGCGCGCGCCGCTGCCGGTGTCTCCGGCGACGTACAGCGGGAACGATCGCGGCACGCGCATCGGCGCGGTGGTCATTCTCTGGAACGTGATCCAGCACTTCTATCCGTACTTTGACGTCGTCGACGTCGACTGGCCCGCCGAACTGCGAACGGCGCTGCGCGCGGCCGCGAGCGACCGCGACGAAGCGGCGTTCCACCGCACCTTGCTGCGCATGATGGCCGCCATTGACGATGGCCATGGCCGGGTGACGCACGAGTCGACGACGACACTGACGACGCTTCCGCTGCGCTGGCGCGCGATCGGCGACGCGCTGGTGATCACGGCCGTCGATCCGTCCGCGAGCGGCGTGAGTATCGGCGACGAGGTCACGGCGATCGACGGCAAACCGGTGCTCAGGGCGCTGGCCGAAGCGGAGGCGCTGATCTCCGGAGCGACGCCGCAGTGGCGGCGGTGGAGGGCGCTGTACGAGTTGACGACCGGGACGGCGCCCGCCGCGCTGACCATCGGGACGCGCGTCGTGACGCTGCCTCGCACGATCGCGAAGGAGCCGCCGCGCGAGAAACGGCCGGAGAAGATCGCGGAGCTGAAGCCGGGCCTCTGGTACGTCGATCTCGAACGGATCACCGACGGCGATTTCAACGCGTCGCTCGAGAAGCTCGCCGCCGCGCGCGGCATCGTGTTCGACCTGCGCGGCTATCCGCGCGTGGGCATCGAGCCGCTCCGGCACTTGATCGACGGGCCAACCCAGTCGGCACGCTGGAACACTCCCATCATCCGCCGCCCGAACCGCGAGGGATGGGAGTGGGACACGAACGGCCGCTGGGAGCTGACGCCGCTGCCACCGCGCCTGCCGAAGAACATCGTCTTCCTCACCGACGCCCGCGCCATCAGCTATGCCGAGTCCTGGATGGGCATCGTCGAGGCCTACCGCCTCGGCACGATCGTCGGCGAGACCACCGCCGGCACGAACGGCAACATCAACATCGTCGAGCTGCCGGGCGGCTACCGCACGGTCTTCACCGGCATGAAGGTCCTCAAGCACGACGGCTCCCGCCACCACGGCGCGGGCATCGCGCCGAACGTACCGGTGACGCCGACGCTGAAGGGCATTCGCGCGGGAAGGGACGAGCAGTTGGAGAAGGCGGTGGAGGTTCTGGAGCGGGTCACGAAAGCGTCACTTAACCGTCAGGAGCTTTCGGCGAGCGGGTTCTAACTTCCTTCTTTGTGCGAATGCATAAGGAGGAACGTATGACCCGGACTTTTCTCGTCTTCGTGCTGGTGGTGTCGCTGGCCGCGGGTGCGGCGCAGAGACCCATTCCCACTCGCTTCGATACGAAATCGATCAAGCCGATCGTCAACCTGCTCCACCGCGAGCCCGACCTGCGCGAGGTCCCGCCGGTGGCGCAGCGCGTGGCGGTGCGGCTGCTGGAGAAAGAGACCGGCGAAGGAAACGCGATCGTCTTCGCCGAGTTCGCGCGCGGCGTGCCCGCTCCCACCGTGCTGACGATGGAGCTTGAGCGCGGGAAGGCGACGCTGCGCGATGACGGCAATGCGCCGGACGACAAGGCGCAGGACGGCATTCACAGCGGCTACCTCCGGATCGACGCCAAGCAGCTCGCGGCGGCGAACGAGCGCCTGCTGCGCGCGACGAAGCCGATCCCGATTTTCGTCGGCCGGCAGCTCGCGGCGACGTTCACGGCGCAGCGCGTCGAGCCGGGCAAGATCCGCGACCTGCGCGACATCCCGCCGTATCCGTCGCGCGCGAACTTCGCCGACGTCGAGCTGCGCTCGCGCGACATCCCCAACCTCAACTTCCCGGTGATGGTCGACTTCGACCCCGGCGACCTGATCCCGCTCTTCCCGCCCGTCGATCCGCCCGACGTCAACCCGGCGGCGTCGCTCGTGATCAACGATCCCAACGTGGTCGACGATCCGGTGCGCACGTTCAATCCGTGCACGAACGCCGGTACGCCGATGGGGAAGTGGACGTTCGGGCACGTGATGGAGCAGATGGCCAACACGCCGATGACCGGCATCACGCCGGAGGCGTTCACGCGGCGCTGGCTGAAGCGGTGGGAAGTCTCGCCGCTGATCAATGACCTCCAGGTGCCGGCGCGGCCGAACGTGGTGCCGCTGATCGTCGATCCGTGGCCGAAGAATCTCGAC
This sequence comes from Thermoanaerobaculia bacterium, assembly GCA_035248585.1. GTDB lineage: Bacteria > Acidobacteriota > Thermoanaerobaculia > Gp7-AA8 > Gp7-AA8 > QHVT01. The sequence continues at coordinate 16,547 of DATFHJ010000337.1, forward strand.
GGCACGCTGAACCTGGCGAAGGCGCCGTTCCGTCTCGTGGCGGTCGTCTATCGCGGAGACCTGGCGCAGAACCTGATCTATGGCGGCGGCAGCGCGGGCGAGGCGCGGCTGGTCTTCGCGCTGACGGATCCCAACACCTGCGCGCCGAAACGCTTCCTGGTGATCTTCGAGTACGGCATCCAGCAGCCGAGCTGCGTGGCGCGCAAGGCGTGGGGACAGGCGTGGTTCGATCTGAAGAACAACCAGGTCGGCTCACCGGCGTACAACGCCGCGCTCGAGGCGCTGACGGTGCAGTTCACGGAGGCGGGGACGAATCCGTCGCAGTTTCCGAATCAGTCGTCGCTCAATCAGCTGCGGACGAACGAATTCGTGATCAGTCCGGACTGGGAGCTGCGCGAGTTCCATCTCGCCGGCGGTGACGCCGATGTCGGGCATCTGCGCGAGACGACGGTCGTCCGCTCGCCCGACTTCCCGCTGAACAATCAGCCCGTGACTGCGGACTTCATCAACCAGAACGCGGCGGACATCCTCAACGACACGTACGACGTCGATCCGGAGTTCCCGATCGGCACTCCGTTCCTCGGCGCGATCTCGCCGATTCCCTTCCCGCCGGGCAATGTGTTCTGGAACGGCCCGGGGATCAACACGCCGAACACGCGGCACAAGTTCTCGCTGAATACGTGCAACGGCTGCCACGGCGGCGAGACGGCGACGTTCTTCACGCACATCAGCGAGCAGGGCCAGCTCTCCGGATTCCTGACCGGCATCACGGTTCCGGATCCCGCGGGCGAGATGGTCAATCGCACGTTCAATGACCTCGAGCTGAGAAAGCAGAAGCTCGCGCAGCTGCTCAATCAGCCCTGTTTCCTGCACCTCTTCTTCGAGCCGCTGCGAATGTCGGATTGACGGCGACCATCACGAATGTGACCTGCATCACCGGACGTGCGTGGCGCGCGCACGTCCGGTACGTTTATCCGTCCTTACGCCCTGCCCTCCCCGGAGCGATCTTCAGGCGTGAAAAGGAGAACGCTCATGAACACGAAGAACCTCGCCCTGAAGATCGCCCCGGCCATCGTTTGCCTTGTCCTGTCTCTCTCCGCATTTGCCGAAGCGCGGAATCCTCTCTTCTGCGAAGTACGCGCGGACGTTGCGGCGACGCTGCAGCCGGCCGCCCTGTCCATCGATCTGAACACGGTCCGCCGCCGCTACCTCACGCTGAACGCCGACGCCCTCGCGTCGGGGATGCCGGTCACTCAGAATCTCTTCGACGACGCCTCGGTCACGGTCGACGGCTCGAAGTTTCACCAGCTCGGCGACGGTACCTGGCAACTCGGCGAGGTGCTGCCGTCGGAAACCTGGAGCCAGGTGACGATGGGGATCAGCGGCACGGCGGTGTCGGGGACGGTGCAACTCGGCCGGCGGGTCTACGAGGTGCGGTCGGTCGCGCAGGACGTCGTGGTGATCGAAGAGATCGACATGACGCAGGCCATCGCGCCCGACACTCCGCCGGATGCGCATCCGGCGCTCGACCGGCCGGAGGAGCCCGCGCCGGCGCGCGGCGACGGCAGATTCAGACTCGCGCCGCTGTCGTGGAATCTCGGCCCGCTCGCCGTACCGAACATCACCGTGCTGGCGGTGAACTCGCCGTTGCTCTGCGCCATGCCCGGCGCGGCGGCCTCGCAGGCGGCGAACTTCCAGTCGAACCTGAACCTGGCCTTTTCGTTCAACCTCCAGCCGATCGCCACGTCGACGGTCATCTCGGTCTGCGTGAACCGCTGGCCGGGGACCGATCTCAACGCGGAACTGAATTGGCTGAAAGCCGACGCGACGGTGGCCAATCTTCGCAATCAGTACCACGCCGACATCGTCACGTTCATCGTCCCCAGCGGACAGCCGGTGACGGGTGGACTGATGGTCGGACTCGCCCCCACGGTCAATACGTCCTTGAACAAGGCGGACGCGTTCAACGTCGTCGTCGGCTCGTACGCGACGTCCTCGTACACGCTGGCGCACGAGATCGGCCACAACCTCGGCATGCGGCACGATCGCATCACGGACAATCGGTGGACCGACACCGCTTGCAACTACGGCTACTGCAGGGCCAACGGCCCCCGGGACATCATGGCCTACGACAGCGCATGCGCAGGCTCCTTTCAGGCCGGCGTGTACTCCACGCCCCTGACCCAAAACTACCTGGGCTTCGTCATGGGTCCCTACGGCGTGTCGTGCTCCGCGCCCCCGTTCCCCTTCACCAGCACCTACACGCGCGCGAACAACCTGCAGACGCTGACCAACAACGTCGCCACCGCCGCGGCGTGGTACTGATTGGGAACGCCGGCGTTCCACCCATCGTAGAAACTTGACGGCCGCCTCTCTGAGAGTGCAACGATCCATGTGCCAAACCCCAGCGCCGCGCCTACACACTAGGCGCGGCGCACATGTCCTTCGTTCACCTCCATCTCCACACCGAATACTCCCTCCTCGACGGCGCCAGCCGGCCCGAGGATCTCGCGAAGCGCGTGTCCCAGCTCGGCATGCCGGCCTGCGCGATCACGGACCACGGCAACATGTTCGGCGCGGTCGAGTTCTACAACGCGATGAAAGGCGTGGGCGTGAAGCCGATCATCGGCTGCGAGATGTACGTCGCGTACGGCTCGCGCACGGACAAGACCTCGGTCGAGGATCAGCAGGCCGACGCGGGGTCGAACAATCACCTCATCGTCCTGGCCGCGAACGACACCGGGTACAAGAACCTCGTGAAGCTCGTCAGCGCCGGGTACACGGAGGGCTTCTATTACAAGCCGCGCATCGACAAGGAACTGCTCAAGGCCCACAGCGAAGGATTGATCGTCCTGTCGTCGTGTCTGAAGGGCGAAGTGTCTCAGGCGCTCGCGGCCGGCAACTATCAGAAAGCGAAAGACGCCGCTCTGCAGTACAAAGAGATCCTCGGCGCCGACAACTTTTTCCTGGAGATCCAGGACCACGGCATTCCCGACCAGCAGAAGATCGTCCCGCTGATGGCGCGCCTCGGCGAGGAGGTCGGGCTGCAGCTCGTCGGCACGAACGACTCGCACTACCTCGACAAGACCGACGCGTTCGCCCACGAAGTGCTGCTCTGCATCGGCACGGGCAAGACTCTCGGCGACGAGAAGCGGATGAAGTTCTACTCCGACGACTTCTACGTCAAGGGTCCCGAGGAGATGCGGCGCGTGTTCTCGCAGTACCCCGAGGCCGCGGACAACACGATGCGCATCGCCGAGCGGATCAACGTCTCGCTCGCGCACGAGGGGAACCATCTGCCGAAGTTCCCGGTGCCGCCGCAGTACGACATCGCCAGCTACTTCGAGCACGTCTCGCGCGAAGGATTGAAGAAACGGCTCGCGGAGCGGAAGCGCGCGCACGAGCCGCAGCAGTATTGGGACCGCCTCGAGACCGAGATCGACATCATCAAGAACATGCAGTTCCCCGGCTACTTCCTCGTGGTCTGGGACTTCATCAAGTACGCGAAAGACCACGGCATCCCGGTCGGCCCGGGCCGCGGCTCCGCGGCGGGCTCGCTGGTGGCGTATTCGCTCGGCATCACGAACGTCGATCCGCTCGACTACGACCTGCTCTTCGAGCGCTTCCTCAATCCGGAGCGCATCTCGCTGCCCGACATCGATCTCGACTTCTGCATGAACCGCCGCGGCGAAGTGATCAACTACGTCCGCAAGAAATACGGCGAAGAGAACGTCGCCCAGATCATCACGTTCGGAACGATGGCCGCGAAGTCGGTCGTCCGCGACGTGGGCCGCGTCCTCGGCCAGCAGTACGGCTTCGTCGACAAGATCGCGAAGATGATTCCGGGCGGCCCCGGCGTCACGCTCACCGACGCGAAGAAGGACTCGCCGCAGCTCGCCGACGCGATCAAGAACGACGAGGAAGTGAAGAAGATCATCGAGATCGGCGAGAAGCTGGAAGGCCTCTCGCGCCACGCCGGCATGCACGCCGCCGGTGTCGTGATCACGCCGGAGCCGGTCACGAACTACGTGCCGCTCTACCGCACGAACCGCGATGAGATCGTGACGCAGTTCGACATGCGCGTGGTCGAGAAGATGGGTCTCGTGAAGATGGACTTCCTCGGCCTGCGGACGCTGACGGTGATCGACGACGCGGTGAAGTCGGCGAAGTCGGTCGACGGCGTGGACATCGACATCGACGCCATCCCGCTCGATGACCCCGACGTCTTCCGGCTGTTTCAGGAAGGCCGCGCGAAGGGCGTGTTCCAGTTCGAGTCGGGCGGCATGGTCGACCTCCTGCGCAAATCCCGGCCGACGCGCTTCGACGACCTGGCCGCGCTCAACGCGCTCTATCGCCCCGGCGCGCTCGACGTCGGCATGGTCGACGAGTACGTGAAGCGCAAGAACGGGACTTCGAAGGCGAAGTATCTCGTGCCGGCGATGAAGGAGATTCTCGAGGAGACGTACGGCGTCATCGTCTATCAGGAGCAGGTTATGCAGATCGCGCAGCGGGTGGCCGGCTACTCCCTCGGCCAGGCGGACCTGCTGCGCAAGGCGATGGGCAAGAAAGACGCCGCGATCATGGCCAAGGAGCGCGACAAGTTCGTCGGCGGCGCGGTCGCGAACGGCTATGAGAAGAAAAAGTCGAACGAGATCTTCGACTACATCGAGCCGTTCGCGCGCTACGGCTTCAACAAATCGCACTCGGTGGCCTATGCGCTCGTCGCGTATCAGACGGCGTGGCTGAAGGTGTACTACCCGCGCCACTTCATGGCCGCGCTCCTGTCGTCGGAGATGGACCGCACCGACGCCGTGGTGAAGTTCATCCAGGAAGCGAAGTCGATGGGCATCGAGGTGCTGCCGCCGGATGTGAACGAATCGAACATGTTCTTCACGGTCGTCGGCTCCAACATCCGCTTCGGACTCGGCGCGGTGAAAGGCGTCGGCGAGAGCGCGGTGGAGAGCGTGCTCGAAGCGCGGCAGCGCATCGGCCGCTACACCACTCTCCTGCAGTTCTGCGAGGAAGTCGATCTGCGCGCGTGCAACAAGAAGGTGCTCGAGGCGCTGATCAAGTCGGGCTCGTTCGATTTTCTCGGCAGGTCGCGCAAGGCGCTGTTCGATCAGCTCGAATCGACCGCCGATTCGGCGCAGCGGGTGAAGGATGAGAAGGAGCGGGGGCAGCATTCGCTCTTCGGTGGAGCGGCAGGCTTCAGCCTGCCGGCCTCCGGCGGGCTGAAGCCCGCCGCTCCACAAAAAGACGCCGAGTGGCCCGAAGACGAGAAGCTGAAGTTCGAAAAAGAAACGCTCGGCTTCTACATCACCGGACATCCGCTCAACAAATACACGCTCGATCTGAAGCAATTCGCGAACACGAACACGGAGACGCTCTACCGCCACGTCGACGAGGTGGTGAACATCGGCGGGATCGTCTCGCAGATCAAGCGCTCGAAGATCAAGAAGGGTCCGAACGAGGGGAAGATGATGGCGAAGTTCTTCCTCGACGATCAGTTCGGATCGGTCGAGGTGGTCGTCTTCTCCGACCTCTTCGCGAAATACAACCGCTGGCTCGACAACGGCGTGGCGGTGCTGGTCACGGCGACGGTGAAGGACACGGGCGGGCAGCAGGCGGGACGGAGCGCGTCGCTGCAGTCGGCCGAACAGGCCGCGCAGCAGATCTACGACGAATACGGCGGGCATCCGGAAGCGCGCATCTCCGCGTACGACGTCAGCATCGACGATCTGGAAGACGATCGCGATCCGAAGGAGATCGAGCGCGAAAAGTACGGGGACCGGGAAAACAACTTCGCGCTATTCGGAACGCCGGCGTCCTCGCCGGCTGGCCCGGCGGCGTCCGGCGCCGCTGTCCCCGAGGACGACGCGTTCAATGCGGCCGTTGAGGCGATTGCCGAGGACAGCGCGGCGGAGGTGCCGAGCTTCGCCGCGCACGCCGCGGCCTTCCACGAGTCGCCGGTCACGCCGGAGCTCTCCGCGCTGGAGATCGTGCCACTCGACGGCATCCGCGAGCGGAAGGTGAAAGAGATCTCGCTCGAAGTGCCGTACCCGCGGATGAGCGACGCGACGGTGCAGAAGATCCGCGAGATCGTGGAAGAGCACGCGGGCGAGATCCCGGTGACCGTCACGATCGTCGAGCTCCCGCCCGCGCTGGCCGCATCGTCCGGCTCGAGCGAGCTGCGGCTCAAAGTCAACTATCACTTCAAAGTGCAGCCGGGACCTGCATTGAATGAAGCGCTGCTGACCGTCCATGCGAGTCCGCGCTACGTGTTTTGAGATTCTCGCCGCCTGCCTGATCGCGGCGACGCTCAGCGCGGATCCGCGCGTGGCGTGGCTTTCCGATCATGCTGATCTCAAAGACCTCGAACCGCTGCGCGCGGCGCTCGCGAACGCTCGCGTCGTGATGCTCGGCGAGCAGACTCACGGCGACGGGTCGACGTTCCTCGCGAAAACGCGGCTGATCCGCTTCCTGCACGAAGAGCTGGGATTCGACGTGCTCGCGTTCGAGTCGGGGATGTACGACTGCGCGAAAGCGTGGGACCTCCTTCGCCAGGGAGATGAGGACGCGTTCGGGCGCGGCGTGTTCCGCATCTGGTCCGCCAGCCGCGAAGTGCAGCCGCTGATCGCGTACATCAACGCGCGTGCGAAGAGCGACCGGCCGCTGGAGCTGGCCGGCGTCGATTGTCAGCTCACGGGATCGGCGTCGACCGATTTTCTCCCTGGCGATTTGCAGGCCTTTGCGACGGGCGATGAGTGGAGTCGAGTCGTGCCTGTCCTCCGCAAGCTCAGCGATGGAACGTGGGAGGAGGAGAACGCGGTCATGCCGTCGGCCGAGGAGCAGGCGGCGTTCGTGCGGATCCTCGAGCGCTGGCGAGCGGCGATCGCCGCGCGCGACAAGACGCCCGCGACGCAGCCGTGGTCGGGCGCGTTCTGGCGGCAGTTCCTGGCCAGTCTGCGCGTGACGGCGCAGCAGACGTGGCGCTCGAATGCGACGAATCTCGCCGGCGATCCCGCCGTCTTCGCCATGCGCGACCGGCAGATGGGAGAGAACCTCGTCTGGCTCGCGAAGGAGCGCTATCCGAACCGCAAGATCATCGTCTGGGCGGCCACGTTCCACAACGCGCGCCGCATCGACACGATCCAGACCGATGAGCCGAAAGCGAAGCGCCTGTACGCCGTGAACGTACCGATGGGGGAGGTCGCGCGCCGCGCGCTCGGCACGCGGCTCTATTCGCTCGCGTTCACAGCGTACGAAGGCGAAGCCGCTAGCGTGTTCGCGAAAAACGCACAGCCGCTGCCGAAGCCGAGCCCCGGCTCGCTGGAAGACCTCTTCCATCGTACCGGCCTCACGAACGCATTCGTCGATTTCCGCACCGCCCCGCGGTGGCTGAAGCGTCCGCTGACCGCGCGGCTCCTCGGGCACCTGGAAATGCGCGCCGACTGGACGCGCATCGTGGACGGGGTGGTGTTTCTGCGGCGCATGGAGCGCAGCCACCGGCCGTGAGATACTCGGCGTCATGGGCTTGACCGTACTCACGATCGAAGTCGGAAATCCCTCCGATCCCGACGTCACCAAGCCGGTTGAGTTTCTCATCGACTCCGGCGCGATCTACTCCGTGGTCCCGCGGAAGCTGCTCGCGGAGCTTGGAATCAAGCCGTACGCGAAGCAGGAATTTCGTCTCGCCAACGGGGCGCGGATTCAGCGCGAAAAAGGGATGGCGTTTTTCCGGTACGGCGATCGTGCCGGCGGCGCAGATGTAATTTTCGGCGAAGAAAACGACAGCCAGCTGCTCGGAGCGTTCACGCTCGAGGCACTGGGTCTCGCGCTCGATCCGCTGCGCCGCGAATTGACGCCGCTTCCGATGGTGCTGGGAGGATGGCGTCCGGAAGACGCCACGCTCGTCTAACCGGCGGACGGTGCCGCGATCTGCTCGCCCAACGCGCCGCTCTCGCGGCGCTGCCGCCGCTGTTCGGCTTCCACGCGGTTGCGGCCGCGTCTCTTGGCTCGATAGAGCGCTTCATCGGCCATGCGGAAGAACTCCGCGGGGCTGGCGGCTTTCGAATACGGCACGTTCGCGACGCCGACGCTGACGGTGATTCCGTGGCCGTGGACGGGGGACGAGGCGACAGCGGCGCGCAGTTTCTCGCCGAACTGCAGGGCGTCGAAGAGCGCCGTTTCCGGCAGCAGGACGGCGAACTCTTCGCCACCGACCCGGGCCGCGAAGTCCGCCTGCCGCGTTCCCTTTTCGAGGATCTTCGCTACGCCGCGCAGGACCGTGTCGCCGGCGTCGTGGCCGTGGGTGTCGTTGATCGCCTTGAAGTGATCGACGTCGAGCAGCGCCAGCGAGAGCGGGCGCTGGTAGCGGCGCGCCTGCTCGAAGGCGTTTCCGAAGCGGGCGTCGAAGGCGCGGCGGTTCGGGAGGGAGGTCAGGGAGTCTGTCTGCGACAGCTCCAGCAGACGCCGCTGCAGCGAGACGATGCGCAGGCCGGCGCGGACGCGCGCCATCAGCTCGTCGAGCGCGGCCGGCTTCGCGACGTAGTCGTCCGCTCCGCTCTCGAATCCCTCGATCCGCGCGGCCTCGGACGAGAAGCCGGAGAGCATCAGGATGTAGACGTGCGGATCGGCGGCGCGCAGCTCGCGGCACAAATCGATGCCGTCGCCGTCCGGCAGTTGCCGATCGAGCAGGACCAAGTCCCAGCGCTCGTTCAGCAACTCCCGTGCGGCCGCGATCGTCAAGGCGGGCCCGACCGAATAGCCCTCCCGCTCGAGCCGGCGCGTCAGCATGTGGGAAAGGTTCGCATCATCCTCCACGATAAGGACTTTTGCATTTTGCATGGACTCGAAATAACAATTTAAAACGTCCGCCATTCCAGACAATTTGATTCCAAAAGCGGACGGAAATTCCCCGCGATGTAAACGTTTACGGGATCAGGCCGAGTTCTTTTCCCTTTTGCACGGCCTGCACGCGCCGGCTCACGCCCAGCTTGTCGAAAAGGCGCGAGCTGTGGGTCTTGACGGTGTTCTCGGAGACGAAGATCCGCTCGCCGATCTCGCGGTTGCTGAGCCCCTCGGCGATGAGGCCGAGGATCTCGTGCTCCCGCTGGGTGATCCCGAGCTCCTTCAGCTTCGCCGCGTTCAGCACGAACGGCCCGCCCGCCGGGACGCGCACTTCCTTCACCACCACCACTTCGACTTCTTTCACCCGCGTCCACTTGATGCCGAAGTAGATGCCGACGGCGGTGAAGATCGCGGCGATCAGGCCTCCGTACAGTTCGGTGGGGTAGGTGTGGACGAAGTGTTTGTACTCGATGAATTTCAGGAGGGCGATGAGCAGGCCGCCGGCGATGCCGAGGAGGAGGGTCCGTTTCAAGAGGGCGGCAGTTTAGCGCCGAGGCGCTCGATCATGTCCAGCGCCTTGCGGACTTTCAAATCGAGCTGCGGATTCGCGCCCATCCAGTCCGTCACATCGTCGGGAAGAGGCTCGAGAAAGTGCATCAGCTCGCGGAAGTCCTCCAGGAGACCGGGCAGCTCCACGCCCGCCGCCTCGAGTGCACGCACGCCTTCCGACGACTTCCAATCCGCCTCGCGGAGCAGGCGGCGCTTGTTGCGATTGTCGCTGCTGTCGTCGGACTTTACCCAGAGGCCGATGTTGTCGGCCTCGGTCAGCAGCGTCGCGGTTTGCTCGAGGATTTTGCGCAGCTGGTCGGGGAGAGTCACGCGTGGGATGTTAACGGCTTTCGGAACGCCGGCGTCCTCGCCGGCTGGCCCGCAGGCGTCCCGCCTGCGTTCTTCGACCGGCGGCGAGGACGCCGCCGTGCCAGCCGCCGAGACGGCGGCGTTCCGAACACTCACAGCCCCGCGAGCAACCGGACGAGATCCGATGGCTCGATCGGTTTCTCGAGGAATGCATCCGCGCCGGCTTTGAGTGAGGCTTCGCGCATCGAGGATCCGAGTGCCGTCATCGCGACGACGGAGTAGGGGGTGCGTCGCTGCTGGCTGCGCAAGGTGCCGATCAGGTCGATGCCGTCGCCGCCGGGCATGGCGAGGTCGGTGACGACGGCGTCGATTTCCTCGCGCTCGCAGACGGAGAGGGCTTCCTGCATCGACATGGCCGGGAAGACCGTCGCGCCCGCGGCGCGGAGGAAGGAGACGAACATGTCCAGCGCGTCGCGGGTGTCATCGACGACGAGAATCCGCCGTCCGTCGAGGTTCGGCAGCACGGCCTGAGGAGAGGCCGCGGCCTGGTGCGTGGTCGCGATCGGGAGCATGAAGCGGAACGTCGCGCCTTTTCCTTTTCCCTCGCTCTCCGCCGTGACGTCGCCGCCGTGCAGCTCGACGATGTGCCGCACGATCGCCAGGCCGAGGCCGAGGCCGCCGACGGCGCGGCCTTTCACGTGCGCGGCTTGCGAGAATCGATCGAACACGGCCGGCAGGAACTCGGGCTCGATGCCCTGGCCGGTATCGCGCACGGAGACGATCGCGCGCGGCCCCTTCGTTTCCAGCGTGATCTCGATCGCGCCCTCGTCGGGCGTGAATTTCACGGCATTCGAGATGAGGTTCCACATGACCTGCTGCAGGCGGTTGCGGTCGCCGAAGACATTGGCTGGCTGCATGTGCCGCCGGATCTCGATTCGTTTCGCGACGGCGGCCGGAACGATGGTCTGGATCGCCGCCTCGACGACTTCGCTCAGATCGACGGACTCCGGCGCGAGACGAAGTTTTCCGGTGGTGATGCGCGAGAGGTCGAGCAGGTCTTCGACGAGCTGGGACTGGGCCTTGGCCGCGCTGAGAATCGCCTGCGCGGCCTCGCCCGTGCTGGCCTGATCGCGGCCGAACAGCATCATCATCTGCGCCCAGCCGATGATCGACGTCATCGGCGTTCGCAGCTCGTGAGAGACGGTGGCCAGAAAATCGTCCTTGGCGCGGCTCGCGGCGTCCGCGGCTTCCTTGGCGCGCTTCAGGTTCTCGATCGTTTTTTGCAGGCGGTCGTTGAGCTCCGCGACCTCGCGCTCGGCCGTGACGTCGCTGAGGATGCAGGCGAAGTGCGTGACCTGGCCGAACGGATCGAGCACGGGGTCGGCGGAAAGACGCAGCGAGTGCTCGCGGAGCTGCAGATCCATCGACGTTCCGCGGCGCGTCTCCGCGGCTTCGGCAAGCATCTCACGCAGTGCGGCCGGTCTCTCCAGAAACAGGATCTCGCCGATCGAATCGCCGGCGCTCGCGGCGCCGGTGAGCGCGACGAAGGCGGGATTGCAGCGGCGGATGGTGCCGGTCTCCTCGACGATCGCCACGCCGTCATGAACGGCGTCGAACGTCTTCTGCCACTCGATGGAGCTGCGGCGCAGCTCGCGCTCCATTTTGCGCAGGCGGAGCAGGGCGTTGACGTTGGCCACGAGCTCGTCCGGCTCCATCGGCTCGGTGAAGTACGAATCGGCGCCGGCCTCGAATCCCTTCATGCGATCGGCGCGATCGATGAAGGACGCGGAGATCTGGACGACGATGGTCGACGCGTAGTTGGGATCGCTCTTGATGGCGCGGCAGACGTCGTACCCGCTGGAGTCGCCGAGGTTCACGTCGAGGAGGACGAGGTCGGGCTGGTGCGTGGCCACGAGGGGCAGCACGCGGCTGCCGCGATCCGCCTCGATGACCTGAAATCCCGCGCGGCGGAGCACTCGCGTCTTGACGTAGAGACTGGCCTCGTTGTCATCGACGTTGAGAATCGTTGCGGAGATTTCGATCGGCTCGCTCATGCGGCTCTCACGGGAAGCAGCTGCTTCACGGCAGTGATGACCGCATCGCGATCATAGTGTTGTTTCGAAAGCACGACCGAAGCCATCCCCCGAAGCTCGCGACTCAGCACGTCGTCGATCTGCCGGGAGGTGTAGATGATCACCGGCACCCTGGCGGTCGCGGCGTCGCTCTTGAGGCGCTGCAGCACTTCCACTCCGCTCATTTCCGGCAGGTTGAGGTCGAGGAAGATGAGATCGGGCAGCCGGCTCCGCGCGCTCAGCAGGCCTTCGGTTCCGGTCCCGGCCTCCATCACCGAGCACTGCAGCTCGCCGAGGGCGCGCGCGAGCACGTAGCGCGAGGCTTCGTCGTCGTCGATCAGCAGGATCTTCCAATGGGTGGTGAGGTCGGACAGCGTGCGCACCAGCCACTCCCGGGAGACCGGCTTCACGGAGTACGCGCTGGCGCCGAGGGCGATGGCCTTGTGTTGATCCTCGACCTGGGTGGCGACGATGACGGGCGTATTTCGCGTGGCCGCGTCGCGCTTGAGCTCCGTGAGGAACGTCCAGGTGTCGTCGCCGACGAGGAGGATGTCGAGCACGATCGCTTTCGGCCGCAGCGTCACGCCGTGGCGTGCCTCGCGGAGATTGCGCGCGGGCATGGCCCGGAACTGCGTGCCCTGCAAATACTTTTCGTAAAGCATGAGCGTCTCGACGTGATCGTCGACGAACAGGACCGGAGTGCGCGGATCGTCCGGCGCGGCCTGCAGCTCGGGCAGCGGCGCGGTCGGACGGATGTAGAGACGGGGAATGCGCGCGCGGAACGTCGAGCCGACGCCGAGCGTGCTCTCGAGCGTCACTTTGCCTCCGAGCAGCTCGACGAGCTTGGCCGTGAGCGGCAGGCCGAGACCCGTGCCCTTCGCGTGATGCTGCAGCGGATGGTCGACCTGTCCGAACTCGCGGAAGATCATGTCTTGATCCTCGGCGGCGATGCCGATGCCGGTGTCGGCGACGCTGAACTCGATGACGTCGAGCGCGCTGTCGACGCGCGCGCTCACCCGGACTTCGCCGCGCTCGGTGAATTTCAGCGCGTTGGAGATGAAGTTGCGCAGGATCTGCGAGACCTTCGCCTCGTCGGTGAACAGCGGGGGAGCGTCGGCGGGCTCCTCGAAGACGAGCGAGAGCGAGCGGTTGATCAGCAGCGGGCGCAGCATGCCGCGCAGTGCGCTGAACAGGTCGGTGATCGAAAACTCTTTCGGGCGCACCGTGGTCTTGCCGGCTTCGATTTTTGCGATATCGAGCAGGTCGTTGACGAGCTCCGAGAGATCCTCGGCCGCCTTGCGAATGAAGCCGACCTGTTTCCGCTGCTCATCCGCGAGCGGGCCGTCCAGCTCATCGAGCAACAGCTGCGAGAGCGCGAGCATCGAGTTCAGCGGCGTGCGGAACTCGTGGGTCATGTTCGAGAGGAACTTCGTCTTCATCTCGTCGGCGCGCTGCAGGTGCTCGGCCTTCTCGTTGAGCTCCGCGTACAGCGCGACGACGCCGCGATTCGTGTCCTCGAGCTCGCGGTTGACGATCTCGATCTCTTCCTGCCGCTTGCGCAGATCGGCAAGCGCGGTCACGAGATCGAGGTTCTGCTGGCGAATCTCTTCCATCGGCGTGCGCCGCCGGTCGTGCAGCAGCGTGCCGGCGACCGACTGGAGCTGCGGGCCGGTGAAGAGGGGAGCGCGGCCCGGGAGGAGTTTCTTGAGCGAAACGGTCGTGCCGGCGGGCGAGGTCTCGATGTCGACGCGATCGAGCAGCCGGTGCGCGCCGACGATGCCGAGGCCCATGCCGGTGTGCGACTGGTAACGGCCGCCGAGGATCTCGTCGAGGTTGGGAATGCCGGGGCCGCGGTCGCGCACGACGATCATCAGCAGTTGCGGCGCGCTGTTGCCCTCGACGCGGAAGTCGATGATGCCGCCGCCCGCGTACGAGAACGCGTTCCGGGCGATCTCCGAGACCGCCGTCGCGATGCGGATCTGATCCTGAGGCTCGAACGCCAGCGCGGCCGCCACCTGCCGCGCGCGCTGTCTCGCCAGCACGACGTCTTCCTCGGACTGGATGGGAACGGAGAACAGCGGGTAGGCGGCTTCGGGTCTCATGGTGTGCGGGCGACGACGATCGTGGAGTCGTCGTTCTGGCGGCGATGATCTTTCCACAGCACGCCGGCGATCAAGGCCGGGTCGTGCGTCAAAAGTCCGGGATATTTATCGAGGTCCCAGCGCGTCGTGACTCCGTCCGAATGCATGATCAGAGTGCTCTCGCGGGACCAGGGGTAGGAGAACTCGCGGAACTCGCGGACGTCGTGGCCGA
>DATFHJ010000338.1:0-8704 GCA_035248585.1 Thermoanaerobaculia bacterium
TGCCGATCGCCGACGCGTCGCGGATCTTCGCCGACGCGCGGCGCTCCATCGTGTTGAGGAAGTCGATCACCGCGTTCGCTCCCTCGGAGCCGGCCGGCCATTCGATGCCCGCGTACACGTCTTCCGTGTTCTCGCGGAAGATGACCATGTTCACCTTCTGCGGCTCGCGCACCGGCGAGGGCACGCCGTCGAAGTAGCGCACCGGGCGCACGCACGCGTAGAGGTCGAGCACCTGGCGCAGCGTGACGTTCAGGGAGCGGATGCCGCCGCCGACGGGCGTGGAGAGCGGGCCTTTGATCGAGACGCGGTAGTGCTGCAGCTGATCGAGCGTCTCCTGCGGCAGATACTCGCCGAACTGCTGAAAGGCCTTGTCGCCCGCGAAGACCTCGTGCCACGCGATCTTGCGCTTGCCGCCGTAGACTTTCTCGACGGCGCCGTCGATCACGTATTGCGTCGCGCGCCAGATGTCCGGCCCGGTGCCGTCACCTTCGATGTACGGGATGATCGGGTCATCGGGCACGACGAGCTGGTTGTTCTCGTAGCCGATGCGGGTGCCGGAGGCGGGGGGCGCGATGCGTTCGCTCATGCGCGGCGGACTCTATCAAACCGCGCAGCACGCGCAAGTTGCGGCGGTCGCTCAGGGTCTCGATCGTCTTCGGCGTCTCGATCACTTTCGGGATGCGCGTGAAGCGCGGATCGTTCAGGAGCAGGCGAAATGCTTCGAGGCCGATCTCGCCCTTGCCGATGTGCTGGTGGCGATCGACGCGCGAGCCGAGGGGACGCTTCGAGTCGTTGAGGTGAAACGCGCCGACGTTGTCGAGGCCGACGTGCTTCTCCATCTCGTCGATCGTGCGCGCGTAGCCGTCGCGCGTGTTGATCGCGTAGCCGGCGGCGAAGACGTGGCAGGTGTCGAAGCAGATGCCGACGCGCTGCTTGTCGTCGATCGCGGCGATCATTTTCCCGAGCTCTTCGAATGTGCAGCCGACGCAGGAGCCCTGGCCGGCCGACGTTTCGAGCAGCGTGACGACGCGATGATTCGGAATCGCGGCGTGAATCTGATCGAACGAGCGCGCGATCTGATCGATGGCCGCATCCGCGCCCGCGCCCATGTGCGCGCCGGGATGCAGCACGACCGCATGAATGCCGAGCCGTTCCGCGCGATCGAGCTCGTCGATCATCGCCGCGATCGACTTGCGGTGAAACTCCTCGTTCGTCGTAGCGAGGTTGATGAGATAGGACGCGTGCGTGAGCATCGGCCGCACGCTGCGCTTGGAGGCGAAGAGCGCGCAGTCGTCATCGGTCAACGTCTTTCCCTTCCACTGATTCCCGTTCTTCGAGAAGATCGCCGCGGCCGAGGCGTTGATCGCCTCCGCGCGCTCGAACGCCGTGTGCAGGCCGCCCTGCGTGGAGATGTGTGCGCCGATGAGATCGCCTGGGGCGTCGGGGAACGTGAACCGGGACATGGACGCGGTGATCAACAGCTCAACGCAATCTGAAATTCACCGTCACCGTGTAATACACATCGATCGGCTCGCCGGCGAACGTGGCGGGGCGGAAGCGCCAGCGCGAGACCGCGCGGCGCGCGGATTCGCCGAGGCCGTACGGGAGATCGCGGATGATCTCGACGTTGTCGATCGTGCCGTCTTTGCGGACGATGCCGCGCACGACCACCGGTCCCCCGATGCCCGCGCGACGCGCCGCCGAGGGATACGCGGGAATCACCCGATCGACCTCCTCCGGCTGCGTCCCCCCCGGCGGAACCGCCGCGTAAACGCCACCTGACGGCTCCGAAGGGGCGGGCGCCGGGGTGGGCGGAACGGGCAGCGGTTCAGTCGCAGTCGTCTCCGTCACCGCCGTCGTATTCGTCATCGTCGTCGTATCTGTCGTATTCGTCGTATCCGTTGCAGCGCTCTCCCCGCTCGCCACCTCCAGCTGCCGCGTTCCCGTCGAGCTGACGTCGATCGCATCCACGCTCGCGTACGCCACCGAGCCGTCGTGATCGATCGCGTAGAAATCGTGATCGCGCGTGAACACGACCACGTTGCTGCTGCGCGGCAGCTCGCCGAGCAGAGGGTAGAAGATGCCGGGGCCCGCGTAGAGCGGCGTGCGCTCGCCGGCTTCGCCTTTCAGCGGCGGCAGGCGGCGGATCGCTTTGTAGCGCTCGAGGCGGCGCTGCTGCTCGATGGTGCGCTCGAGGTACGCGCGCTCGGCCCACCCGGAGAGCTTCTCGCCCGTCTCCACGCGCACCCACGCCCCGCGGTCTTCGAGCAGCGTCAGGCGGTCGCCGCTCTTCGCCTGCGCTACCACCGCGGCGCGGGCATTCGGCTCCGTGCGGATGCGGATGCGCGCCGGCAGCACGGTCAGCGTCTCGCTGACCTGCACTTCCTTCGGCTCGTTCTTCCCCGCCCGCACGACGATCAGCGCCAGCAGCACGAAGAAGATCACTGCCAGCAGGATGACGATGGCGAGGCCGCGGCCGTGGCGCGTGCGGGCGTCGGTCATTGCTTCATGAGCGAATACAGAATCGCTTTCTGTACGTGCAGCCGGTTCTCGGCTTCATCGAAAATCACGGATTGCGGTCCATCGATCACTTCCGATGCAACCTCTTCGCCGCGATGCGCCGGCAGGCAGTGCATGAAGATCGCGTCGCCTTTCGCCTGCGACATCAGCCGCGGATCGACGATCCATCCCTGGAAATCGCGCTTCCGTTTTTCGGCTTCCTCTTCCTGTCCCATCGACGCCCAGACGTCGGTCTCGACGATGTCCGCGCCCTGCACCGCTTCGTCGATCGACATCGTGATCAGCATCTTCGTGCCGGCGGCCTTCGCGTCATCGCCCGCCTGGGCGACGATCGCCGGATCCGGCATGTAGCCGGCCGGGCAGGCGATGGCGATGTCCATGCCGACCTTCGGCGCGCCGAACATCAGCGAGTGGGCCATGTTGTTGCCGTCGCCGACGTAGGCGATCTTGCGGCCCTTCAGGTCGCCGCCGAATTTTTCCCACGCCGTGAAGTAGTCCGTCATGGCCTGGCAGGGATGCGAGAGATCGGTGAGGCCGTTGACGACCGGGACGCTGGCGTAGAGCGCGAGGTCGGTGACGGTCTTATGCGCGAACGTGCGGGCCATGATGCCGTTGACGTAGCGCGACAGCACCTGCGCGGTGTCGGTGATCGGCTCGCCGCGCCCGATCTGAATGTCGCGCGAGGAGAGGAACAGCGCGTGCCCTCCCATCTGGAACATCCCCACCTCGAAGGAGACGCGCGTGCGCGTCGACGATTTCTCGAAGATCATCGCCAGGGTCTGCCCTTCCAGCGCATCGGCGAACTTCTTCGGCTTCGCCTTCATGTCCCGCGCGAGCTCGAAGATCTCGCGCACTTCGTCCGCGGTGTAGTCGTGAATTTCGATGAAGTCTTTATGACGCATTGCGCGGCGCATTCTATTATTCCGCCGTGACGTTCCAGGTGCCGATGATCGAGGTCGCCGTGACGGTGGCGGTTTCGGGTCTCGATCCGGAGGAGCACTTCCTCTATCTCGCGCCGTATTCGGACCGCCGCGACGGCCCGGAGAGCGTGGCCGACTATCTCAATGGCCGGCGGCGCTTCTTCCCGATGATGGCCGGCGGTGCGGCGAAGATGCTCAATCGCGATCAGATTCTCTGGATGCGCTACGAGAAGCTGCCGGACGTGGTCGATCTCGAGAACACGATCGTGGAGAAGCTGACGATCATCGAGCTCGTCGACGGCTCGCGCATCGAGGGTGTGATCCCCATCGGCGACCGCCCGCGCGAGCACTCGCGCGTTTCCGACGTGCTGAACGACGCCCGCGAGGTCTTCTTCCGCATTGACGACGAGACCGACACCTACTACATCAACAAGGCGTTCGTTCGTAACGTGATCCCGCGCTGATCACGCGCTGCTCTTCCTGCAGCTTGATGAGGTGCGCCGTCAGCTGGATCTCCGCCGCGCCGTGCAGCCGCTGGTCGAGCTCGGGATAGATGCTCGCGCGCAGTTCGGGAATCGTGGCTGCGCCGCGGGCGAGCGCGTCGAGCACCTGGCGCTCGCGCTCGAGGCGATGGGCGATGTACTCGTCGATCAGCGCGATCGCGTCGTCGCGCGTCGGACCGTGCGCGGGATGGATGCGCCGCGGGTTCTTCGCGCGGAGCTTGTGCAGCGAGCGGAGGTAGTCGCCCATGTGGCCGTCGGGCGGGAAGATCGCGGTGGTGCCGAAGCCGAGGATCGTGTCGCCGGTGAAGAGGTCGCCGTCGGAGGTGAGGTAGCAGACGTGTTCGCTGGTGTGGCCGGGGGTTTCTACGACCTCCAGGTCTTCCAGGACGTCACCGTCGCGGGCGATTTGATCGGTCTCGGGTAGGACGCCTTGCGGGGCGATGATTTGCGCGCCGGTTGCGTTTCGCAAAGGCACGGCGGCCGGTGCGTGATCGGCGTGGCGGTGGGTGATGAAGATGGTGCGGAGGTTCGGCATCGCTTCGCGAATCGCCTCGATGTGCGAGTCGATGGGGGGGCCGGGGTCGATGACCGTGTGATCGTCGAGGAGATACGTGCGCGTGCCGTCGAGCGTGAACGGGCCGGGATTCGGCGCGGTGATGGAGCGGATGTTCATCGCAGCACCGGCTTGCCGTCGACGAGCACCGGCTCGATGGGCTCGATGCTCGCGCCGCGGCGCGATTCGAGCAGCGCGTCGACGGAGTCGAACGCCGCGACGACCTCGAGATTCTTGATCGTGGGAAAGACGAGGCGCAGATCCCTCCGCCCCAACACCTCGGCCGGCGCGATCCACATCGACTCGACGATCTCGTTCCCATCGATCTGCACCGCGACGTCGCGGGCGACGCCGGCGATGTAAAACCAGGTGTCGAATCGTTTCGGAACGCCTTTCGGCGTGATCCATCGCGACGTGGCGACGAGCGTTTGCGGATCGAGCACGATGCCGCATTCTTCGAGCGTCTCCCGCACCGCCGCTTCTTCGGCGCTCTCGCCGGCTTCGATCGCGCCGCCGGGAAACACCCACGCGTTCGGCACGAATGAGCTTTTTTCGCTGCGCCGCAGCAGCAGCACTTCGAGCGGCGCGTCGCGCAACACGATCACGCTCGCCGCGGGAATCGGCGTCAACACTTCCCCTGCCATCCAACCCACTCCTCGCCGTCCGGTCCGCGCTCTTTCTTCCAGATCGGAACCGTCTCTTTAATTCGATCGATGGCCATCCGGCACGCCGCAAACGCCTCGGCGCGATGCGCCGATGCGGCCACGATCGCGATCGACGCATCCCCGACGATGAGGTGGCCGAGGCGATGTAGCACCGCGAGCGCGACCATCGGAAACTGCGATTCCACTTCGGTTACGACCTTCTCCAGTTCCTTCTCGGCCATCGGGCGATAGGCATCGTAGAAGATCGACTCGACGCGCTTTCCTTCGTGGTGATCGCGCACGACTCCTTCGAAGAGCACGTACGCGCCGTCGGAGCGGCGCATCACGCGCTCAACGAGCGCGTGGCCGTCGATCGGATCGTCGGTGAGGAAGCTCATCCGCCCGCCACGGGAGGAATGAACGCGAGCTCGTCGCCGTCGCGCAGCACCGTTTCCGGCGCGGCGTAGCTTTCGTTCACCGCGATCATCGGCGGCTGCGCGTAATCGGCGAGCGCCGCGTAGGCGCCGCGCATCCACTGCCAGACGTCGCGCGCGGTCGTTCCTTCGTCGAGCGCCAGTTCGCGCGCGTCGGTGCCGGCGATGTCGCGCAGCACGGCGAAGAAGAGCAGCCGAACCTTCATCGATTGCATTCTATGTTTCAGTTTATCCCGCGCGAAGACGCGGGATCTCCGGTTCCAACCGGCGCGAATGAGTCGATTCGCGACCCGGAAACATCGCGGCGGCTCGTGATTCGTCGGTGGTGTAACAAGTCGCGAGATAACCGGTGATCCCGCGTCTTCGCGCGGGATAAACTATAGGTCCGATGTTCTCGCCAGAAACCCGCGTCGACGAAGCGTTGCGGCTTCATCCGAAGGCGCGCTGGGTCTTTGCCGCGTATCACATCGGCGGCTGCAACAGCTGCGAGCGCGCGAGCGACGAAACGCTCGCCGAGGTGGCGCAAGGGTACGGATTGCCGCTGGAGCGCCTGCTGCGGGATTTGAACGAGCTTCAGAACCGGTAGCGCACTCCCAGCTTCGTGTGCACGTTGTGCGGCTTCGGGATTTTCACGCTTCCGCTCGAAAAATCCTCGCGATGAAACGGTGAGGCCGTCACGATGTCGGTGATCTCGCCTTCGATGGCGAAGCGGTCGCTCAGCTGCCACGCGGCGCCGGCGCCCGCGGCCGCGCCCCACTCCGAGCGCGAGCCTTCGAAGACGGTGATGCTCGCGTCGGCGTTCTGCGGTCCGTGCGGTTTGTAGATCGCATAGGCGGGACCGCCGAGGAGGTGGAAGCGGAGCGCGCCGCCGCGATTGATGCGAAAGATGATCGGAAGCATGAACGTCGTGACGTCGAGCTCGCCGGCGTCGATGTTGAACTCGTCGCCGGACGAGTCTTCGATCGACAGCGGCGCGCGCGTGAACGCGCCCTCGAGGCGGATGCCCCAGCGATCGGCGAAGTCGTGCTGGATGTCGACGGCAAGCCCGGCTCGAACGGCGGCGGTGAGGGTGAGCCGGGTAGTGACGGAAGGCTGGTCGGGGCTGCCTGGTCCGCGCATCGTGCGCTCGACGAAGTCGCCGAAGACGAAGGCGCCGCTGCCCGCGCCGAGGCTCCAGTTTTGGGCGGAAAGCGGCAGGGCGGCAAGCAGGACGGAGGCAATGGTCAGTTTTTTCTTCATGCCGGCTGGTCAGAATTGCAACCTCAGAGCCAGCCGTAGAAAAATTTTCCAGCGAAAAACGTCCAGTGCGAGGTTGAGCGTTTTTTCACAAGCGCGCGGCGGAAGTCGCTTGATTACTGAGAGTTCTGCGGTTGCGACCGCTGTAACAGGAGGCCCAGAGGCGATTTTTCGGCGTTGCCGACGATGTTGGCAACGATCTAGCAGTGAGAGCGAGCACGATGAATCAGGTTTCGACAGAAACGAAACCCCATGTGCGCGGGTCCCATCTCAACCGCCTGCGCAAAGTGGCCGCTGCGGGCTCCCTCCTTGACTATTGGACCGATTTTGGACGATTACTCACTTAGCTTCCTTGAACCCTACCAACTGGCCGCAGCGGTCCAAACGATGTACCACGAAACGGAGCCGAAAGGCTCCGTTAGTGCTTTCAGGGACTTTTTCCTCGCCTGAAGCCGCCCGCCCCGGGCTCGGAAGCGGGCGCGGGCACGGGCGCGGGAAACGGCCATACAATCGCGCCCGTCCATGGCAAAGAAGCGCCCTTCTCTCTTCATCATCGACGGCTCGAACAACGTCTACCGCTCGTACTTTGCGATCCGCAACCTGACGACGTCGGCGGGGTTTTCGTCGAACGCGATCTACGGCTTCACGACTACGCTGCGGATGCTGCTCAAGGATTTCAATCCCGATTGCATCGCGGTGGCGTTCGACGAGGGCCGGGAGACGGTGCGCAGCGCGCAGTACGCGGACTACAAGAAAGACCGCCGGCCGATGCCGGACGATCTGGTCGTGCAGATCCCGCTCGTGTACGAAGTGCTCGAGGGATTTCACATTCCGGTGATCCGCTCGTCCGAGTGGGAGGCGGACGATTTCATCGGCTCGCTCGCCTGCACGGCGCGCGACCGCGGCTACGATGTCGTGATCGCGACGAGCGACAAAGATTTCTTCCAACTCGTCGGCGACGGCATTCGCCTCTATCACACGGGCCGGGAAGTGCTCTACGACGAGAAAGGTGTCGTCGATGCGTTCGGCCTGCCGCCGGAAAAAGTCGTCGACGTGATGGCGATCTGGGGCGATGCAATCGACAACATCCCCGGCGTTCCCGGCATCGGCGAGAAGGGCGCGAAGACGCTGATCCGCGAGTTCGGCTCGCTCGAAGGCGTGTACGAGAACCTCGATCAGATCAAGCGCGCCTCGCAGAAGAAATCGCTCGAAGACAACCGCGAGAAAGCGTTCCTCTCGCGCGAGCTGGCGCGCATCAAGTGCGATCTCGACCTCGCGATCGACTTCGAATCCCTCAAGCGTCAGGAGCCCGATCGCGCGAAGCTGCACGAGCTCTTCTCGCGGCTCGAGTTCGTCTCGCTCATGCAGGAGTACCTGCCGCAAGCGCCGGCCGAGCCGACGGAGTATCACTTCGCGGCGTCGGCGGACGACGTGCGCGAGTTCGCGAACGGCGATGCGCCGCTCGCGATCTGGGTGGAGCCCACGACGAACGAGGGCTTCGACGCGCCGATGGCCGTCTCGCTGAGCAAAAAAGCCTCGGAGTCGCTGATCGTTCCCATGGAGTTTGCCGGCGCACTGCGCGATGTGTTGCAGAGCGACCGCCCGTTCATCGCGTACGACGCAAAAGCGCAGGAGCGCCGTCTCCGCGCGGGCGGCTTTCCGGTGCCGAAACGCTTCGCCGACGTGATGCTGATGTCGTACGTGATCAATCCCGGCCTGCCGAGCCACGCGCTGGCAAACATCGCCCGCGACCGTCTCAAGCTCGACGTGCAGGTTCGCAAGGACGTGCAGAAGACCGCGCCGCTCTTCGAGCTCGGTCACGAGACCGGCGCCTCCCCCCTCGGCCCCTACCAGCAGTACCTCGGCGACAAGTCCGATGTCACGTTCGCGCTGC
>DATFHJ010000339.1:0-4859 GCA_035248585.1 Thermoanaerobaculia bacterium
TGTGGATGAGCTGCAGACCGTCGGAGCCGATGTGGTTCCGAGCGTTCCCATCCACACACTCCTCTCCGATTGGGACTTTCACCTTTTCAACGAAGGCACGCATCACAAGCTTTGGAAGAAGCTCGGCGCGCATGTCGTCGAAGGCGGCGTGATCTTCGGCGTCTGGGCGCCGAACGCCGCGCGCGTTTCGGTCATCGGCGATTTCAACGACTGGAGTCCGGACACGAACGCGCTCGAAGCGCGCGGCGCGTCCGGCATCTGGGAAGGCTTCGTTCCCGGCCTCGCGAAGGGAACGCATTACAAGTTTCACATCGTGGCGAACAACGGCTATCGCGTCGCCAAGGCCGATCCGTTCGGCGTTCACCACGAGACGCCGCCGGAAACCGCGTCGGTCGTGTGGGACCTCGACTACGAATGGAACGACGGCGAGTGGATGGCAAACCGCCGCGCGCGCAATTCGTTCGAAGCGCCGATGTCGATCTACGAAGTACACCTCGGCTCCTGGCGCTGGACGAGCGACGACGACGGCGAGACGTGGCGGGCGATGTCGTATCGCGAGATCGCCGATCCGCTGGCGACCTACGTGAAGAAAATGAACTTCACGCACGTCGAGCTGCTGCCGGTGATGGAGCATCCGTTTTACGGCTCGTGGGGCTACCAGGTCACCGGCTACTTCGCGCCGACGAGCCGCTACGGGACGCCGCAGGATTTCAAGTATCTCGTCGACACGCTGCACCAGCACGGCATCGCCGTGATCCTCGACTGGGTGCCGTCGCATTTTCCGAGCGACGAGCACGGCCTCGGCTACTTCGACGGCACGCACCTGTTCGAGCATCCCGATCCGCGCCGCGGATTTCATCCCGACTGGAACTCGCTCATCTTCAATTACGCGCGCAACGAAGTGCGCTCGTTTCTCTTATCGAACGCGCTCTACTGGCTTGACGAATATCACGCCGACGGATTGCGCGTCGACGCGGTGGCGTCGATGCTCTACCTCGATTACTCGCGCAAGCATGGCGAGTGGATTCCGAACGAGCACGGCGGGCGCGAGAATCTGGACGCGATCGCGTTTCTGCGGCGCGTGAACGAGGACGTCTACCAGGTCCATCCCGACGTGCAGATGATCGCCGAGGAGTCGACGGCGTGGCCGATGGTCTCGCGGCCGCTGTACGTCGGCGGTTTGGGCTTCGGGATGAAGTGGGACATGGGGTGGATGCACGACACGCTTCGCTACTTCGGGAAGCTGCCGATCCACCGCATCTATCACCACAACGACCTCACGTTCCGGATGATGTACGCGTTCAGCGAGAACTTCGTGCTCCCGCTGTCGCACGACGAGGTGGTGCACGGCAAAGGCTCGCTGATCGGGAAGATGGCGGGCGATGAATGGCAGCGCTTCGCGAACCTGCGCCTGCTGTTTGCCTGGATGTACGCGAACCCCGGCAAGAAGCTCATGTTCATGGGCGGCGAGCTGGGGCAGTGGAGGGAGTGGAATCACGACTCGAGCCTCGACTGGCATCTGCTCGATGCGCCGCTGCATGAAGGCATCTCGCGCTGGCTCGAAGATTTGAACAAAGCCTATCGCGACGTCGCCGCGTTTCACGAGCTCGACATGTCGCCGGAAGGGTTCGAGTGGATCGATTGCTGCGACACGCAGAACAGCGTCGTGAGTTTGATGCGCCGCGGCAAGTCGGAAGAGGACGTGATCGTGGCAGTGATGAACTTCACGCCGATCCCGCGGCAGAACTATCAGATCGGCGTCCCGCGCGGCGGAGAGTGGCGCGAGCTGCTGAACAGCGACGCCACGATCTACGGCGGCAGCGGACAGGGGAACATGGGCGGAGTGGAGGCGGCGCCGATTCCGCTGCACGGGCGCAAGTATTCGGTGACGCTCACGTTGCCGCCCCTCGGCGCGGTGTTTTTGCAGTCCAGTGGAGCGGCGGGCTTCAGCCCGCCGGAAGAATCGCCCGAAGCCGGCGGGCTGAAGCCCGCCGCTCCACTGAAGCCGAAACGCGCGCGCTCCCCCAGGACCCCGAAAAAGAAAAAATGACCGTCCTCCCTCCCCTCGGTGCGCGCGTTGTCGGCGACGGCCGCTGCGAGTTTCGCGTCTGGGCACCGCAGCACGAGCGCGTCGAGCTGCTCGTCAACGAGCAACGCATCGCCATGACCGCGACGCCGGCGGGATATCACGAAGTCATCGCCGATTGTTCGGAAGGCACGCGCTATCGCTTCAGGCTCCCGAACGGCAACGAGCGCCCCGACCCTGCATCGCGCTCGCAACCCGACGGCGTGCACGCGGCGTCGGAAGTGATCGGCTCCGACTTCGAATGGCACGACCAGCAATGGAACGGCATCGCGCTCGAGGATTGCGTCGTCTACGAGCTGCACGCCGGCACGTTCACGCCGGAGGGCACGTTCGACGCGATCATTCCGCGCCTCGATGAGTTGAAAGACCTCGGCGTCACGGCGATCGAACTGCTGCCGGTCGGTCAGTTCCCCGGCGCGCGCAACTGGGGATACGACGGCACGTACGTCGGCGCGGCGCAGAATTCGTACGGCGGCGCGCGCGCGCTCAAGCGGCTCGTCGACGCCTGCCATCACCGCGGCCTCGCAGTTTTCCTTGACGTCGTCTACAACCATCTCGGCCCCGAGGGGAACTACCTCGGCGAGTTCGGCCCGTACTTTACGGATCGCTACAAAACGCCGTGGGGCCTGGCGCTCAACTTCGACGGACCGCGCAGCGACGATGTGCGCTGGTTTTTCATCCACAACGCGCTGCAGTGGATCGATGAGTTTCACTTCGACGGCTTGCGCGTCGACGCCGTGCACGCGATCGTCGATCATTCCGCGGAGCCGTTCCTGCAGGACCTCACGAGCGCCGTGCATGCGCTCGGCCGCCGCGTCCACATGATCGCGGAGAGCGATCTGAACGACCCGCGCGTGATCATGCCGAAGCCCGACTTCGGCCTCGGCTTCGACTCGCAGTGGGCCGACGATTATCACCACGCGCTGCACGTCATTCTCACCGGCGAGCGCGACGGCTATTACGGCGGCTTCGCCGGCGCGCCAAGCGAGCTCGCGCGGGTGATGAATCACGGCTACCTCTACGTCGGGCAGCACTCGCCGTATCGCGAGCGCAAGTACGGCGCGATGCCAAAGTCGAAGGACGGGGCGAAGTTCGTGGTGTCGATGCAGAATCACGATCAGGTCGGCAACCGCATGCACGGCGAGCGGCTCGCGGCGCTCGTGTCGATCGACAAAGTGCGCCTTGCCGCCGCGGCGATCGTGCTCTCGCCGTTCCTGCCGATGCTGTTCATGGGCGAGGAGTACGGCGAGACGGCGCCGTTCCAATACTTCACCTCGCACGGCGATCCCGATCTCATCGAAGCGGTGCGCAAGGGACGGCTCGAGGAGTTCGACGATTTCGAATGGCACGGCGAGCCGCCCGATCCGCATGCCGAGGAGACGTTCGCGCGCTCGAAGCTGAACTGGAACCTGCTGCAGCGCGACGGGCACGCGTCGATCCGCCGGCTGTACAAACAGCTGCTCGCGTTCCGCCGCGAGACGCCCGCGCTGCGCAGCCTCGACCTGGCCTCGTGCGAGACGTACGCCGACGATCACCGCCGCGTGCTGCTCGTGCGCCGCTGGAGCGAGAGCGATCAGGCGCTGGTTGCGTTCAACTTCGACGAGAAGGCGCATCAGATCGAAATGCCGTTCGCGCACGCGCCGTGGCGCGCGCTCCTCGACACCGGCGCGAAGCTCGAAGCGAATCGCGTCACGCTCCCGCCGATCTCGTTCGCGCTCTGGCGTGCCTAACGGCAGCCGGATCCGCGGATCACTGTGAACGCCGCGCCGTCGCGCCCGATCACGTGGGCCACCGGCGTTCCGTTGTATTCGGACGCCAGTCCCCAGCGCGTCGTCCCGACGTAGTAGTCATATTCCGGCGGCAATTGCGGCGGCGATCCCCAGGTGCCTTTCAGCGACACGACGAAACGGTCGCGCGGCAGGTAGTAGCGCAGGCAGCCGATCGACGACTGCGTCGCCGCGACGAGGACGCGCGTCGGCCGATTCGGACACGCGTTCTCATGCAGCCACGCCGCGGCCTCGCGATAGCTCGACAGCCAGTAGTCCGTGTCGAAGCGCGTCGCGGCGCCGCGCGTTCCGCCGACGAGCGCGTTGTAGTACGTCAGCTCGTACGGATGGAGGCGGACGATCGGAATGATCGAAAGCGCGAGCACGAGGATCACTGCGAGTTTCGCGCGCGGCCAGCGCTGCACCGCCACCGCGCAGCTCACGGCGAAGAAGGGCATGAGAAACAGGAAGTGGCGAATGCCGTCGTAGACGTTCGGCTTCCAGATCGTGAAGAGCACGATCGGGACGATCATCCATGATGCGATGAGGACGCGCACTCGCCCGCGCGCGAAGACCACGCCGGCCAGCGCCAGGATGAGGATCGGCAATGGCGTTGTGATCGCCAGCATCTCCGCGAGATAACGCCGCGGCAGAAGATCGCTGCTGATGAATCGTCCCTCGAACAGCACCGGCAGCTTCGTGGTGAATGACGCCGCGACGCGGATCGCGCGAATCGGGTTCAGGATCGGATTCAGATGCGCCCACGGCCAGACTGCCACCATCACCGCCCAGGCCACGAGTCCCGCGACGAGCAGCTCTTTCCAGCGGCGCGTGAACGCCATGACCACGATCGCCGTCATGACGAAAAACACCGCGCCGCCGGGACGAATCGCCAGCGCCGCTCCCGCGGCGAGGCCGGCGAGGACCGCACCGCGCATCGTCTCCATGCGCGCGAACGCGAGCACCGCCAGCGTGCACGCGCACGCGAACGGAATGTCTTTCGAGTT
>DATFHJ010000340.1:0-33050 GCA_035248585.1 Thermoanaerobaculia bacterium
AGCCGGCGGCCGCTCACGATCGCGATTCACGTCGCGCTCTTCACCGCGATCTCGTTCGCGCACGCGACGATCATCGCCTGGACGCTCGCCTTCGCGAATCCGATCTCGTACCTCTTCCCCTGGTCCGCGCGTCTGATGCGCGCGTGGTACAGCGCGATGCCGATCATGGTCGGCATGTACGGCGCCGTGCTCGCCGCGGCGTGGGCGATGAACGAGGCCCGTGAGCGCGAGCTGCGCTCGGTGCGCGCGTCGCAGCTCGAGGCGCAGCTGCAGGCCGCGCAGCTGGCGGTGCTGCGCGCGCGCGTGCATCCGCACTTTCTGTACAACACGCTGAACGGCATCGCCGCGCTGGTCGTCGATCAGCACACCACCGCGGCCGTCGCCGCGATCGAGCAACTGTCGGAGTTGCTGCACGCGTCGCTGCGCGATGACGGCCGCAACATCGTTTCGATCCGCGAAGAAGTCGGACTCGCCGAGCGCTACCTCGCGTTGCAGCGGATGCGATTCGGCGATCGCCTCGAGCACGACGTGATCGTGAACGGCGACGTCGCGGAGTGCATGGTTCCGGTGCTGCTGCTGCAGCCGCTGGTGGAGAACGCGGTGATGCACGGGCTGGACGCCGGGCAATCGCGATTGCACGTCGCCATCGCGGCCGCGCGCTACAACGGCGGCGTCGAGCTGCGCGTCGAAAACGACGGCGCGGGTCTCGATGAATCCGTGCGCGGCAACGGCCACGGCGTCGGTCTCGCCGCGACGCGCGCGCGGCTGGAGACGGCGTACGGCGACCGCGCGTCGCTCGAACTCCTCCCGCGCGACGGAGGCGGCGTGGTCGTTCGCCTGCGCCTCCCGGCATGAGCTACCGCGCGCTCCTCATCGACGACGAGCCGCTCGCGCGGCGGCGCCTCAGGCAAATGCTCTCGCTCGCGCCCGACTTCGAAGTGGCCGGCGAATGCGACGACGCGCGCAACGCGGCGGAGCTCGTGCGCGCGCTGCGGCCCGACGTCGTGTTCCTCGACATCCGCATGCCGCACCTCGACGGCTTCGACGTGCAGGCCGCGCTGCGCGAGCGCGTGCGCCACATCGTCTTCGTGACCGCGCATCCCGAGCACGCCGCGCGCGCCTTCGACGTCGCCGCGGCCGACTACCTCGTGAAGCCGGTCGCGCAGGCGCGCTTCAACGACGCGCTCGACCGCATCCGCCGCGCCGGCGGCGATCAGCGCGAGGAGCGCATTCTCCTCGGCGGGCGTCTCGGCGGCGCCGCGGTTCCGGTCGCGGATGTGCTCTGGCTCGAAGCCGAAGGCGCGTATGTGACCGTGCATCTCGCCGATCGCGATCACGTCGTGCGCGAGTCGCTCGCCCAACTGCTCGACCGCCTCGGTCCGACACGCTTCCTGCGCATTCATCGGTCGGCAGGAATCAATCTCGCCCACGTGCGCGCGCTGCGCCGCCAGCCGCGCGGCCTGATGGTCGAGCTCTCCAACGGCACGCGCATCGCCATCAGCCGCCGCAAAGCGAGCGAAGTCGTCGAGCTGCTCCGCCGCGCGCAACACAAACCGACCGGTCACGACGCACCTCGTTGAGCGCGTCGGGCGCGGGCGCGACCATCGCGCACGTGAATGCGAAAACCATCCTTCGACTCGGCGCTGCGTTTTGTTTCCTCGGACACGGCGCTTTCGGTTTGATCACGAAAGCGGGGTGGCTGCCGTACTTTGCCGTCGCCGGAATCCCCGAGTCCGTGGCGTGGAAGATGATGCCGGTGATCGGCGCGATCGACATCCTTGCCGCGTTCGTTGTGCTGATCGGGCCGTGGCGTCCCGCGCTCGTGTACATGATCGTGTGGGGCACGTGGACCGCGCTCCTGCGGCCGCTCGCCGGCGAGCCGGTATTCGAGACCATCGAGCGCGCCGGCAACTACGGCGTGCCGCTCGCGCTGTTTCTTCTCCTCTACACACGCCGTCAAATGCTCGTTCCCGGCGTGTTGAAGTGGACGACCGTGCTGCTCCTCGCCGGCCATGGCGCGCTCGGCGTGATCGAAAAACCGCTGCTGATCAATCACTACACCGCGATCGGATTGCCCGCATCCGCGACCGCGCTCGTCGGCTGGTTCGAGCTCGCGCTCGCGGCGGCCGTTGCCATCCGGCCGATGGCGGGCCTGCTCGTGTTCGTCGTGGGATGGAAGCTCGCCACCGAGTCGCTGTTCCTCTTCGCCGGCGCGCCGGTGTGGGAGGTCATCGAACGCGCCGGCAGCTACGCCGCCCCGCTCGCACTGGCGCTGCTACGGCGGGCCGGTGCCGTTCATCCATTGATGGATGGCGGCGTGATGCCGCGGCGGCGCGACAGCGTAGAGCTCGCGCAATAGATCGGCGGTCGTGGCTTTGCCGTCCGGGCCGCCGTGCTTCTGCAGCAGATTGCGCAGCGCGGTGTTGAGCGCGGCCTCGCCGATGCGCTCCTGCATCGCGTGCATCACCAGCGCGCCTTTGCGGTAGTAGATGTAGTCCTCGCTGCCCACGCGCGCCAGCGACGGCTCGCTGCCCGTCTCCCGCGTGCGGCCGGTGAGATAAAGGTTGCGCTCGTACGCGAGCGCGTGCGGCACCTGCTCCGGGTCCATCACCAGCAGCTCCGAATACTTCGTGAGTGACTCGGTCAGCATCGTCGCGCCGGGCGCATCGGCGGCGACGAGCGTGTGTCCCCACCATTGATGCGCCACCTCGTGCGCGACGCGCCGCCGGACCAGATCGAGCCGGCCCCGCTGATCGACATCCCGCGCGTCGATCAGAAAGCCGCGTTGCTCCTGCAGAAAGATCACGCCCGGCTGCGCGAATCCACCGAACTGCCAGTACACCGGCACCTCGGCGACCCGCAGATACTTGTGCGGATACGGAGTGAACTTCGCGCTGAACGCCTGCAGCGAATCGGCCGCCGCGCGGAGGATGCGCGGCACGTTCTGCCCATGATCGGGATGGTGATAGATCTCGATCGACACGCCGTTGCGAACTTCGCGCACGACGCGATAGCGCGCCGACGCGATGGCGAATTGATTCGGGATCGGCGCCTCGGAGCGGAAGTGGAAGAAACGCCGGCCGTTGCTCTGCCATTCGCGCACGAGCGTGCCCGGCGCGACGACCGTCTGCTCGCGCGCGGTCGACACCGTGACGTCGAACTGTGCCCAATCGCCGCTCGCGATCTCGCCTTCCTGCGACGCCCGCGTCGCCTCGCGCAGCCCGCGCCGCCGGCGCTCGCGCGGCTCGTCGATCTCGTACGACGCGCGGTAGCCGATCGCCGGCAACGTCCGGTTGCTCATGATGTAGGAGCCGTTCGCAACGATCGACGGATCGGGCGCGTCGTTCGTGAAGCCGCGATGCTCGTACGTGACGTCGAAGCGAAGCGCGCTGCGTGCTCCCGGCTGCAGCGGCGGCGTGAATTCGAATCGATACTGGTGGAAGCGCGTGTCGTGCTCGCGCAGGCGCGCCGAGGCGAGCGTGACGTTCGAACGGGTCGCGTCGCGGCGGATCGTGACGAGCAGCGTGTCGATCGGCTGCCGCGTCTCATTCACCAGCGCGTACTCGCCGCGCACCCGATAGCGCCGCTGCGCCGGCTCGAGATCGATGGCCGCCGTCACGGCGCGAATGCGCGGACGCGCGGTGATGAACGGCGCGTACTTTTTCTCATAGTCCGCCTTCCAGTCGAGAAGCGCGCGCTCGCTTTCGTAGCGATTCAGCACGTTCGTGTTGTAGAAAATGAACGCGCCGGCGGCGAGGAAGACGATCGCCGGTACGCGCTTGCGAAGCAGGCCCAGCGCCGCGAACGCGCCCCAGTACAGGAGGAACCAGTGCACCGGCGCGGCGAACGGGCCAAAACCGTTGAACGCCGACCAGGTGATCTCCGGCGCCTTCGCGAATCGCAGCAGGTTGTGGTCGAAGAGCTGCGGCAGGAGCGAAAACGCCAGCACGAGAAACATGCCGAGGTATTTGTGAGGGCTGAGCGTCTGAATCGCGACCGCGGCCGCGGCGAGCAGCGCGAGCGGAACGAAGTCGTAGTACGCGAATGTGAGTAGAAGTGCGGGATCGAACGGATCGCTCAGGACCGCGGCGGTGAGGAAGCCGCTCGCCGTCAGTATCGCCAGCATCGCCAGCAGCGCAAACCATTTCGACAGAAGGAACACGACGTCCGCGACGGGCGTGGCCCGGATGATCTCGTGCATCCGCACCGTCCGCTCCCGCCACACGACCTCGGTGCTGTAGTAAACCAGCAGAATTGTGGCGATGATCCGCAATGGTGCGCGCAGGATCGACTCCAGCAGCGCCGTCGTCGGATAGAGCGCCGACCCATACTCGCCGCCGCGGACGTCCGCGATCAGCTCGAACGCCACGAGCACGACCCAGAGCAGCACCAGCGCAAGAAACGGCAGCCCGCCCAGCGCGGAGCGCGTGGCGATCTTCGTTGAGGACCACCACGCCTGGAACGGATTGCCCGTGATTCTCGGAGCAACCTGTGGAGCGGCGGGCTTCAGCCCGCCGGGTTCCTCCCTCGGCGGGCTAAAGCCCGCCGCTCCACGCTTCGCGCGAAAATCAAAGAGACGATAAACAATCGCCAGCCCTGCGAACGACGCTCCCATCCAAAGCAAGCGATTCAGCAAAAACGCTCCCTGCAAGGCTACGGAATGCGTGTTGCGCAAGAGAGGCGTCCAATACTGCGTTTGCTCGAAGAACGCCGACAGCCCAAACGGATCGAGCAGTCCTGCCACGGAATGGGAGGCGTCCGGCACCGAGCCGGCCATCATCGGCGAGTTCGTCATCGCCGCGGCGATGAAATAGAGGACGTAGAGAAACACCGAGCCGGCGTAGCTCGCGAGCACGCTGCGCGTGAGCGTGGCGATCGCGAACAGGACCACCGCGGCGAAGAGAATGTTCGGCAGCGCGACGACAAGGAGCGCGCGAACGTACGCGAAGAGATCGAACGGACCGACGCGATCGTGCCACGGCAGGAAGCGCGCCGCGATCATCCCGAGGGCGGCCGCGCTGAACGCGGTGAACGCGGCGAAGAACGCGCCGCCGAAACGGCCGAGGAGAAACGGCAGCTTCGCCACCGGCGTCGAGAACACGATCTCCTCCATACGGTACTCGCGGTCGCGCACGACCGCGTTCGAACAGAACGCCGCGAGCACGAAGAGCGACATCAGCGAGAGCACGCCGATCGACTGGGTGATGCTGTACGGCGAGTCGATGTTTACGTTGTTCGGGCCGAAGCCCGTCGCCGTGAGCGCGAAGCCGAAGCAGAAGAACAACAGCACCGCGGCGAGGAACGAGACCTGCCGCGTGTGATAGCGCCACTCGAAGCGAAGGATCTCGTTCAGCATGCCAGCGCCGCGAAGTAGACGTCCTCGAGCTCCGCGTCGATGCGCGTGAACCCTTCCTCCGGCTGGGCATCCGCGAGGATGTGGATGCGCGTTTGCCCGGCGTACAGGCGCGTCGACAGCACGCGATGCTCCGCGCGGTAGCGCGCGATCTCGTCCTTCGCCACCGTCTTCCGCCACACCCGCCCGCGCAGCGCGTCGATCAGCTCCGCCGG
The DNA here is from genome assembly GCA_035248585.1 of Thermoanaerobaculia bacterium. GTDB lineage: Bacteria > Acidobacteriota > Thermoanaerobaculia > Gp7-AA8 > Gp7-AA8 > QHVT01. The sequence continues at coordinate 5,569 of DATFHJ010000340.1, forward strand.
ATGGCCCTGCAGCAGCACGCGCCCGCTCGCCAGCACCGCCATCCGCGAGCAGAGATCGCGCACGTCCTCGACGATGTGCGTCGAGAGAATCACCACCACGTTCTCGCCGATCTCGCTGAGCAGATCGTGAAAGCGATTCCGCTCCTCCGGATCGAGTCCCGCCGTCGGCTCGTCGACGATCACCAGCGACGGATCGCCGAGCAGCGCCTGCGCGATTCCGAACCGCTGCCGCATGCCGCCGGAGAACGTGCTCACCGCGCGCTTGCGCACGGCGTAGAGATTTGTGAGCGCGAGCAATTGCTCCACCTGCGCGCGTCGCTCGCCGCGATCGCTCACGCCTTTCAGCACCGCGAAGTGGTCGAGGAGCTCGAACGCCGGGATCTTCGGATAGACGCCGAAGTCCTGCGGCAAGTAGCCGAGGCGGCGGCGCAGGGTGCGTGGATCGGCGAGGACGTCGAGGCCGTCGAAGCGCAGCGTGCCCGAGTCGGGCTCCTGCAGCGTGGCGATCGTCCGCATCAGCGTCGATTTGCCGGCGCCGTTCGGGCCGAGGAGTCCGAACAGGCCTTTGCCGACCTCGAGGCTCACGCCGTCGAGGGCGCGGACGCCGTTTGTGTAGGTTTTTGAGAGGTTTGCGATCGTCAGCATGTGAGGACTGACGGCTTCCTACGTGCTAACGGGGCAGCGGTTTACAACTTTTTCGCGGATCCCCCGTAAAACTATTTGCTTCTGCTTAGGTGTTGTAGTTAACTATAACAGTAGATTCGAGACGGAATGGACCGCGAATGGAACGACAGCCAGCCGATTTACCGCCAGCTTCGCGACCGGGTGGTCGCGCTGATTCTGGACGGGGCGCTCAGCGAGGGCGATCCGCTGCCCTCGGTGCGGAACGTCGCGGCCGAGTACCGGCTCAATCCGATCACGGTCTTGAAGGCCTATCAGGGACTGGCAGACGAGGGACTCGTGGAGACAAGGCGAGGTCGAGGCATGTTCATCAAACCGGGTGCGCGCGAGATGTTGTTGCAGGGCGAGCGCGAGAAGTTTCTGGCCGAGCAGTGGCCGCGGATTTACGCGACGATGCGCCGCCTCGGCCTCAGCGCCGAGGAGCTCCTCACTGGAGCGGCGGGCTTCAGCCCGCCGAAAGCCGAATCGGACGGCGAAAAGGAGTCATGACCCCATGACCTGCATCGAAGCACGCGGCTTGCGCAAAGCCTTCGGCTCCACCGTCGCCGTCGACGGGATCGACCTCCGCGTCGAAGAAGGCAGCATCCTCGGACTGATCGGTCCCAACGGCGCCGGCAAGACGACCGCCCTCAACGCCATCCTCGGCCTGACACCCTACGAAGGCGAGCTCCGGGTCATGGGACACAACCCCTGGACCCAACGCGATCTGCTGATGCGCGACGTCGCCTACATCGCCGACGTCGCCGTCCTGCCGCGCTGGATCCGCGTCTCGCAAGCCATCGATTTCATGGAAGGCGTCCATCCGCGATTCGAGCGGGCCAAAGCAGAGGGATTTCTCTCGAAAACGAACATCAAGCGCACGAGCAAAGTGCGCGAGCTGTCCAAAGGCATGGTCACGCAGCTTCACCTCGCGCTGGTGATGGCGATCGATGCGCGCCTGCTGATCCTTGACGAGCCGACGCTCGGCCTCGACATCCTCTATCGCAAGCAGTTTTATGACTCGTTACTCAATGACTACTTCGACCGCAGCCGGACGATCGTCGTAACGACGCATCAGGTGGAAGAGATCCAGGACGTGCTGACGGACTTCATGTTCATCGACCGCGGACGGATCGTGCTGTCGTCGAGCATGGAAGAGTTCGAGGGACGGTATCTCGAAGTGATGGTGCATCCCGATCGCGCCGCTGCCGCGCGCGCGCTGGGGCCGATTTACGAGAGGCAGACGTTCGGCCGGAGCATTTTCCTGTTCGACGGCGTCGAGCGCCAGCAACTGACGGCGCTAGGCGAAGTGCGGACTCCGAGCATCGCGGATTTGTTCGTGGCCGTGCTCGGAAATCAGGCCAGAGGGGTGGCGGCATGAGCGAATTTCAAGCTGCGCCGCCCGCTCCGCTGCGCGAAACGCGGCCGTTCTATTGGTCCGTGCGTCGCGAATTGTGGGAAAACCGCTGGATTTACCTCGCGCCGGTGGTGGCCGTCGGGTTCGTGTTGTTCGCCTATTCCTTCTACGCGCTCGGATTGCCGAAGCACTTGCGTCAGTTCGCCGCCCAGAATCCGGCGAAGCAGCATGAAGCGGTGGTCATGCCGTACAACGCCGTCGCCGGAATGGTGATGATGACGGCGTTCCTCATCGCGGTCTTCTATTGTCTCGAGGCCTTTCAGGGCGAGCGCCGCGACCGCAGCATCCTGTTCTGGAAATCGCTGCCGCTGTCCGACCGCACGGTCGTGCTCTCGAAGGCGAGCATCCCACTCGTAGTCATGCCCGTCCTCATGCTCGCGATCGTCGTGACGGCGCAAGCGCTCATGCTGCAGTTCGCCCTCGTGCGCATGGCGTCCGACCGCTGGGCGTTGGCGCTGCTCTGGACGCACCTGCAATTCGGCCAGATGCTCATCGCCGAGACCTATGGGTTCATTGTGATCGCGCTCTGGCACGCGCCGATCTTCGCGTGGCTCCTGCTCGTCTCTATCACAGTGAAGCGGGCAGCGATCCTGTGGGCCGTGCTGCCGTTCCTCGTGATCTTCGCGGCGGAGCACATCGCCTTCAACACTCACTCCTTCGCGAACCTGATCGGCTATCGCTTCATGGGCTGGTTCCAGGAGGCGTTCTACTTTCCACCCAAGGGCTCGACGATCGTGCTCGAGCCGTTCCAGCACCTTACTGTCACAAGATTATTGACCGCGCCTGGCCTCTGGCTCGGCCTCGTCTTCGCCGCGGCATTTCTCGTCCTGGCGGTGCGCCTGCGCCGTCATCGCGAGCCGGTGTAATCGGAGAAATGAACATGTCCCGCTATCGCATCGCCGGCTTCTTTTGGCTCATGACGTTCATTACGGGCTCGCTGGCCCTGTTCGGCAACCGCATTGTCGTTGCGAACAATGCCGCGGCCACGGCCGCGAACATCCTCGCCAACGAATCGGCTTATCGCCTCGGAATCGTCACGAACCTCGTCGCCGGCCTGTTCTATCTCGCCGCGACGGTCTTCGTGTATGACATGCTCAAGCCGGTCAATCGCAACATCTCCTTGACGGCGGCCTTCTTCAGTCTCGCCGGCTGCACGATTTCCGGCGTCAGCGCCGCGCTGCAATTCGCTCCGCTCGTCATTCTCCAAGCCTCACAATCGGCGGAGCTGGCGTTCCTCTTCGTGCGTCTCAACCGGCAGACGTTCTATGTCGTCCACGTCTTCTTCGGATTGCACTGCCTGCTCGTCGGCTGGCTGATTCTCAAGTCGACGTTCCTGCCGCGCTTCGTCGGTGCATTGATGCTCTTCGCCGGCCTGGGGTGGCTGACGATGAGCTTCTCCAGCCTCCTCGCGCCGCAGTTCGGCAACTCGCTGTATCCCTTCATCATGATGCCGGGCATGATCGGTGAGGCGACGCTGTGCCTCTGGCTGCTGATCGCCGGGATCAACGTGCAGCGCCGCGCCGAGGTGCTGGCATGAGCGCCGTCGCTTTCAATACGCGCGTCGACGTCCGCTCCGCCGCGGACACTGCATTGAACGCCGCGACAAAATTCTGGTTCACCGTCGCGATGATCGGCCAGTGGGCGTTCCTCTATTACATCCTCGCCGTGTACGGCGGTTCGTCCATTACGGGACAGTTTCAGGCGTGGACCAAAAACCGCCTGCTGATCAAAGGCTATGTCCCGGGCGACACCGCGGGGAACGTCGCCTTCGCCGCGCACGCGTTGCTCGCCGCGATCATCGCCTTCGGCGGCGCATTGCAGCTCATCCCACAAGTGCGAAAGCACGCCGCCTTTCATCGCTGGAATGGGCGTTTGTATTTTCTGACCGTATTCGGCGTCAGCTTCACCGGCCTCTATATGGCCTGGGTGCGCGGCGCACGCATGAGCATCGTCAGTGCGGCCGGCACCAGCCTCAATGCGCTGCTCATCATCGTCTTCGCCGTACTGGCCTGGCGCACGGCCGTCACGCGCGACGTCGCCGCGCATCGACGCTGGGCATTGCGCACGTACCTCGCGTCGAACGGCCAATGGTTCATCCGCGTCGGCATGGTCGCGTGGATGATCCTCAATAACGGCCGCGACGGCGGGTTCTTTCTCTTCTGGAATTTCGGCTGTTATCTCGTCCCCCTGGCCGTGCTCGAGCTCTACCTCCGCACCAAAGAGCGCGGCAGTCCGGCCGGACGATTCGCGATGGCCGGCGGGCTCTTCGTGCTGACGATCCTCATGGGCCTCGGCATCGTGGGCACGGCCGCATTTCTGTGGCAACAGGTCCTGACGAAGCTCTGAACTGAACGCCGTACCCGAAAGGAGCGCACCACCATGCGTTGGTTAGCTACTGCTTTGTTCATTTTCCTCTCGTGCTGCGCACACGATCAGACGATCGCGCGATATCAAAGCGCCGTCGCCGCCAACCCGAACAGCTTCGAAGCTCATTACAACCTCGGCCTGGCCTATGCTCGCGGCGCACAAACCGCCTCGATCTTCAGCCGGCTGTCGCTCGCGAACAACGCCAAGGACGAATTCGCGCGCGCGGTCGAATTGAATCCGCATCACGCCGACGCGCGCATGCGGCTGATCGAGTTCTGCCGCGATGCTCCCCTCATCGTCTCCGCACCCTGCAAAGGACTTTCTCATCATGGATCGCGTTAGGCCGAAATCGAAATTCGCGCAGCTCAAACGGCCGGCGATCATCGGCGTTGTCCTTCTTGTGGTGATCGGTGGCGGCGTGACGCTGGCCAGCATTGACTTTCGCACGCACCGCGTCGACCGGACCACGCTCAGCATCGCCACCGTGCAGCAGGGAACGATGGAAGTGAGAGTCGCCGCGAACGGGCAGCTGCTGTCGCAGCACATCGAACAACTCGCGGCGCAGGTGCCGGGCCGCGTGGCGAAGGCGGACCTCAAGCCGGGCGCGGTCGTTCACGCCGGCGACGTGCTGGTGGAGCTCGCGAATCCACAGCTGACGGCCGCCGCCGAGGAAGCGCAGTCGGCGTGGGAGGGCGCGGTGGCCGAACTGCAGGCCGCCGAGGCCGAGCTGCAGACCAACATGATGAACCAGGAAGTCGTGCTCACGCAGGTGCACTTCAATGCCGAAAAGGCGAAGGCGAAAGCCGAAGCCGACCAGGCGCTGGCGAAGAACGGCCTCATTTCGGACATCGAATTGCGGCGCTCCCAACTCGATCTCTCGCAATTGAACAAAACATACGAGATCGAAGCGAGCCGCCTGCAGAAAGTACGCGGCAATATTGCGGTGCAATTGGCGGTCAGGCGATCGCGCGTCGCTCAACTGGCGCGGGCGATGGAGCGCGCGAAGACGCAGGCCGCCGATCTGAACATCGTCGCCGGCATTCATGGTGTGGTGCAGGCCATCAACGTCGAGGCGGGGCAGCAATTACAGCCCGGCAGTCCGATCGGCCGCATTGCCCGGCAGGATCAGCTCTATGCCGAATTGAAAGTGCCGGCGCGCGAGGCGACGCAGGTGCGTGCCGGACAGAACGTCGCCGTCGACACGCGCAACGGCATTGTGAGCGGCATCGTGACGCGCGTCGATCCCGGCGTCACCGACGGCACCGTCATTGTGGATGTCGAGCTGCGGGGAGCGCTTCCGGCCGGAGCGCGGCCGCAGCTCGAAGTCGAAGGCACGATCTACATCACCCAAATTCCGAACACGCTCTATGTCGCCAAACCCGCGTACGTCAAAAACGGCGCCGCAATGGCCGTGTACAAGCTCGACTCAACCGGCCGCTATGCGACGCGCGTGAACATCCAGGCCGGACAGGTGTCGCTCCAATCGCTGCAGGTTCTGCAGGGCCTGCGCGCGGGCGATCGGATCATCACGTCGGAAGTCGATGAGTGGCAGGACCAGGACCGGATCAAGCTCGAGTAACGGAGGCATTATGAATCTTTGGTTCGATTTGAAATACGCATGGCGCCTCCTGATGAAGGCGCGCGGACATTTCTTCATGTGCGCGAGCGTCGTGGCGCTCAGCGTCGGACTCGCGGTATGGACCTATGCGCTGACCTATAGTCAGATGTTCCAGCCGCTCGGATATCCCGGCTCGGAACAGTGGTACAGCATCCAGCTCGGCGCGGACGCCGCGGGGCGCGTGCGCCCGTCCGTCGACGCGTACACCTATCAACAAATTCTGAAGCGCGCCGGTGCCGTCGATCATCTCGGCGCACTCTCGAGCCGGGCCGCGGTCCTCAGTGAAGGCCAGGCCACGACCAGCCTGCGCGCCGCCGCAATCTCGCCGCGCCTCCTCGCCGCCACGCGTGTCGCTCCGCTCTTCGGCCGCATGTTCGAAGAGAAGGACGGAAAGCCCGGATCGGGCGCCGTGGCGATCATCAGCTTCGACACGTGGCAGCGCTATTTCGCCGGTGACAACACAATCATCGGGAAAACCGCGCGCATCGACGCCGCGCCGGTACAGATCATCGGCGTCATGCCGCGCGATTTCCTGGCATTCAGCGACTACGAGATCTGGATGCCGCTGCATATTGCGAATCTCGCGCGCCCGCAGGATTCGACGATGACCGTCACGCCACTCATCATTGTGCGCGATAAACAAACTCTCGCCACGGTCGACAATGAATTGAAGGCCGTCGTCAAGGCCGTCAATGGCGAGCATCCGCGTCTGTTCAATGCCGGCCGCCACGCCGGTCTGATTCCCGCGCAACGGATGTACACACACGGCTCGCGGCCGATCGTCACGGTCATGAGCATCATGGCCCTCGGCGTTCTGCTCCTCGGCTGCGTGAACATCAGCATGGTCTTTTTCGCGCGCCTGCTCGAGCGCAGCCGCGAGCTCGCCCTCCGCGTCGCCTTGGGCGCGTCGCGGGGCCGCCTGCTGCGCCAATCGCTCCTCGAAACGGCCCTCGTCGTTTTCGCGGGCCTCGTCGCCGGCTACGGGCTCGCCTATTACGGCGTCGAATGGACGCACACGATCAGCAGCTTCGGCTCGCGGGTCCTCGGCAATGGCCGATCGACGAACGTCCCGACGATGCGCTGGATCGACATCGTGGCGGCGGTCGTCGCGGCGATCGTGGTCTGGCTCCTCAGCACGCTCATTCCGGCGTGGCGCATCTCCCGGCAGGACGCGGCGTCCGTGCTCGCCGGCACCGGCAAAGGAGCCACGTTGCGCGGCAGCAACAAGAGCGTCGGCCTCCTGGTCGGCCTGCAGGTCATCATTTCCTGCCTCGTGCTGATCGCATCCGGCAATATGGTGCTGGCGATCAAGAACGAGACCGCGAAGCCGCTCGGCATCAACACCGCGCGCGTCCTCTTCTCGACCTTTCCCACGACATTCGATCAGCGGTACGCCGAACCGTCGCGCCGCGTGCACTATTGGGACGATCTAAAGTCGGCGATCGCGAACAAAGTTCCGGGCGCGGAGATCGCGTTTACGTCGGCGCCGCCGACGCGGCCCGTGCGCATGGCCGCGGCGATCGAGACGCGTGAGGATCAGAGCGCGCTCACACTGCCGGTGACCGTCGTTTCTGAAGACTATTTCCGCGCAATGGGTGTCCGCCTCCGCTCCGGGCGCCTGTTCGACAGCACCGATCACAGCGCCACACTGCCCGTGGCCGTCGTCGACGAAAACATGGCCGCGCGCTACTGGCCCAATCAGGACGCGATCGGCAAGCGCGTGCGATTGAACGACAGCAATGTGTGGTTGACGATCGTCGGCGTCGTCGCCAATGTGCGCAGCGGACCGTATCGTCCCGAAGCGGAGATCGGAACGCTTTATCAGTCGATGCGGCAGGCCACTCCGCAGGCCTTTCACATTCTCGTGAAATTGCCGAAGGACGGCGTCGACAGCCGGCCGGCATTACGCGCCGCGGCATTCGGCGTCGACCGCGATTTGCCATTACACAACCTGCAGCGCTTTGACGAAATCCTCGCCGCGATCAACGGCGGTTTTGTCGCCATGATCAAAGTCTTCACCATCATCGGGGCCATTACGGCGCTGCTCGCGGCGTCGGGTCTCTTCGGCCTGATCAGCCGCTCGGTCGCGCAACGCACGCAGGAAGTCGGCATTCGCCGCGCCCTCGGCGCCACCGAGTGGCGCGCGACGTCGATGTTCCGCCGCCAGGGCGCGCTCTACCTGAGCGTCTCGATGGTCGGCCTCGCGCTCGGCATCATGATCATGCCGCTGCTCAGCCGCGCCATTCCCAACATTCTCGATCGCGTCGTCCCCGTCACGTTCGGAGTGATCTGCCTGATGGCCGTCGTCATCAGCTGCGCTTCGTACCTGCCGACCCGCCGCGCCGTCGCATTAGAGCCTGGTGACGCACTGCGTTACGAATAGGAGCACATCATGACGAAAGCATTGATCAATCTGCAGGGCATCAAGAAGATTTTTACCACCGAGGAAATGGAGACCTCGGCATTGGACAACATTGATCTCGCCATTGAACAGGGCGAGTACGTTTCCATCAGCGGCCCGTCGGGATGCGGAAAATCGACGCTGTTGTCCGTAATGGGCTTATTGAACTCGTCGACCGACGGGAAATACTTTCTCAATGGATCCGAGGTCACGGAATTGAGCGCCGTCGAACAGGCGCGGGTGCGCAATCAGGAGATCGGATTTATTTTCCAGGCCTTCAATCTCATTGCGGAAATGTCGGCGTTCGAGAACGTCGAATTGCCGCTCACGTATCGCGGCGACCTCAATAAGAAACAGCGCCGCGAACTGGTGCTGTCGGCGCTGGAGCAGGTGAAGATGACGGAGCGGCAGAAGCATCAGCCGGCGCAGATGTCGGGCGGGCAGCAGCAGCGCGTCGCCATCGCCCGCGCGCTGGTCGGCAAGCCGAACGTGCTGCTCGCCGACGAGCCGACCGGCAACCTCGATTCGAAAAACGCGCAGCTCATCATGGATCTCCTCGGAGAGCTGCATCACAACGGCAGCACCATCGTCATGGTCACGCACGATCCCCGCTTCGCTGAGCGGGCCGGCCGGCAGGTTTCGCTGTTCGACGGAAAAATCGTGGATGACCGCCGCCTCCACGCGGGAACGTGATATTTCCGCGGTGCTCCTGGAAACCCGAAGAATGGACCGCGAATGGAACGACAGCCAGCCCATCTACCGCCAGCTGCGCGACCTGGTCGTCGCGCTGATTCTGGACGGTGCGCTCCACGAGGGCGAGCCGCTGCCGTCCGTGCGCAACATCGCGGCCGAATACCGTCTCAATCCCATCACCGTGCTGAAGGCGTATCAGGAACTGGCGGACGAGGGCCTCGTCGAGACGCGGCGCGGCCGGGGAATGTTCATCCAGCCCGGCGCGCGCGAGCGGTTGCTCGCCGACGAGCGGCTGAAATTTCTCACCGAGCAATGGCCGCGCATCTACGCGACGATCAAGCGCCTCGGCCTCACCGCCGGAGAGCTTCTCAAAGAGGAGCAGGAGCATTGACGATGGCCTGTATCGAAGCACACGGACTGCGTAAGTCCTATGGCTCCACGGTCGCACTCGATGGCCTCGATTTCAGCGTCCTGGAGGGTCGTATTCTCGGTCTCATCGGGCCTAACGGCGCCGGCAAAACGACCGCGCTCAATGCGATCCTCGGCCTAACACCCTACGAAGGCCAGCTGCGCGTCATGGGACACAACCCCTGGACCCAGCGCGAACTGCTCATGCGCGACGTTGCCTACATCGCCGACGTCGCCGTCCTGCCGCGCTGGATCCGCGTCTCGCAGGCCATCGATTTCATGGAAGGCGTGCATCCGCGATTCGAGCGCGCCAAAGCCGAGGGATTTCTCTCGAAAACGAACATCAAGCGCACGAGCAAAGTGCGCGAGCTGTCGAAAGGCATGGTCACGCAGCTTCACCTCGCGCTGGTGATGGCGATCGACGCGCGCCTCCTGATTCTCGACGAGCCGACGCTCGGCCTCGACATCCTCTATCGCAAACAGTTCTACGACTCCTTGCTCAATGACTACTTCGACCGCAGCCGGACGATCGTCGTGACGACGCATCAGGTGGAAGAGATCCAGGACGTGCTGACGGACTTCATGTTCATCGACCGCGGACGGATCGTGCTGTCGTCGAGCATGGACGAGTTCGAAGTGCGGTATCTCGAAGTGATGGTGCATCCCGATCGCGCCGCTGCGGCGCGCGCGCTGGGGCCGATTTACGAGAGACAGACGTTCGGCCGCAGCCTTTTCCTGTTCGACGGCGTGGAGCGGCAGCAGCTCGCGGCGTTGGGCGAAGTGCGGACGCCGAGCATCGCGGATCTGTTCGTGGCCGTGCTCGGAGATCAGGCCAGAGGGGTGGCGGCATGAGCGAGATCCGTCCGTTCCGCTGGTCCGTGCGCCGCGAATTCTGGGAGAACCGCACGCTTTACCTGGGCCCGATCATCGTCGCCGTCTTCGGCTTCTTCGCCTTCATGCTCAGCACCGTCGGCATGCCCGCGCGGCGCCGCGCGACGATGCTCCTCGAGCCGGCGAAAGCGCGCGCCGCCATCGAAGCGCCGTACGACGCCCTGGCCATGGTCCTCATCGCCACGTCGTTCATCGTCGCCGTCTTCTATTGCCTCGACGCCCTGTACAGCGAGCGCCGCGACCGCAGCATCCTTTTCTGGAAGTCGCTGCCCGTCTCCGACGTCACGACCGTGCTCGCGAAAGCCAGCATTCCTGCACTGGTCCTGCCCGCGCTCACGCTCGTTCTCGCAACCATCACGCAATTCATCATGCTGCTCTGGAGCACGCTCGTGCTCCTGCCGAGCGGACAAGCCGCCACGACCTGGTCGCGCTTCCACTTCCTCGACCAGCTCGTGTTCATGCTCTATCTGCAGATCGTCCTCGCCCTGTGGCACGCCCCGATCTACGGCTGGCTCCTCCTGCTCTCCGCCTGGGCGCGCCGCGCGATCTTTCTCTGGGCCTTCCTCCCGATCTTCGTGCTCTCGTTCTTCGAGCAAATGGCCTTCCGCACGAAATTCATCGCCCTCTTCCTGCGAGACCGCCTCATCGGAGTCGAAAGCGCCTTCGCCCTCGGCCCGAAGGGCCAACTGCAGTCGATCTCGCAACTCAGACCCGGAGCGTTCCTGGCCTCGCCCGGCCTTTGGCTCGGATTGATCTTCGCGGCGGCGTGTCTCCTCGCCGCGGTGCGGTTGCGGCGGAACCGGGAGCCCATCTGATGAAAGCAATCGTCTATCACCGGTATGGCGACGCCGATGTACTCGACTATCAGGAGGTCGACAAGCCGGGGCCCACTGCCGATGAAGTGCTCATCCGTGTGCACGCCGCGGCGATCAATCCGTACGACAAGCATTTCATCGGCAGCAAAGTCACTTCATTCAAGGCGGGCGACGAAGTTTTCGGAGCCGCTCGCGGAGCATTCGCCGAATACGCGTGTGCGCGCGAGTCCGCGATCGCGCTGAAGCCCGCGACGCTGACGTTCGAAGAAGTCGCAGCGCTTCCCGTCGCCGCGCAGACGGCATTGCAGGGCTTGCGCGATAAAGGAAAGGTACAAGCCGGACAAAGAGTCCTGATCAACGGCGCGGCCGGAGGCGTCGGCACATTCGCCGTGCAGCTCGCGAAATCCTTCGGCGCCCGCGTGACCGGCGTCTGCAGCACGCACAACGTCGACCTCGTCCACTCCCTCGGCGCCGAGGACGTGATCGATTACACGAAAGACGACTTCACGGAGCGCCGCTCCCACTACGACGTCCTGTACGACTGCATCGGCAACCATTCCGTTGCCGCCTGCCGCCGCGCCTTGAAGCCGAAAGGCATCTACATCATGGTCGGCGGCCCAATCAGCGCCTGGCTCAGCCCCTTCGACCGCCTCTTCCAGGTGCTGGCGCTGTCGCCATTTGTGAGTCAGAAGCTCGCGCCTTTCCTGGCGCAGGGGCGCCGCGAAGATCTGCTGACGCTCGCCAGGCTCCTCGAAGCCGGCACGGTAAAGTCCGTCATCGACCGGACCTACGATCTGAGCGAGACGCAGGAGGCGATGCGCTATTTCGCGGAGGGACACGCGCGGGGAAAGGTGATGATCAGGGTTCGGTGAGGGTGGAGGACAGGCAATCCTGCCTGTCCGATGAGAGTGACAAATTGGTGGAGGCGGCGGGAGTCGAACCCGCTATGGGTGCTTTGTTTTCAGTAAGTTACTGATTCTAAAGGTATGCTAAAACTACCGAAAGTGCCAAAATTCCATACCGGGCACCCATATCTCACTCACGGGTAGACCCACAGTTCCACGCCGATCGCGAAGTCCGCCGTGTGGTTCGTGAAACGAATCTCCTCCACCTTCGCCGGCAGCCGGTTGTACCTTCCCGCCACCAACTCGGTTTCTCCCCACTCGCCCCGCACCTTCCACTCCGCGGTGATCGGATCTGCAAATCGGAAACGCAGGTTCCATCCTTGGGGCACCTCCACCCATGGCGTCGACTGATTCCGCGCGATCTCGAAGGTGTAGTTCGGAACCGTTGCTGGCACTGTCTCTCGCTGGTCGTTGGGCACTGGATCTGGAGGAACCCCCACCGGCGCAGGTGCGAGCGAAGCTGACGCTGATGCTGTCGATTGCGGCGACATCAACATCTGTCCGAAGAGGTAGCCGATCGCCAAGACCCCGATCACGAGTGATCCTGTGAACAGGAGCAGGAACCAGCCCTCGACCTCTTTCCGAACCGCGGGCATCGAGCAATGCTACCATCCAGATGTCGAAGTGTCTCGACTACCCCGGCGGTTCGGAGACGGGGGAATCCGGATATCCCGAACGGGAGAGTCTGGGATGAAGCACAACGCTGCATCACTCGAACCGCAGTACAGCTACTCCGTGAAAGAACTCGCATATGTCTGGAATGTCTCGCGGGAAACGATCCGCCGCTTGTTCGAGGAAGAGGAAGGGGTCCTGAAGTTCCAAAACCTTCAGCCCCGCCGATCGCGAACGCGCACGTACGTGACCCTCAGAATTCCGGGTTGGGTTGCTTTACGGGTTCAGAAGCGGTTGTCCGTAGGTGTACCTGAATAGCTTCCTATACTGGAAGCATCCCTGGAAGTAGTTGTGGGGTGCGTCGGACACTCGACGTACCCGCCTTTCCCCTTGCGAAGCAAGAGGTTATGACCGCAGCTATCGCTCATCACGTGTTCGCCACTCGTCCCTCTCCTATCGGAGAGCAATCGCTTTTCGTTCGTTATCACTCTCTCAAATCGTATCCGATACGCGGGGCTTGCTCTCCGCGCTCCTCGCTTCAGGCTTCCGAGCCCTCAGTTGCCCTCACCGGGCAAGGACTCGTGGCGGACTGGATACACTGATGGACGGATGCCTACTGATTATCGGCATACTGTTTCTTCTTTTCTTCTTCGGGATGATCCTTCTCTTCTTCACCAAAATGAGCGTTACGGTTCCACCGGGACATATCGGGTGGGACGACATCCGTGTCTACCAGCCGGGAACATACTGGCCCACGCACGAGATACGATTCATCTCTCTCCGAGACCGGATTCAAACCTACGGGTTGGACTACCAAGGGCAGTTCGTATTCGTGATGAACGACCCGGCTAGAGAATACAAACTCAAATGGATCATCGTCTGGCGACCGAATCCGGCAAACATCCAGCAATTCGACGAAACGGCCACATCCTCCAAGATCACCGAGATCTTAAAGACTATCCCCATCGTCGATCTGAAGAAGTACGAACAATACCTGGGGATCACCATCGTCTCGATTGAGACGTGGATGCCTGGCAAAGATCAATCGGCTAATTCGGCTATCGTCTTGGGAGGGGGAGTGGAGATCCCGTACTAGTGCGGGACCGGCACGTCTACATCTTGGGGAAACCGGGCATGGGGAAATCAACCCTCATGCTCTCGATGATCCGGCAAGACATCCTAAACGGTAAGGGTGTTGCCGTGATCGATCCCCATGGTGATCTTGCTGAAGATGTTATCCGGCATATCCCCCGAAACCGGATTCAAGACACGGTCTACTTTAACCCGGTAGAGACTCCGATCGGGATCAATCTCTTCAAGGCCGACTCCGAGGAAGAGAAGCGGCTTGTTTCCGGGGACTTGTTTCTCGTCTTCCAACGACTGACTGGGACCGGGGGAGTAAGAATGGACGCGATTATCAAACGCGGCATTCAGCTCTTGATGGAGATTCCCGGCTCCACCTTCCACGACCTCTACCGGCTCTTCACGAATGACTACTTCCGGCACCAGCTTGTGAATCGAGTCACCGATGAGGGGCTGCGGGACTTCTGGGTAAATGTCTGGCCCAAGTACACGCATCCCGCTACCGAAGAACCTCTGGTCACGCGTCTATCAGAGTTCGACGGGAACAAAAGCCTGAGAGCCGTCCTCTCGACGGTATCACCGTTGGACTTTTACCAATTAATTCAAGAGAGAAAGATCTTCGTCGCCAATATCAGCAAGGGTTTGGTAGGGCAGGACACGTCGCCCATTCTCGGAACACTATTGGTCTCTCAGTTTCAGTTGGCGGGATTCAGACAAGCGAAACTTCCACAGAACAAAAGAATTCCTTGCTATCTCTACATCGACGAGTTCCAGAGCTTCAGGACTTCAGCTTTCAATGAAATCGTCATCGAGGGGAGGAAGTATCAACTCTGCCTGACGTTGGCTAACCAGAAGCTCGACGACCTCGACCAGGAGTCCAAGAACATCATCGACGCATGCGAGACGAACATCTTCTTCCGGCTGATTCACTCTGATGCGAAGAAATTCGGAGGAACCATCGGATCATTCAACGCCGATCAATTGATGAACCTCAACAAGTTCGAAGCGATTGTTCGTCCTGGCCGACCCCAGGACACGAAGAAGATTCAGATCAATCTCCCGCCACGGATTCAGGGCGGCTTCAAACGGGAGATCGTGGAATACACCCTCCGAACCTACCGCCGCAAGGTACCGGACGTAACTCGGGTCGATCACCGTGAGGACGACGTTCTGCCTGGCCTGGCTCCTGATTGATCGCGTCGTTTCGCCCTCTATCTTCGCTGTAACGACGCACACCCTTCTTTGCCCAGAAGCGCTGCAGTCCCTCCCTCGCTTCTATCGGCCGCCGCATTGGGTCAGGCTATGTAGGCCATGATCCGTGACGTACTCACGCCGCGCCGGCTTCAGCTCCTCGAACTCTTTAGGACGTATCCCGTCCTCACTCCGCGGGAGGCGCTGAAGCACGTAGGGACGAGCTACCGCAACGTGAACTACGAGCTTGGCGCGCTCTACGAGCTTCGCTATCTGAGCAGAAAAGAGGTATTTTTCGCGAATATGCGTGGACGGGTAGGCTGGAGATACGCCTACGGATTGAGCAAGAAGGGTTCCGAAATTGTTCACGGTCGCCACATCGCGGAGATTCGCTCGTCCTCCGCGCAGCACGACGCCGAAGTTTCGGCTACGTTCACGACTCTAAGCGCAGCGCTAGGTGACCGACTGAAGCTTATGACCGGGAGCCTCAGGCGTGGCGCTATTCATCCTGACGCGGTCTTTGCGATTTGCTCCGGCGAGAGTTGGTACTGGGGGATGTATGAGCGCGAGCGCAATCGGCAGTCACTCTCAAAGTCAAACGCGAAAGGCTTGATCTCCCGAATTGAGCGGCACGTCGCATACAGAAACTCAGTGCAGTGCGAGAAGGATTGGGTGAAGTTTAGGAGCTACCGCTACTTCATCGAGATAGACACCGGAGAACTGAAGCGCAATTTGCTGAGGCGTCTTGCCGAGAAGGGGTTGAACTACTCGTGGATATGGATCACATCCACGCCGGAAATTAGGCAGAACGCGCTCGGGAAGATTTGGAACTCGCCCAAAGACTACAGGCAGACGAGCTACTCATTGTCGGACATTTAGGGGCTATATCCGCCCTTGACGGATATTTTATGTATGTTATTGTTATAAGCAGCTAATTTGAGCCTGCCTAAAACACTCTCCCTTCCTGCCTGACTGTTGTGTGCAGTCGCGCCGCCTCCATCTGAATCAACCGCTTGCCGTCCCCGTGCCTTTTTTGTGGCCCGGGCACGGGCTTGTTCTTTACGGTCACAGAAGGAGATCAAAATGCCTCGACTCCGTGTTGCTCCAACCCTCGCACAACTCGCTGTACCCTTTCTTTTGTCACTGCTGCGCGGTGAGGCGGGAAAGCGGGAAAAGCTGTCCAGCCGCGAGTATCCCATCACCGTCCACCCGTTCCAGACTACCGCGCAAATGGTGCACGCCGGGAACTACGCATACACGAACTTGAACTCCGGCGAAATCAGCGACAGCATGA
Organism: Thermoanaerobaculia bacterium; assembly: GCA_035248585.1. Lineage (GTDB taxonomy): Bacteria > Acidobacteriota > Thermoanaerobaculia > Gp7-AA8 > Gp7-AA8 > QHVT01. Next base: position 21,924 of record DATFHJ010000340.1, read on the forward strand.
GCATGCTGTCAGAATTCTTCCCGGTATCCAGCCATGATGCCGCCTCGGTCGTAATCAAGCTGATACCGATCGCGTCCTCGGGCCTGCCGCAGATTCTCCGCGAGATCCAAGCGCGCGACATGCGTCCCGCCACGGCTGCGGAACTGCTCGCGTTCGGAAGCAAATATCCCGAGGTGCAGCGTTTCCTCACGGTGGTGGCGCTGGGGTCACGATATCGCTTCGGACCGGCAACGCAGAACGAGTATTTCCTCTGCCTCGAAGGGATGCTTCCTATGTACGGCGACTATCGTGGCCTCGTTGTGGATTATTGGAATGGCAGGACGTTCGGAGACGGGTTTCAAGAAAAAGACAATGTCAGACTTGCAGTAGTAGCGGCGCACTAAGCGCCGCTTTCTGTTCTTGAACCTGGATCATCTGCCCACGCAGCCTGAGCGAGTCGCCAGCCACCGTCCAAGCGGGAGTGATCGGTGCGATGCGAACGGACGGCCCAAGACCGTCGAACGCGGCGCAAACTGGGTGCCTCGCCTATTGAAGATGATCGTGATACGTCATCACGAATCGCCCTCCTTCGCCAAGCAAGCGGGCATTATCCGCGTCGGGGGCCCCGATCGCCATCCCTTTCCAGAGGACACTGGTCGTCGAAAAGAGAGGTACGGTGCGGAAGTTGTGATAAGAACTCATAATGTCGTTGAATTCACCCAGGTCATTATGATAGCCGTAGGCATAGGGAATGGCGGTCGTGCCGGGAGAATTCTCCGGGTTGTGGCGCATCCCGAAAACATGCCCTATTTCATGGGCGAATACATACGAGAGAAGGGCATATCGCCGCGGGAATACGAGGAAGCCGTAGCTCTGATCGAAATCGGCAAAGCTTTCCGGCACCCAAATGACCCTGCCGTTATCCTGCTCCGTCATAACGGCGACTATGCTCGCCTGTTCCGCTTTGCGCTCCGCCACGATCATCGGATCTTTGGGGAGTGCGATCACGTCCGCCGTGGCATTCCCGGTCGGCGTGAATGATACGAGCGGCGTACCGGTCAAGACGAAGGTGACATAAGGCTGGCCGCCGTCTTTTCCTACACTGTCTCTCACTATCACGTTTAGCTGGTCGATCAGGGCCTGGGCTTCGAGATGCACTGCGTCCGCACCGCCGGCTGCGGCGAAAGATTCCGCCGTCACCACAACCGCCACCCGCACCACTATTTTCTCCGGGCCGGGATGCCTCACGGCACGCCGCTTTCCGGCAGGGAGGGCATTCGGAACGGCGCGGGAGCCGGGGCGTGCCTCGGGCATCGCGCAGGTCCATGACGGCGGAGCTAATCTCAGAAACTTAGTTTCGCCCCGGCCGTTTTCTTCCCACAGGAAGGTGCCCTCGGGAACATGAATCTGACCGAGCGACAAGCCCCTATACGTCGTAATAAACGACGTCGCTTCTCCGCTAATCCGAAATGATTGGAAGGTCCCGTCTTCTCGTTCAACAGTTTTTGCGTCAGTCGCGAAATAGATTCTGCCGCCTGCCTCGAACCGTACCGTGTTCTCTTTGGATAGAACGCGCAACGCAGGACGCGGAAACGACCAAGGGAGATTGAGGTACGCCAGTTGTTCCGTCCAAGCGTTGGTCGCGTTGCCCCCATTGCGAACAGGTGTCTCCGCGAGTGCGTTAACCACGGCCCACGCCGATAGGAGTAGGGCGAACACCACGTAACGTGCCCCTTTACAACCGATGCCCATCGGGTACTGTGAAGGCGTCGCTGATGCGAGTTCACGAAAATGGGTAAAAGCGTTAACTTCGGCCTTCCCGAAGGAAATCGTTGGCGTATGCCGCTCAGAGAAGCAGCCGAGCGTCGGGTGAGATACCTCACCAAGGACGAAGTGGAGCGGTTCTTTGCCGCGATTCCCGAGAACAACACTCGCGACAAGTTACTTTTCGAGGTCATCTACCGGCATGGGTTGCGCCGCGTGGAAGCCACGATGCTGCGGCTTAACGACCTCTCAAACGGGCGGGTCTGGATCACGCGCGCCAAAAACGGTATTTCAGGCGAGTACCCGATTCACCCGCACACGAGGAAGCTTCTCTGGAGATACGTCAACGAACGACGTGCTGACGGCAATCCGCACCTCTTCGTCTCCCGCCAGGGAAAGGACGGAGGTCCGCTCTCGGAGCCGCTCATCTACCATCTCTTCCGCCGATACGCGAAGCTGGCGAACTTACCGCGAGATCGCCAGCATCCACACGTCCTCCGGCACGCCATAGCCGTCCACCTCCTCACGACCGGGTGGGATCTGGTGGATGTGCAGGACTGGCTTGGCCACAAGGACATCAAATCGACCGTCGTCTATGCCCGCATCGTGAACAAGCGACGGGAGATGAAGTACGAAGAGGCCTTACATTCCAAGGAGATAGCCGCGAATGACTCGGATTAGCATCTTTACCCAAAAACGTCAACTCTCTCGCCGCCGCTTCTCACTGTTACTGAAGAATTACAATTTCCTTTGACCATTACTCCAGCGGCCTGATCCTTGCACATCTATTGTCGTCCGACGCGAATTACTGCTGTGGGCGAAAGTTTTTGCGAGTCGGGGTGAATACTATGAACGAAGAGAACTCGGAAGAAGTGCCGTTCGGTGTCGGCTTTGAAGAGCGAAAATCGGACAACGCTGGGGATGACTCCTCTGCCGAAACCGATACCTATCGGAAGGACACGGAAGACGGCGACGCATAACAGTGCCACTGCGTGTGACGTTATTGTCATCGGAACGAGCACAGATCCGCACATTAGCCATGTGCTCGCGCACTTGGCGCGGGACGTCTCTGTTTTCCGGCTAGATGTTGATCGCTTTCCACGTGACATCGCGCTGACCTGGCGGACCGACGGCAGTTCGACTCTTACGGCGACTCGCGGCGGTCGAACATTCGACCTCACTACTAGTCGCGCTGTATGGTTTCGGAGGTTAGGTTCCATCGGCGTCACGCCTGCACTTGCGATCGACGGTCATCGGCCGTTTGCGATCGCTGAGAGCGAAGTGCTGCTGGAATCGCTCACCCACGTGTTACCGAATGCCGCATGGATAAATCACTACGACGCAACTCGTGTCTCACGTAACAAGATATTTCAACTCCTCATCGCACATGAGTGCGGGCTGTTGACGCCCAAGACACTCGTCACGAACAGCGCTTCGGACGCCGAGGATTTCATCGCTAATGCGAAATCGGTCGTCTATAAAACCTTAGCATCGCCGCGCATATCGTACAATGATCACACCTCATTAATCTTTACCCATACTCTTACGCCGGAGGACCTAAAGCATCTCAATCGTGTTGCGAACTCGTCCTGCCTATTTCAGGAAAATATTCCGAAGGCGTATGAGTTGCGGATTACTGTTGTCGGTGCGACTCAATTTGCAGTGAAGATTTTTTCGCAGGAAGTGCCGGCTGCACAGACCGATTGGAGGGCGGCTTCCTTCGAAGCCCTTCGATACGAACATGCGAGTCTACCGCTCGCTATTGCTAAACGCCTCGAGGCTGTACTCAGGCGGCTGCGCCTTGACTTCGCTGCCGTCGACATGATTGTTACCCCGGACGGTGATCACGTGTTTTTAGAGGCTAATCCGCACGGCGCATGGCTGTGGTTAGAGGAGCAGCTAGCGGTTCCAATAAGTCTCCACTTCAGTAAACTAATCGCCGGCCTTGTGGACAAAGGCCGCTTGCGACCGAAGGCTGGCGATGTAACTATAGAGACATGACGCTCCGCGATGCTTTTCTCGCAGATCGCGCCGATCGACGGTCGAAATCTCATTATCTTCAGCACTGGCGATCGATTACGCGGCGCGATGATAAACGCCTCAGCCTCGTCCGCGAATTGCTTGCCCAAGGCAGAATCGGCACGCCACGCGACTTTATTCGGGCCGCATACATACTGCAGCACGGTCGCGACCCCGGCGACTACGCGACGGCGCATCTCTTAGCAAAGGAGGCTGGCAATGCTGCCGTGGGTGCTATTACAGCCGCGTTTCTGCGCCGCGCTACACATGACAGATTTTTGTGGAGCATTTGGCGACCTCAACGATACGGGACCCAGTACCAGTTGACGTCGACGGATGGTCATTCCGGGTCAGCGCGCAGAAGGGCGCCGAACAAGAGCGCAAAGGACCGAAGGCAAATCCTAATGCGTCTCGATCGCCGTCATAAGCCGACGGGCGGCTCGTGAACGAGCCTCTGGCTGCATTATCGATTGTAATGTTGCGCTTTGAAACGACGGCTCCCTTCCTTTGTGCGGCGATTTCTTCATTTTAGCCGTATTGTCCAGGCCTTGTCATGGCGACGATCACAGCGTGTTGGAGTCCATGCCGAGCGGTCGAGAGCTGCGTCGACCAACCGCTCCTCGGCGGGTGATGCCACGATCATCGCGAGGGCCTCGTGCGAGCAACGGAAGGATAGGCGGATTCGTTTTCCCTCAGAGTCGTGCCAGTGGAACACTGGGTAAGGGCCACGATAGTTGGCTGGAGACTTGGCATCGGGGTAAATCCGGATCAGCGCCGCGAGAACATTCTGTGCAAACACGGCAATGGACGAACGCGACGCGTTCTCGAATTCACGGTTCTCCCGCCGGACTGCCCGTCCTTTTTTCAGCGCGCATCGATGACACAGCGACTCGACGCCGTCCTTCATCACGGCAATCTGCGAGGGCCAGCACTTTCGTTCTGTTCCGCAGGCGGGACAGAACACCGAAATCTTATTGGTCGGCAAACGATGAGTGCAGTCGAAGCACCGGTCCGTCGTCCGCTGTAACGCCTCGCTCGGCACCATACGCCGAACACTGTGACAGCCGGGACAGACAAGATCGATTCGCCGCCCGGCGCGTTTCTTGAGCGGCGGAACAAAAACGCCCTTCGCTTCGAGCCGGCGATAAAGCACGCGCGTAGCATTCACCGGCCAACCCAGCTCACGCGCAATCTCCGTGATCACAGCCAGCGGTCGATCGCCCATGAACTCCTGAAGACGGCGTTCTGCACGCTTGTTGCGGAAGTAGATCGCGCTGTTAAAGTAACGAATAGTCTCTTCGGGCGAGCGTGTGGTCACGTATTGGGCCGGCTTGCGGCGAGGAGTCAAACTGCGCAGAATCACTCGCGGCCGTTTCACGAAGTGCGACGTTTGGAATAGAAATTGTTCGACGTTTGCCACGATAGGAGGAGGGCTAAATGCCAAGCCGACTGTTACGTCCTCCAGTTCCTTACCGGTAAACGGAAAACGCCAATAGAGGCCACCACGACCGGCGTGTGGCCATGCCGGTAGAAACCGGATATACAGGAGATCGTCGACGAGCCAGCCCTCTTCGAATTTTCGAAGATGAAACCGGGGTGATAGCTGTGCGAGGAACTGGTCGCGCGCAGCGGTTACCTCCGTCTCGTAGGCAGTCTCCAGTGCCTCCGCATACCCATTGCGAAAGCGATTTCGATAGGTTTCCCAGTGCGAGGGGTTTTCTAGCGTCGCAAGCATCGCCTTGCCGACGCTGCCCCATCGCTCGAAGGCCTGGCGCAATTCATCTGCCAGGTCGCGGTTGGTTTTTCGCCACGTTCGGCTCCGCATGCGCTGCTGTACTGCCTGCCATGTCTCATGGTCAATGAGCGGCACGTACGCCCCTATGGTCCGGATTACATGTCCATCATTGTCGTCCGCGCGATCCTGCAATTCGGAACGTTCCGCGCCGTTGCGTACCGTATATTTAGCCACACCTTTGTAGGCCTCATTGCGCAGCAGGTAGGCGACCATGCCTGCATGCCAGCGTCCGCCCTGAGCACCACGAATTCCTCGCTCGTTCAGCGACACGGCGATGTCGTGCAGCGTGATGCCATCCGCGTAGCTCCGAAACATCGCGCGAACTACTTCGACTTTGGCAGGATCGCCGGGGAAAAGCTTGATGCGCATGGTGCTGAGCGCCTTCCGTTCGCCCGGCTCCATATCCCGAACGTACGTGCCGTCCAACTTGACCAGTACGCGCTTTAGCCCGTAGGGCGGACCGCCACCATGCATGAATCCCTGCTCAACAACCCGCGCCTGGGAGCTTTGCGTAAGGCGCGCTCTGTCGCGGCTGAATTGGGCGGCCATCCACCGTTTCATCGCTTTTTGCAGCGTCGCGAGGGGTGACTCGCCTCCGGGAAATTCCTCTTCCGCGTAGATCACGCTCACACCATGTGTGACGCAGATCCATTCGTAATATGCCGCTTCGTCTGGATTGCCGAAGCGTCCCCACCGTGAGACGTCGAGTACCAAAATTCCCTCAAACCCCGCCCCGCGTTTGACGGTACCGATCAGACGCAGGAAGTCGTCGCGGCCGGCGACGCTACGCCCCGATGCTGAATCGCTAAATACAGCTACGACGACGTGTCCGTGCGTCTCGGCATAACGGCGAAGAATTCGCTCTTGCCGGCGGAGCGAATCAGCCTGGAGTTCTTCGTTGGTCGAACGCCGAAGATAAAGCGCGACGCGCATGATGGCCCTCCGGTCTCCTCAGGATATGTCGGAGTCGTCTCTCGGTCGACCGAACCTAGAGATACAGAGTGCGATCGCTAGCCTCTGCCGAAGTGTGCGCATGGATGCGCCGTTCGATGGCCAAGCCGTCCGACGTTTAACGCTCGGGAGGCTCGGTTCGTCCGTTCGAGCCGGGAGTAATATCGTCACTCATGACCGCCACCGCCGCTCTCCTCGCCTCCCTCGAAGTGATCGCGCATGAGACCACGAGGATGCTCCAGGCTTTGGACTCATCGAAGATTACCGCTGATGACAGCAGAGCGGCGAAGCGCCTGACGCTGGAGCTTAGGGAGAGCGCACAGGGATTTATCGACTGGTTGAGCACCGCCCGGCTCGAGGAGACGAAGAACTAGCTTGCACCGCTCTTCATTCGTCCAGAAGCTACCGGTTACCGGCTACGATTTCGGTTAAGTGAGGCACGCCCTGTTTATGTCGTGAAGCTTGCGGTGCACGAGTGGCGGACCTCTCTCGGTGGAGTAGGGTTAGTTGCGCGGCGTCGTTCGCACCAAAGCCGCTGAGGCTTCAACCTAGTTCTCCGAGAGTAATGGCACAACTGAAAGGATAATCGCCCGCTGGACCACCGGTAGCGTTGATGAGTTAGCTGCTAAATCCCGCGTGCAACGCTCGGCCGTCCGTTCCTGCGCGGCAATATCGTTCGCGAACTTGCGAGCCCATCGAGCGCCGAAGCGCCGCCGATGTCGCCCAACCAGGCGCCCCGGTCGCATGAAACGCAGTCTAAAGTGCGTGCGGCAATATTCTGCAATGCCCAGCCGATCTCCTCCTATCAGATGACCGTCTCGGCGCCACCCAGCGAATTACTTAGGCAACCGATTTGCTTATCTGCGGCAAGAGGAGGTCACGATGGGAGCAGCAAGCCACAAAGAAGACGACGACGAGGCGCGAGAAGATTACCAACGAGATCATGCTCCTGAGCCAGAGCCGGAACCGCCCCCCTCGCAAGAAGATACTCAGGACTCTGGCGATAAGGAATGATGCGGCGAGTCAGAACCACGCCATAGCGGGAACTGGAGCACCTTTGCCAGGCTGAAGTAGTCCCATCCATAAAAGTGGGCCCGGTGAAACCCCTCGATCGCGTATCCCCGCCCAACGAGCATGCGAAGCGCAGGCGTGTTCGTAGCCGAACTGTACGCCGTCACCTTGTTCATGCCGGCGGCGAAAGCGTGACGCTCAATTCTCGCCACGAGTTCCTTCGCGAGGCCGCGGCAGCGGTATTCTGGTAACACGCCCAGCCAATCCACCGTGAACGTACCCTCACGAGCGGCCCACCCCCAGACGAAGCCGATAAACGTATTGGCTGCGAGTACACCGACGGCGGCAGAAGTCTTCCCGAATGCACGCCTATGAATCCCTTCCTCTGTATAAATGAGAGATATCTCTCGAAGCACCTGCTTCGGCACGAGGCGTTCGTCCAATGATTCGACTACGTCGCCGAAACAGCGAAACAGTTCTTCGTTGTCGTCGGGTACTAGCTGACGATAGATCAGATGCACCGACTCATCCTCTTCAAACCACCGTGAAGGATTAATGAAGTCGTCCTGGTTGACGCGTTGCGCGCTTCGTCCAGGTAATCTGCGCCAGGGCTGCATCCATCACGGCCTCGGTGCCTGCTGATGGGGGTACCGCGTCTCGACGTCCCATAATGTTGGAAACTTGCCAAATCGCTCAACACGATACTGCGAGTCATCCGGCGGCCGTACTGCACATTTGACGTATGCTCGCAATACGCCCTGCCGGATTGTACGAGTAGGTCGTATTCGCCGTCGCGTGGTTCATCGCGCACGCTTGCTATCCGACCGTCCGCATCATCCGTATAGGCCACGAACGTCCTGTCGGCGTGGGTGTGGGTTTATCCGCTGCAGTTGCGCTCGTGAGTCATATTGATAGCTCTCCCGCGTTTCTCGACCCAGCCGCTTTCCTCATAGGCGAGGAACCGTTCGTCCTGCCAAAGCGCGGGAGGAGGTCTCGACTGCACACCGAATGCGTGTTCAAAGCCCAGTCAGTATTCCACCGTCCTGTGGTGCTAGATAACGAAAGGTCATCAACCGCCCTGATTGGTGGATGTCAGCTGTGTCGGCCGATCGTTAGTCGGCGCTGGTGCCTAGACGCCGCGCCATTGCATCAGACTGCACCTTCGCCAACTTGCTAAATATCGAAAAATCGCCGCGCAAAATATCATCCGCATGCAACCGGAGAGCGATCCCCCAATTGTTTAGAAGCTCCGCGATCTTTCGCTCGTCAAATTTCGTAACGATCTCATTTTGCTCAAGCTCTGGAGCCCTGAGCCGTAAGAGATAATCGACATTATATTCTTCGCCGCCAACGATACGTCCATCGAAAAGCTCTAGCCTGCCGATGGTCATCCACAGCGCGCCGTCATATTCAAAACGCACCGCCACCTGGGACGTAGCGTTGCGTAAATAGATCCACATACCCGGCATGAGTAGCTCAGCTTCAGCCTCCTCAAAACCATAGTCTTCGAATAGAAACACCAGATAGGTTTTCACCAAGTCGATCAATTTTTGAAGATCCACGTGAGAATCCACGATCTCAGTTCTCCCTGTGTTGTTTCTCCGGCTTATGGGTCTATGCGTCGCCATTCATAGACAAGAACGTCTTTACCGCTTAATCGAACTGTTTTAGACGTTGGCACTGGCGTGAATCCCATGTCTCTAAGAGCCGCTCGCTCGTTCACGTATGGCGCGGAGATTCCGGGACGCGCGGCGTCGTGTCCTATATCAAATATCTTAGCTCCCGAAGCAGCCGCGGCCTCGACTGCCAGCACGCTCGTTCCGGTCGCCTTATCGGATTCTATGCCGCTTAGCGGGACCGCCCCTATTTGCCGGCCGGCCTCCGCGACACGATCCATACTCTCGCCGATTATCACACGGTTCTCGTCCTTTTTGCGTTTCGTAAACTCTTTAGGAATTACGACGGGCTCTACCCTTTCCTTATGTGCAGCTTGACCATGGAGAGATATCTGCGCAGCGATATAAAGCGCGCCTGTGAAGGCCACTGCCTCGGTTACTACGACGGCTGCTGGTAGTGAAGCCTCCGACGCCACCGTAAGAGCACAGGTCAGAAAATTCCCGCATTTGCCGTTAGGATCGGTTGCATAGGTTGGATTATTTTCAACATAACTATAACGATTCCACCCCTGTGGCCTCGTCAGCGCATGCTTCAGATCCAGCACTGGATCCGGGGATAAGAAGCGTCCAGCAAACGGATCGTAGTACCGAGCATGCATGTAGTCGATGTAATCGTCGTTATCGATGTTTCCCGGACCGTTGAAGTCGCGCTCGTGGCCAGTAAACCGCCGTGGCTCGGGCCGGATGTTGCCCCCGAAATTCAATGCCTCCTGATTGAGCGCGGTTTGCTCGGCGCCGTACGGGTAGTAGTTATGGACGCCCAGCGCCACGCTGCCGGTGTCGGTCGTGACCAGACGGACGCTCCCCAAGTGATCCAGATGGAAGTGACGCCGCCTTCGGTCGACCGGAATGTCACCTGAATTTTCGCCATAAGGCCCGGCCGTCTCCCCGCCGACCAATTGTTCCCCGGCATACACATAGTCTTCGACCCAGATCCAGGGGGCATCTTCGAGGTCATTGATCGGGTTGCTAATCCGGAACTCCCGCAGCGGTCGCCCCTCGAAGTCACGAATCATCCACCGTGACAGGCTATTGGCCACGCTGAACCCGATCCGTTCGTCGTCGGCCGTGTAATACATGCGCTTCGGGCCGCCCGACGAATACATTCCCACCAACATCCCCAAGGAGTCGTACATATACGACCCGTAGCGCTTGTTGGGATCACTCGTCACATTCCCGGCTATGTCGTACGTCAGCGTCGAGATGCGGTTCGACGCCATCTCGACCGGAAAATTCGCCGGAGGGTAGTTGCCGGTCTGCTTTTGGGTCAGATTTCCGAACGCATCGTAGCTATAGGTTTCGGTGATGCCGTTCACGACCGCTTCGGTCAGGCGTGACGCCCGGTCGTAGCGGTATGTTTCCGTTCCGACGGTCTTGACGTCCTGGTTCGCGTCCAGCTCTGTAATCCGGCGGATGTTTCCGCTGCCGTCATACGAGTAAAATTTCGGGCCCCAAGAGGCGGTCTCCGTTAGGCTATCGGGCCGCAAACGCATGATCGAAGGTGAGACTTCGGCCTGCATCTCGGTCGCATTCCACTCCTCCTGTGTCTCTCCCATCCAGACCCGCTGCATATAATCGACGTTGTCGTCTTTCCGCACGTGTTTCACGGCAGCTAGGGGGAGGAACATCGTGCGGTATTCATCCCGAACCTCGAGGACGATTCCTCCGAGCTTCGCAATATCCGGAGCCACGATCTTCTTCCGCGTCTGTCCAGGCGGCACCGGCGGCGCCTGTTTCAGAAACAGAATAAATTTCCCCATTCCAGTGGGAGGCTTGGCCGGCCTTTCCGCGAAAACCGGCAGGCCTGCCGCTATGAGCAGTGCGGCGACAGTAACAATTATTCGTGAGCGGCTTTTCATCGCGATCCTTGTCATTTCAGACGCGTGTGAATTTCGTTGATGTAGTTCGCCTTGATCAAGGCTCCCTGTACGT
>DATFHJ010000341.1:0-12218 GCA_035248585.1 Thermoanaerobaculia bacterium
ACACCCTCAGGCGATTTAACATAATCCATCTTATAGGACTCTGTGGAAATTCGAGGGCTGGCGCGAGGCAACCGACGCTTTTGCGTCGGTTGCCTATAATCCGTCGCCGATGAGGATCCTCTCGCGCTACATCTTCAAGGAGATGGTGACCCCGACCTTTCTCGGGTTCACGTTCTACACCTCCATCATCCTCATGCAGCGGCTCTTCGACATGGCCGCGATGATCATCCGCCGCTCGCTCTCCGTGAGCGCGGTCGGCAAGCTGCTCCTGTACTCGCTGCCGCACATCATCGTCCTCACCGTGCCGATGTCGCTGCTCTTCGGCATCCTCATCGCCGTCGGCCGCCTCTCCGCCGACTCCGAAGTCGTGGCCATGCGCGCGCTCGGCATCTCCACGCGCACGATCTACCGGCCGGTCTTCGTCTTCAGCTTCCTGATCTTTCTCCTGAACCTCTACCTCATCAACTTCGTCATGCCGCGCGGCAACCGCCAGTTCGTCGCCCTGCGCGCCGAGATCATGACGTCGTCGGTCCAGAAAGCGATCAAGCCGCGGATCTTCTACGACCAGTACCCGAATCTCATGATTTACGTGAACGATGTCGATCCCGCGTCCGGCCAGTGGAAAGGCGTCTTCGTGGCCGACAGCCGGGCCGACGAGTCGCGCGACATCGCCTCGCCGCAGCAGGCCGCGAACGCGCTCCAGGAGCCGCCGCGTGACGACGCCAGCGTCGCGGCGCTGCAGCAGACCGGCACCGGCCAGCGCGTCATCGTCGCCCGCAACGGCGATCTCTCGATCACCCGGCCGTCGAAAGACATCTGGATGAACCTCTTCGGCGCGGAGACGCACATCTGGGATCCGCGCAAATCGGACCGCTACGACCACACGCGCAACGAGACGCAGCACATCCTGTTGCCGGCGAACGGCGGCGACGTGACGATCTCGGCGCTCGCGCGGTCGCTGCGCGAGATGACGCTCGGCGAGCTGATGCGCCAGGAGCGCGAGCTGAGCCGCAGCCGGAACGCCGAGGACCGGATCACGAGGAACATTGCCCGGATCGAGATCCACAAGAAGTTCGCGATCCCGTTCGCGTGCATTGCGTTCGGCGTGCTCGGACTGCCGCTCGGCATCACCAATCGCCGCGGTGGAAAAAGCTCAGGTTTTTCTTTAAGTGTGTTGATCATCCTTTTCTACTACGTCGCCATGAACAACGGCGAGCAGCTCGCCGCGACCGGCAAAATCGCGCCGTGGGTCGGGATGTGGGGCGCGAACATCATCCTGCTCACGCTCGGCATTTACCTTTTGAGCCGCGCGAACCGCGATATTCAGTCGAGCGATGTCGGGTTCGTCCGCCGGATCGTGCGCTTCTTCGCCTTGAAACTGCGCCGGCGCAGAACGGCAACCGCGGAGACGCCGGTCGAAGACGAGCCGGGCCTGCTGAGCCGTCTCGACATCACGTTCCCGAACATCATCGACCGCTACATCCTGCGCGAGTTCATGAAAGTCCTCGCGCTCGTCCTCATCTCCGTCGTCGCGCTCTTCACCATCGTCGACTACAACGAGATCGCCAGCGACGTCCGCAAGCACGCCATCGGCCTCAACACGCTGCTGTCGTACTACCGCTTCCAGATCTTCTACGTCCTCAACTGGACGCTGCCGATCTCCGTGCTCGTGGCGACGCTGGTGACGTTCGGAATCCTGTCGAAGAACAACGAAGTGACGGCGATCAAATCGGGCGGCGTGTCGCTGTTCCGCATCGCCATGCCGATCCTGGCCGTGGCCGCGATGGTGAGCATCCTCGCCTATCTGATTCTCGATTTCGTCCTGCCGTACTCGAACGAGCGCGCGGCGGAGATGAAGAACAGGATCGAGGGCAAGCCTGCCGTGACGAAGGCCTCCGAGCAGAAGCTCTGGTACCTCGGCAAGGGGCGCTACATCATCAACTTCCTCTCGTACGACCGGAACAAGCGCGAGTTGTCGCAGGTGCAGGTGTTCGAGTTTCATCCGACCGATTTCCGGATGACGCGGCGCGTGTTCGCGAAGGTCGCGCGCTGGAACGGCTCGGCGTGGGCGTTCGAAGACGGCTGGATGCGCTCGTTCACGGACGACGGCCGGTCGACCTTCACGCCGATCACGACGCCGCTGCCGCTCTTTTATCCGGAAACGCCGGAAGACTTCGCATCCGACGTGAAGCCGCCGGATCAGATGACCTACGCGCAATTGCGCCGCTACATCCAGACGATCCGCAATTCCGGATACTCGGCCGAGGAGCTGACGGTGAAGCTCTACGCGAAGACGTCGTGGCCGGTGATCAGCCTGGTGATGGCCCTGATCGCGATGCCGTTCGCCTTCCGGATGGGCAAGAAAGGCGCGCTGTACGGCGTCGGCATCGCCCTCATCCTCGGCATCTTCTACTGGATGATCTACGCCGTCTTCACGAAATTTGGCGAGGTGGGGAACCTGCCGCCGCTCCTGAGCGCGTGGAGCGCGAACATCTTGTTCGCGCTCGCGGCCATCTACTTGTTCTTACACGTGGAAACCTGAATAGGACTTTGTAGGACGAATAGGACTTTGTAGGACGTCCTAAAACGTCCTAGAAGTCCTATGACGTCCTATTCGTCCTAGATCGCGTTCACGATCTCGTCCGACAATCCCTTCCACTTCCGCAGATACTCACGGCGGTCGGTGTTGTACTTCGCCACGAGGGCGTTGTACTCGTCGAGTCTCCCCTGCCGCTCGTACATCTTCTTCGGCTGGAGGTAATCGGCGTCGTCGAGGCCCGGCACTTCCGTGGCCACGAGGTAGCCAAAGTCCGGGTCCTTTTCCCACTGAATCGTGCCCTCGGCGATCGCCTTCACGATCGCGGACGAGTGCTGAATCTTCACCTTCTTCGAGCCTTCCTGCTTGCCGTCGCCGCCGATGGCGCCGGTGTTCATCAGGTAGACCTCCATCGGGCTGTTCTTCATCAGCTCGAGCATGCGGTTGCCCTGGTTCGCGTGCAGCAGCGGGAAGAACGGATTCGTGCCCGGCACGCGCAGCGACTTGCCGGCTTCCGCCGCGCCCCCCGCGCTCGTGCCCTTCGTCTCGCCGAGCATAAAGTACGCCGCGGCGAGCGGGCCTTCGAGCTTCGCCACCGCCGGGATGATGTTCTCGTTGCGGTTGAGGATCAGCAGGAAGTCGGCTTTCGTGATCTCGCGCGCGTCGGCCGCGCCGGCGATGTCCTGCATGCGGATCACCGCGCGTCCGTTCGGCGTGTACGACGTGTCGAAGTAATCGATCTTCCCTTCGTCGTCCTGCGAGACGTTCTCCAGATACGCGTGCTGCGACGCGCAGGCCTCGTAGATCGTCGGCTCGTCATTCGGATTCAGGCCGAACGTCTTCGCGAAGCAGCCGTTCTCCGTCGCCACCACCTTGCCGCCCGGCATCAGCGCGCAGAAATCATCCTGCACCGGCTGCGAATCGTTTTGCTTCGTGAACGTCGTAGTCGTCTTACCTGTCCCAGAAAGTCCTACGATTAGTCCTACCCGTTTTCGATCCCCAACCGGAATCACCTTGCACCCCGAATGCAGCGCCAGTCCGCCGCGCTCGTACACGAGCTTGTTCCACATCCGGAGCCCGCCCTTCTTCGACTCGCCGAAGTAATCGGAGTTGAAGACGCGCGTCGTGTAGTTCTCGAGATCGACCGCGATCAGGCGATCTTCCGCGTAGCCGGGCATCGGCAGGTTCGGCGTGTAGATCACGGTCAGCTGCGGCTCGAAGTGCTCGAGCTCCTCGGGCGTGGCCGGGTAATAGAGGATGTGCTGCATTGCGGCGATGTTGGCGTTTGCCTTCTCCATGATCAGCCGCGCCGGCACGCGATACTCGGGATCGTTGCCGATGTAGCCCTCGATCACGAGCATGTCCCGGGTCTTGATGTAGTCGTTCTGCAGCTGCGCCACGCGCGCGTACTCTTCGCGCGTAATCGTTTGATCCGAATGAAGTTCCGGGCTGTCCGTGGCGATGTAGGTCGACAGCTTCGAGCGCGAGACCACGCGCGTGGCCACGTTCAAATTGCCGAATTCCGTCTTGCGGGCATTCGGCATCTGCTCCGCGAATTGGCGGAGCTGTTCGGGCGTCGGGTTCCAGACCACCGACTTCGGTTCGACGGGCAGCGTCTTCTCGCGCTTCTCATGCGTCCGGGACGAAGGCCGGACGGTGGACGAATTCGTAGCGTTCACCAGTTCGCTCATTGAGGAGTCCTCTTCCGTTTGATGTGGTCGAGTCTGGCGCAAGGATCGCGCCTGCATTGCCGGAGGGCCCGGATTCTACAGCAAAATGTCAGGCGCATGCCGGCCATCCTCACTCCGTATCGCGGTTTCGGCCGCGGCCGCGAAATGCTGGTCCGCGGCCGCCTGCTGCGGGACAAGCAAATCACGCGCGCGACCGACGCCGAGGGGATGTGGCGGAACCTCGTCAACACATGGCGGCGCTTCGAAAGCGATGAGATCGCCGGTGCGAACGTCGTCGTGTCGTATCGGGATGCGGTCGTCGAGAGCGTCACGAATCGCGAAGGTCATTTCAACGTGCGGCTCGAGCCGCAGGAGCTTGCGGAGCACCTTCTCTGGCACGAGGTCGCCTGCGAGGCTCGCGATCACAACGCCACCGCCATCGCGCGCGTGCTTCTGCCGGCCGCCGCCGATTTCGGCATCATCAGCGACATCGACGACACGATCGTGCAGACCGGCGCGACGAATCTCATCACCATGATCCGCTCCGTCATCAACAACGCCGCGGCGCGGCTGCCGTTCGAAGGCATCGCCGATCTCTATCGCGCGCTCCACCGCGACCGCAATCCGATCTTCTACGTCTCCAGCAGCCCGTGGAATCTCTACGAGCTCTTCGAAGACTTCATGTCCATCAACGGCATTCCCCTCGGCCCGCTGTTCCTCCAGGACTGGGGCCTCGACCGCGACACATTCATCATGGATCCGCACGAGCGGCACAAGCTCGCGCAGATCCAACAGCTGCTCGACTACTACCCCGACCTCCGCTTCGTCCTCGTCGGCGACAGCGGCCAGAAAGATCCCGAGATCTATCTGCGCGTGATGCAGCTCCATCCGAAGCGCGTGATCGCGGCGTTCATCCGCGACGTGACCGGCGACGTGCGCGACCAGGGCATCGCGAGAATCGCCGAAGAAGCGAAGACCGCCGGGGGCGAGATGATCTACGTCCGCGACTCCGCGCATGCATTGGAGGAGGCGCGCAGATTAGGATTGATTGGGAACGCCGGCGTCCTCGCCGGCTGACCCGGCGGCGTCCCGCCGCCGCGGCGCCGAGACGGCGCCGGGCCAGCCGGCGAGACGCCGGCGTTCCGATACCATTGCGCAATGAGCGAAGTTCTTGCGATCGCCCTCAACGCCCTCCGCGCTCGAGTCACGAAAGTCTTCCCCGCCCAGGTCCGCACGGCGCTCGAGCCGCTGACGGACGAGCAGCTCTGGTGGCGGCCGAACGAGTCGTCGAACTCGATCGGCAACCTCGTGCTGCATCTTTCCGGCTCGCTCGACTACTACCTGAACCGCAACCTCGGCGGTCTCGACTTCGTGCGCGATCGTGCCGCGGAGTTCAACGAGCGCCAGCCGATTCCGAAAGCGGAGCTCCTCGCGCGCTTCGACACCATGGTCGCGAACGCGGAGCGGACGTTCGACCAGTTGACCGTCGAGCGCATCGCCGGACCATCGCCCGAGCCGACGATGCACACGATCGCGTTCGAAGACCTGCTGAACGTCGCCATGCACCTCGCCAACCACGCCGGCCAGATCGTCTGGATCGCGAAGTCGATCGATGCGCACGCGGTCGACGAAGTATGGATCCGCACCCATCGCTCCGAGGGCGCGTGGAAGCCGAAGGCGTGATGCGCGTCGCGGTCGTCGGAGTCGGAGGCGTCGGCGGCTACTTCGGCGGACGCCTCGCGCAATCCGGCGTCGACGTCACGTTCATCGCCCGCGGCGCGACGCTCGAAGCGCTGCGCACGCGCGGCCTGCGCGTCGAGAGCACGCACGGCGACTTTGCGCTCGAGCGCGTGAACGCAACCGATCAGCCGTCAGAGATCGTCGACGCGATTCTCGTCTGCGTGAAGGCGTGGCAGATCCCCGACGCCGTCGCACGGGTGCAGCCGATGATCGGGCCGGACACGATGGTCGTGCCGCTGGAGAACGGCATCGATGCGCCGGACGTGCTGGCGTCGATCGTCGGACGCGAGCACGTTCTCGGCGGCTTGTGCGGCATCGTCAGCTTCATCGTCGAGCCGGGACACATCCGCCACACCGCAGTCGAGCCGTTCGTGATGTTCGGAGAGCTCGACAACCGGCCATCCGAACGCGCGCAACGGTTGTGTGACGCGTTCCGAAACGCAGGCGTGAAAGCCGACGTGCCGCCCGACATCCTCCATTCGATGTGGACAAAGTTCCTGTTCATCGCGCCGATCAGCGCGATCGGCGCGCTGACGCGCGTCCCGATCGGCGAATGGCGCGCCATGCCGGAGCTGCGCGCGATTGCCGAAGACTCGCTCCGCGAAATGATCGCCCTCGCCAAAGCACGCGGCGTCGACCCCGGCGACGACGCATTGCAGCGGACGATGGATCGCTATGACAACCTCGCCGCAGCCTCGACCTCATCGCTGCAGCGCGACGTCATGGAAGGGAAGCCCTCGGAGCTCGATGCGCAGATCGGCGCGGTCGTGCGGCTCGCGAGCGAGAGCGGCGTCGCAGTGCCGGTGTGTTCCCTGCTCTATCACCTGCTGTTACCGCAGGAACGTCGTGTGGTGCGCGCCTCCGGCGCGCCTTAGGGCGGGGGGCGCGCCGGCGGCGCGCACCACACGGTTTGATACGATCCGCCCCCAATGCATCCCGCGATCGCCGAGGCGAAGCGTGTTCTCGAAGTCGAAGCGGCGGCGATCCGCGGACTCATCGAGCATCTCGACCAGCACTTCGTCGACGCCGTCGAGTTGATGGCCGCGTGCACGGGCCGCGTCGTGACGATGGGGCTCGGCAAGTCGGGCATCATCTGCAAGAAGATCAGCGCCACGCTGGCGTCGACGGGCACGCCGTCGTTCTTCATGCATCCGGCCGAGGCGATTCACGGCGACCTCGGCATGCTCGTCAAAGGCGACGTCGTGCTCGCGATCTCGAACTCCGGTGAGACCGAGGAGCTCGTGCGGCTCCTGGATCGAATCAAGCGAATCGGCGCGGAAATCGTGGCCATCACGGGCAATCCGAGCTCGACGCTGGCGCGGCTCGCCGATCATCACCTGAACGCCGCCATCTCGCAGGAAGCCTGTCCCCTCGGCCTCGCGCCGACGGCATCCACGACCGCCACGCTCGCCCTCGGAGACGCGCTGGCGATGGCGCTGCTGCTGCGCCGCGGTTTTCAGGAAGAAGACTTCGCGTTCCTTCATCCCGGCGGAAAGCTCGGCAAGCGCTTCCTCACCGTGCGCGACCTCATGCACAAAGGCGACGACGTCCCGATCGTGCGCGACTCCACGAGCATGCACGACGTCATCTACGAGATGTCCAAGAAAGGATTCGGCATCACCGCGGTGACGGATGAGCAGGGTCAGCTGCGCGGCGTCATCTCCGACGGCGACCTGCGGCGCCTCTTGCAGCGTGACGAGCAGGTGCTGCGTCACACCGCCGCGGAGTCGATGAAAGCGAATCCGCAGACGATCCGCGCCGAAGAGCTGGCCTCGGCGGCGTTACAAATCATGGAACAACGCAAGATCACCTCGCTCTTCATCGTGGACGAAGGGGGCCGCGTCGAAGGTATCATTCACCTCCACGATCTCTGGGGCCTCGAGCTTTTCTGATGGATGAAAAAGTAGTCCTTCGCTATCGCGACGGAAGAACCGAGCGGGCCACGCTCGAACCGATCGATCCCACGCGCGAAGTGCTGGTCGTCCGCCACGACGATGGCACGAGCGGTGAAGTACCGTTTGCCGATTTGAAAGCGGTCTTCTTCCCGCGCAGCGGAGCGGAGGACGGGCTCGAGGAGCCGAGCGGGATGCAGATCTCGATCGAGTTCAACGACGGCGAGGTCATCCGCGGAGTGGCTCATTACAACCCCGAGCGCAACGGCTTCTTCCTCTTCCCTGCCGACCGGACGAAGAACGATCGCATTTTTGTTGTGAACAGCGCGATTGTTGCGATCGAGGTCGAAAAATTGTGATCAGACTCTTCAGTATTCTCCTTCTCGCCACCACCCTCACCGCCCAGACCGCCAGCGAGCTCGATAAAGCCGCGTCCGCGATGTCGGGCATGGAAGCAGGCTTCACGCACCGCTTCACCGCCAAGGGATTCAAGACCAGCCAGACCGAAAGCGGCTCGGTGATTTTCGGACCGCTGCCGAAGATGCGCTGGAGCTACTCGAGCCCCGAGAAGAAGCTGTTCGTCTTCGACGGCTCGCAGTCGTGGTTCTACGTGCCCTCGGATAACCAGGTCACGCTCGGCCGCATCAGCGACGCACGCAAAGGCGAGCTGCCGTTTCTGCTCCTCGGCGATCCCGCCGCGCGCGACAAGCACTTCATCGTCAAACAGCAGAACAAGAGCGGTGCGGTCGTCTTGACGCTGCAGCCACGCGCCGCGCACGCGCTCGTGCGCAACGTCGTCGTCACCATCACGCCGTCGACGCATTTGATCCAGCGCATCGAATACAGCGACCGCGAAGGCAACCGGACGTCGTTCGATTTCTCGGGATATCATCGCCGCGCCGCATCCGCCGACACGTTCCGATTCGATCCGCCGGCGGGGACGCAAGTCGTGCGCGCGGACTGATCCTACAGTTTATCCCGCGCGCAGACGCGGGATCTCCGGTTACACCGCCCGGAGCATCACAACAGGCGAGACCGTTGCCACGCGATGGCACAATCCGCGTCGTTCGTGACCATTGTCGCGGGATAACCGATGATCCCGCGTCTACGCGCGGGATAAACTAGGAGAACCGATATGGCACAAGACTCATCGTTCGACATCGTCTCGAAAACCGACCTGCAGGAAGTGAACAACGCCGTCATGCAGGCGCAGAAAGAGCTCGCCCAGCGCTTCGACTTCAAGGGCAGCAAGAGCTCGATCGAGCTTTCCGGCGAGGAGCTGATTCTCATCAGCGACGACGAGGGAAAGCTGCGCAGCCTGAAGGACATCCTGGAGTCGAAGCTCGTGAAGCGGCACGTCTCGCTGAAGGCCATCGACTATCAGAAGCTCGAAGACGCGGCGATGGGCACGGTACGCCAGCGCGCGAAGATCGTGCAGGGGATCGAGAGCGAGAAAGCGAAGGCGATCGTCAAGGCGATCAAGGACGCGAAGCTGAAGGTGCAGGCGGCGATTCAGTCCGATCAGGTGCGGGTGACGGGACGCAACCGGGACGACCTCCAGAAGGCCATCGCCCTGGTGAAGGAAAACGACTTCGGGATTCCCCTCCAGTTCACCAACTACCGCGGTTGAGCTATCCTTCTCCCCACGTGACCGCGCCGCGAACCCTCAACGGAACGACAGCCTACGCCGACCGGCTCCTCGATCTCATCGGCCCGAAGCTCGAGCTGGTCGAAGACGAGCTGCGGCGCAATTTCCAGTCGCAGATCCTCACGATCCACGACGTCGGCGAGCACATCCTCGGCGGCGGCGGGAAACGCCTCCGCCCTGCCCTGCTGCTCCTGACCTCGCAGATGCTGCGCTACGACGGCTACCGCGACGTGATCTATGCCGCGGTGGTGGAGTTCATCCACACGGCGACGCTCGTGCACGACGACATCATCGACGAGGCCGACGTTCGCCGCGGCCGCACGTCGATCAACTACCGCTGGGGCAACAACCTCACCGTGCTCGTGGGCGATTACCTCTACACGCACTCGATGAACATGGCGCTGGCGGAAGGGAACCTCGACATCCTGCGCCTCCTGTCGAACGTGACGATCCGGATGATCGAGGGCGAGATCCTTGGCCTGGAGCAAAACGGGCGCGCCGATCTGTCGATCGACGACTACTTCGACATCGTCAACCGCAAGACCGCGGCGCTCTTCGGCGCCTGCTGCCGCATCCCCGGCTATCTCGTCGACCTCTCCGAGGCACACGCGTCGTCGCTGTTCAACTACGGCGTGAATCTTGGGATTTGTTTCCAGCTGATCGACGATTTGCTCGACTTCACCTCCAGCACCGAGGTCCTCGGCAAGCCGGCGCTGTCCGACCTGAAGGAAGGCAAGCTCACGCTGCCGCTGATTCTCGCGTCGCCGCGCGCGACGCCGCGGGAGCGGGAGATCATCGCCGGCATTGCCTCGAACAAATCGTTCGACGGCGTCGACTCGTCGGAGATCATCGCCATCGTGAACAAGTACGACGCGCTGGAAGAGACCCGCGAGTACGCCCGCAACTACGCCAACCGCGCGCGCGTGTCCCTCGATCCCTTCCCTGCCTCACCGGCGAAAGAGACGCTCGAAGTGGCGCTCGATTTCGTTCTCGACCGGGATCGTTAAGACAACATCTCCATGATCTCGGACATCGCCGCGCGGGCGCGCGTGTTGACCGAGTCGTCGTTGCCGTTCGCGGAGAGCCGGATCACTTTGTTGTACAGGTCGATCGCCGCCGGATAGTTGCCGAGGCAGCGGTGGTAGATCTCGCCCTTGCACAGCTTCGCCTCGAGGTTGAGCGGATCGATCTCCAGGATCTTGTTCAGGAAGATCATGGCCGTGTCGTACTTCTGCTCTTCCATGGCCATCTTGTAGCGGAGCCGATAGAGCGTGATCAGCTCATGGTCTTTCGGATCGATCCACGCACCCGGCAGGTAGGTGAGCAGCGTGGAGATCAGGCGGCTCTTGAGTGCCGGTGCCGGTCCGTTCGAGCGCTTGACTTGAAGTCGTTCCCGCGTCATCACACCCTCCCTTCGATTCAAATCGCACCCATGATAAGTTCGCGCGAGGCGATCGTCAAGCAGTTGACCATCACGGGATGGCAGATGGCGGATGGCAGATGGCTGTTGTTTTTGCCATCCGCCGTCTGCCATCCGCCATCCGACCTGCTACCATCGCCGCATGCGCGTCGCCGTCTACCCCGGCTCCTTCGACCCGATGACGAATGGGCATCTCGACATCATTCGCCGCGCGACGCAGCTGTTCGACGTCGTGGTGGTGGCGGTGCTGGAGAACGAAGGAAAGTCGCCGCTGTTCACGGTGCCGGAGCGGATGGAGCTGATTCTCCGCTGCACGAACGGCATCGCCGGCGTGGAAGTGCATTCGTTCAACGGCCTGCTCGTCGACTTCATGCGCCGCCTCGATGCGAAGGTGGTGGTGCGCGGCATCCGCGCGGTCTCCGACTACGAATACGAGCTGCAGATGGCGCTGATGAATCGCGAGCTCAGCCCCGAGGTCGAGACGATCTTCATGCTCCCCGCCGTCGAGTACACGTTCGTCTCCTCGCGTCTGGTCAAGGAAGTCTTCCGCCTCGGCGGAGACATCACGCACCTCGTCCCCCCACCCGTCCTCGACGCGCTCCGCGCGCGGCTCGGCGTCGCGACGTAACAAGTGGAGGACAGGCACTCCTGCCTGTCCTGAGCGTAGCGATCCAAGCAGGACAGGCAAGAGTGCCTGTCCTCCACTCTTCTAGCGCTTGACCAGCACCAGATGCGCGCGGCGGTTCTGCGCCCACGCTTCCTCATTCGAGCCTTCCGCGAACGGACGCTCTTCGCCGTAGCTCACCGTGCGGAGACGCGCGGCGTCGATGCCGAGCGTCTGCAGGTACTGCGACGCCGTCGCCGCGCGGTGATCGCCGAGAGCGAGGTTGTACTGCTCCGTGCCCCGCTCGTCGCAGTGGCCTTCGATCAAAAGACCGTACTGCGGATGCTCGCGCAGGTAACTCGCCGATTTGGTGAGCGCCTGCTGCGCGGCGTCATCGAGCGTCGAGGCGTCGTACGGGAAAAATGCATCGGCGATCCACCCTTCCGCCTGCGCCCTCCGATTGATTTCCTCGATGTCTTCCGACTCGACCCGCGGCTCAATGGGGGTCGTCGGGAAATCGGTGGTCGTCGTCTCGACGGTCTGCGTCGTCGCCGTCGTCTCGGCCGTAGACATCGTGTCCGTCGTCGGCAGCTGCGGCTGTGGGGGCTGCGGCTTCGGTTTCTTCGGGCAGCCGAGCGCGAGCAGAGCGATGACGAGGATCAACGAGACAGTGAAAGACGTTCGTCGCATTCTGAAAGTCTACTCGCT
>DATFHJ010000342.1:0-6385 GCA_035248585.1 Thermoanaerobaculia bacterium
GCGCTCCAGCTCCGCGCGCACGTTCTCGCACACCGCCACCTCGGCGCGCTCGTTCGACGCGGCGCGCGAGGTCAGGTAGTCGATGGCGATGGGGGCGCTGCGTTTCGCGCCGTACGGCGCGATCGTCGTCGCGCACCAGAACGGCGGCTCCGGCGCGCTCGCCCGGCGCACGCGGAGCGATGCCGCTTTGCGATAGAGGATCACTGCGGCAGGTAGGGAGCGACGAGGCTGCGGACGTACTTGGCGATCATGTCGAACTCTAGATTCACCGCGTCGCCGACGCGCGCCTGTCCGAGGCTCGTGCGGCGCAGCGTCTCCGGGATCAGCGCCGCGCCGAAGCTCGTCGCGTCCGGCTCGACGACCGTCAGCGAGACGCCGTCGACGGCGATCGAGCCTTTGCTCACCACGAGCTCCGCGAATTCCTGCGGGTAGCTCCACCGGTACACGGCGAACTCTCCCTCGGTGGTGATCGACGCCAGCACGCCGGTCGTGTCGACGTGGCCCTGCACCATGTGTCCGCCGAGGCGATCGCCGATGGCCAGCGCGCGCTCCACGTTCACGGTCGCGCCGCCGGCGAGCGTGCCGAGGGTCGTGCGCGCGAGCGTCTCGTCCGAAACGTCGGCCGTCAGCGAGCCGTCGCTCTCCGGCAGCACGGTGAGGCACACGCCGTTGACGGCCAGACTCTCGCCGCGCGTGAACGGCTGCGGATCGGTCGTGCGCAGCCGCATGCGCGCGCCGGCCGCCAGCCGGTCGAACGATTCGACGCTGCCGTGGTGGAGGATGATCCCGGTGAACATTACGAAGGGTAGGCCACAATCATCAGATCGCTGCCTACGAACTCGACGCGATCAAACCGAAAGCGATAACCCTCTGTCAACCGGCTGACGCCTTCTCCCTGCAGAATCGCCGGCGCCTCGGGGCCGCCGATGATGAGCGGCGCGACGAAGGCGATCATCTTCTGCCACAGCCCGCGGCGGATGAATTCGGAGTGCAGCAGCGCGCCGCCTTCGACGAGCAGCGACTGGATGCCGCGCTGGTGCAGCTCGCGCAGGACGAACACGAGATCGGCGCGGCCGTCGATCGGCACGACGTCGACGCCTTCATAGCGCGCGGGCTTGCTGGTGAAGAGAATCGTCCGTCCGCCGTCCGCGAGCAGTTGCGCGTACGGCGGCACTTCGCCGTCGCCGTCGAGCACGACCCGCGTCCAGGGCGTGATGCTGCTGCCGAGGCCGAGGCGGCGCGTGAGGCGCGGATTGTCGGCTTTGACCGTGCCGCTGCCGACGAGAATGGCATCGAACTCCTCGCGCAGCGCGAGGCTCTTCTGCCGCGCGTCTTCCGACGTGATCCATTGCGACTCGCGCGCGACGGTGGCGAGCTTTCCGTCGAGTGTCATGCCCGCCTTCAACAGCACGAACGGCAGCTTCTGCGTCACCGACCAGCTGAACTTTTCGTTGAGCCGGCGCGCCTCCGCTTCGCAGACGCCCGTCGCGACCTCGATGTTCGCCGCGCGCAGCGCGGCGATGCCGCGGCCGTCGACGACTTCGTTCGGATCGGTCATCGCCACGACCACGCGCGCGATGCCCGCGCGAATGACCGCCTCCGCGCACGGGCCGGTGCGTCCGTGGTGGCTGCACGGCTCGAGGTTCGTGTACAGCGTCGCGCCGCGCGGGTCGGCGCATGCGCGCAGCGCCACGATCTCCGCGTGCGGCTCGCCCGCGCGCTCGTGAAACCCCTCGGCGACAACCTCCCCGTCGCGCACGATCGCGCAGCCGACCATCGGATTCGGACTCACCGAGTAGCGGCCGCGCTCCGCCAAAAGCAAAACGCGCCGCATGAACTCTTCATCGTTCATGCGGCGCGAATTGTAGTGTGGACAGCGTTTACGGAGTTTCGAGAATGCGATACGTCGAGATCGAGCCGTTCCTTGTCTGCGACGTCACGTACAGACGCAGGCGCGCGCCGGTCTTCACCCGGTCGAGCGCGGCCTTGAACTCTTCGATGTTGTTGACCTTCTGGCCCTGCACTTCGCTGATCACGTCGCCTTCGCTGAGATTTGCGTCGGCGGCGGGCGAGACGTTCTTCACGCTCGCGACCACGACGCCGTTCAGCGTCGCCGGGATGTTGTATGTCCGCCGCAGCTCGGGCGTGATGTTCTGCACCGAGATGCCGAGCTTGTTGCGCACGGGTTCCGCGGGCGTGCTGGGCTCTTCCTCGTTGCTCGCCGTTTCCGTCGGGCGCTCGGCCGTGCGCGCGGTGACGGTCTGGCGCTGTCCGTTGCGGAGCAGCGTGATCTTCACTTCGCTGCCGACCGGCAGGTACGAGATGTAGTCGATCAGCTCGCGGTTGTTGCGAATCGGCTTGCCGTCGACCTCGGTGACGACGTCGCCGTGGCGGATGCCGGCCTTGTCGGCGGGCTTGCCGTCATCGACGGACTGCACGAGCGCGCCGCGCGCCTCGGGGAGATTGAATGCTTCGCGGATGTCCTCGCTCACGTCCTGGATCTGCATGCCGAGGTAGCCGCGCGTGACCTTGCCCTGCTTCAGCTGCGGCAGCAGCGTCTTCGCCGTGTTGATCGGGGTGGCGAAGCCGATGCCGGTCGCGCCGCCGCGGATCGCGGTGTTGATGCCGACCACTTCGCCGGAGATGTTCATCAGCGGGCCGCCGGAGTTGCCGAAGTTGATCGCGGCGTCGGTCTGAATGAAGTTCTCGAACGAGCGGGTCTCTTCGCTGAGGAACAGCGAGCGGCCCTTCGCCGAGATCACGCCGACGGTGAGCGTGTTCTCGAACTGGAAGGGATGGCCGACGGCGATGGCCCAGTCACCCTTGCGGATGCGCTCGGAATCGCCGAGGCGGATGAACGGCATCTGCTGGTCGACGTCGATCTTCAGGAGTGCGATGTCGGTCGCGGGATCGCGTCCGACGACCTTGCCGGTGACGGTGCGGCCGCCCTGGCCGTTCTCATCGGCGCCGTAGTGCACCTGGATCTTGCTGGCGCCCTCGATCACGTGGTTGTTGGTGAGCACGTAGCCGTCGGGCGAGATGATGAAGCCCGAGCCGCCGCTGACCTGCTGCTGCTCGTCGTCATCGTCCGAGTTCGGCTGCTGCTGGCGCCGCGGGCTGCGGCGCGAATCGGGATCGGGGAAGAAGAAATCGAACGGATCGATGCCTCCGAAGCGGCGCTGCTGCTCGCTCGTATGCACGATCTCGGTGGAACGGATGGAAACGACGGCGGGCATGATGCGCGCGGCGACATCGGCGAACGACGGAATCGTGACGGCCGGAACAGCACCGGCCTGGGTCTGCATTGACGTCGACGACTGCGCTTTCGACTGCCGCATCAGGCCGAGGTCGGCGCTGATGAGGATGCCGAACGCCACCGACGCGATGACGATGGCTATCGTCGAGAGAATGCGCTTGGTGGACTGACTCATAGATTGGTTTGACTCCTCCTGGTGGGCATTGCGAAAAGGTAAGCGTGGGAAACGATACTCCCATTCCCATCGTACGTTTCAGACGTTCCGGCTGTTGAAATGTTCCGGGTTTGGACGGTTACGAATCGTCAAACGAAAAAAGGGCCTCGCCACGCGCGAGGCCCGGGCCAATCGGTACCAGGAGAGAGGGAAACCCGTCAGACGGCTGCGCGCCGGCCGACGATGAGACGATAGATGAACAGCAGAACGATCGCGCCGATGATCGAGCCGATCCATCCCGCGGTCTGCTCCTGCCGACCCATCAGAGTCGTCGCCAGGAAGCCGCCTACGAACGAGCCGGCGATGCCGAGCAGAATCGTCACGATCCAGCCACCCGGGTCGCGTCCGGGCATCAGGAACTTCGCGATCGCGCCGACGACCAGACCAAACAAAATCCATCCGATGATGTTCATGCGCTTTCCTCCAGAAATCTGTGCGGCCGCGAGGCCGCAACGGTCTTATGGATGAGCATTGCTCGTGCCAAATGATGAGGTGGCGTGCCTGTCCACCACTCACGGAATCGCTTTTGTATAGTCCCGACCCGTGCAACGAATCGGCATCCTCACCGGCGGCGGCGATTGTCCCGGCCTCAACGCGGTCATCCGCGCCGCCGCTCGCACACTCATCCGTGACTATGACATCGACGTGGTCGGGATCCAGCTCGGCTTCGAGGGCTTACTGACGAAGTCGATTGTCCCGCTGACGCTCGAAAACATCCGCGGCATCCTTCCCAAGGGCGGGACGCTGCTCCGCACCACCAATCGCGGCAATCCGTTCGAGTTCCCGATGCCGGACGGGACCTGCGTCGATCAGTCCGAGACCGTGATCGCTCATATTCACGAGCTCGGCATCGACGGCATCATCGCCATCGGCGGCGACGGCACGCTCAAGATCGCCCAGCGGCTCTGCGACAAAGGCATTCCGATGGTGGCCGTGCCGAAAACGATCGACAACGATCTCGCCGCCACCGACTACACCTTCGGCTTTCACACCGCCGTCGCCGTGGCGACGGACGCGGTCGACCGCCTGCACACGACCGCGGAGAGCCACGACCGGGTGATGATCCTCGAAGTGATGGGACGCAACGCCGGCTGGATCGCGCTCTACGCCGGCATCGCCGGCGGCGCGGACATCATCCTGATTCCGGAGATCCCGTATCAGCCGGAGAACATCATCAAGATGGTGCAGGGCCGCGAGCGCGAAGGCGCGAAGTTCGACATCATCGTCGTGGCTGAGGGAGCGAAAAGGGTCGGCGGACAGGAGGCATATCTCGACAAGGCGGCGCGCCGCCTCGGCGGGATCGCCTATCAGGTCGCGGCCGACATCGCCGAGCAGATCGATCTCGAGATCCGCGTCACGGTTCTCGGCCACATCCAGCGCGGCGGCTCGCCGATCGCGTTCGACCGCATCCTCGCCAGCCGCTTCGGCAAGGCCGCCGCCGACCTCGTGGCGAAGAAAAAATTCGGACACATGGTCGCCGTGCGCGCGGACGAGATCATCTCCGCGCCGATCCGCGACGCCGTGTCGCGCCCGAAATACGTCGACCCGAACGGGAACATGGTCGCCACCGCGCGCAGCCTCGGGATCTCGTTCGGGGATGGGCGATGAACCGTGGAGCGGCGGGCTTTAGCCCGCCGAAAACGCCGGCGGGCTAAAGCCCGCCGCTCCACAGGAGACGGAGAGATAGAATCCCCAAATGGCTGGAAACCTCATCGACTACCGCGTGGAAAAAGGCGTGGCGATCTTCGAATTGAACGATCCGCCCGCGAACACCTACACCTATGAAATGAACCGCGAGCTGGATGAATGCATCCTGCGCGGGCGGATGGATGACGAGGTGCACGTGATCGTGCTGCGCGGAGCGGGGGAGAAGTTTTTCTCCGCGGGCGCGAACATCAAGATGCTCGCCGAGGTCACGCCGCAGTTCAAATACTACTTCTGCATTCATGCGAATGAGACGCTGCTGCGGCTCGAGCAGACGCCGAAGCTCGTCATCGCCGCGCTGAACGGACACGCGGTCGGCGGCGGACTGGAGATCGCGCTCGCGGCCGACATCCGCATCGCGCGGAAGGGCGGCGGCAAGTGGGGCCTGCCGGAGATCAACCTCGGCGTGCTTCCGGGGACCGGCGGCACGCAGCGGCTCTCGCGCCTCGTCGGCAAGACGAAGTCAATCGAGCTGATGGTCGAAGGCGGCCTGCACGAATACGAAACCGCGCAGCAGCTCGGCGTCGTCAACTACGTGTGGCCCGACGAGGAAGACGGACGAAAGTGGTGGGACCGGGTGATGGACTATGCCTGGAGCTTCTGTCCGCCGAACAAGGCGGCGAAAGCGGTCGGGCGCATCAAGCGCGCGGTCCAGACGGGGTGGGAAGTGCCGCTCGAGTCCGCGCTCGCGCTCGAGCGCGAACTGCAGCAGCAACTTTTCCAAAGCGACGACGCGGGGGAGGGGCTGGGGGCGTATAACGAGAGAAGGAAACCGGCATTCACGGGACGCTGATGCGCTACAGAAACCTCCACGGCACTTCTCTCCAACTCTCCGAGCTCGGCTTCGGCACCTGGACGTTGACCACCGGCTGGTGGGGGACGTACAGCGACGCCGACGCGCAGAAGCTGATCCGCAGCGCGCTCGAATACGGCATCAACTACATCGACACCGCCGACGCGTACGGCAACGGCCGCGGCGAAACAGTGCTCGCGCCGATTCTCAAAGATCATCCCGAGCTCATCGTCGGCACGAAGTTCGGCTACGACTTTTACAACAATCCCGAACGTCCGCGCGGCCAGCGCGAGCTGCCGCAGAACATGACCCCGGAGTTCATCCGCTTCGCGTGCGAGCAGTCGCTGCAGCGCCTCGGCGCCGATCACATCGCCATCTACCAGCCGCACAACCCGCGCGTCGTCGTGCTGATGCAGGA
>DATFHJ010000343.1:0-4274 GCA_035248585.1 Thermoanaerobaculia bacterium
AGCGAAAGCGACGTCGCCATGACCGCGAGGCCGACTTCTTTCGTCCCCTCGACCGCCGCCTGTGCCGGCGACATCTTTTTCTCTTCCATCCAGCGGAAGATGTTCTCCAGCACGACGACCGCGTCGTCGATGACGATACCGACGGACAACGTCAGCGCGAGCAGCGTGATGACGTTGAGCGTGAAGTTCTCGAACTTCATCGCCGCGAACGTGGCGATGATCGAGCTCGGGATCGCCACCGCGGAGATGATCGTCGGGCGCGAGCGGCGGAAAAAGTACGTCAGCATGCCGAGGGCCACGAGCACACCGGCGACGCGAAGCGGAACGGCCATCTTCGGCGAGACGTCGTGGAAGCCGAAGAGGAGGAAGTAGACGGCGAGCGTGGCGATGACGAGCGCCACCGCCGTGCGCAGCTTCGGCGAGGAGAGGAAGAACCAGACGATCAGCGCCGCGAAGAGCGAGCCGAGGATCAGGTGCTCCTTCACCGCGTTGACCGCGGAGATCACGTACTCCGACTGGTCGCGGATGACGCGCATCGACCAGCCCTTCGGCAGGTCTTTCTGCAGCTCCGCGGCGCGCTCTTTCAGCGCGTTCACGACCTCGACCGTGTTCGTGCCGGACTGCTTGCGGATCTGCAGCACCACGGCCGGCTTGCCGTCGACCGACGCCACCGACTCCGGCTCGGCGACGCTGTCTTCGATGTGCGCGACGTCGCCGACCTTCACCGGATAGCCGTTCTTCGAAAGGATGGTGATGTTCGAGAACTCCGACGGCGACGTGACGCGGCCGTAGGTGCGCAGCGTGAGGTCGTGCAAGCCCTGCTCGACCTTGCCGCCCGGGATCTGCACGTTCTGCGACTGCAGCGCGCCGATGACCTGCGCGGTCGTGAGTCCGACCGAGGCCAGCTTCTCGGTGTCGACAACGACGTTGATCTGGCGCGGACGGCCGCCGACGATGAGCACCTGTCCGACGCCGCTCAGCGACTCCAGGCGGCGGCGCAGGCGCTTGTCCGCGAACTCCGTCACGTCGCGGATCGGCGCGGGCGCGCTGAGCGCGATCGAGAGCACGGGGATCGAGTCGGGATCGAATTTCTGAATGATCGGAGGATCGGCGTCCGCGGGCAGCTCGCGCAGGATCATGTTCACCTTGTCGCGCACCTCCTGCGCCGCGACGTCGGCGTCCTTCTCGAGCACGAACTGCACGATGACCTGGGAGATGCCTTCCGACGACGTCGACTGCAGCTGATCGATGCCGCTGATCGTGTTGACCGCTTCCTCGATCTTGTCGGTGATGTCGGTCTCGATCTCTTCCGGCGCCGCGCCGGTCAGCGCGGTGGTGATGGTGATGGTCGGAAAATCGATCTTCGGAAAACGATCGACGCCGAGCTGCAGGTACGCGAAGTACCCGACGACGACGAGCGAGAGCACGAGCACGGTCGCGAAGACCGGGCGGCGGACGCAGATTTCGGCGAGTTTATGCATTTGTGTGTGTCTCCTGTGGAGCGGCGGGCTTTAGCCCGCCGTTTCGTTTCGGCGGGCTAAAGCCCGCCGCTCCACCGTCATCGAACCGCCATCTCCACCCTCGCAAACAACCCCGGCTTCAACTTCCCATCCTGATTCGCGAACTCGGTTTCCACCGCCAGCGAGCGCGTGGCGGGATCGATGACGCCGCCGATCGTAGTGACGCGGCCGGCGAAGACCTGGTCGGGATACGGATCGACGCGCGCCTTCACGGAATCGCCCTTCTTGATCGTCGCGATGTAACGCTCGGGGACGCGGAAGCGGAGCTTGAGCGGCGAGGTCTGCACGATCACCAGCGCGACCGTGGCGTCGCCGAGGCGCTGGCCGACGTCGGTGCGCTTCTCGGCGACGACGCCGTTGATCGGCGAGCGGAGCGTGGCGTCGGACAGCTGCTGGCGCAGCAGCGCGGACTGCGCTTCCGCGGACTGGCGTGCCGCGGAGGCCTGGTCGTAATTCGCCTGCGAGCGATCGAACGTCGCGCGCGGGATCGAATCCTTGGCGATCAATTCTTTCTTACGCTCGAGATCGCGCCCCGCGTCGGCTTCCGCCGCCTTCGCCCGCGCGACGTCGGCGTTGGCGCGCTGCAGATTGATGCGGAGGTAATCGGTCTCGAGATCGAGCACCGGCTGGCCCTTCGCCACGCGCGAGCCTTCTTCGACGTACATCCGCGCCACGCGCCCCGGCATCTTCACCGCGAGCTCCGAGCGCACCGGCGCGATGAACTCGCCGGTCGCGACGATCGCGTCGCCCGCGGTCGCTTCCGCCACCGCCGCAACACCACTCTTCGTCGTCGTATCCGTCGTCTCCGTCGTAGCCGTCACCGAAGCCACATCCGCCGGCAGCGCCGGCGCCTCGGCCGTCGTATTCGTCGTAGTCGTCGCCGGCTTCTTCGAGCAGGCGACCGTCAACAAAATCAAGGCAAGAACGCGTTTCATCGAGTCACTCCTACTGCATCTTTCATCGCGCCGGCGGCGAACCAGACGCGCAGCTCGGCGAGATCACGGTTGAGGGTTTCTTCGGCCACGGCGCGGCGCGCGTCGGCGAGCGACGTCTCGGAGGCGGCGACGTCGAGGGACGTGGCCTCCTGGGCGCGGTACAGCTCGAACGCCTGGTCATACTCGGCCTGCGCCGCCTGCAACTGCTCCTGGGCGAGCTGCAGACTCGTTTGCGTCGCGCGCAAATCGGTGATCGCGGTGTGCACGTCTTCGCGCGCGGCCGCCTTCACGGTCTCGACCTGCAGCTTCACCGCCTCGGCCTGATGTTTCGCCACCGCGACGCGGGCCTGCACTTCGCCCGACTGGAACAGCGGGACGTTGAAATGCAGCGTGCCGTATTTGTATTGGTCGGCGGGGAACGAGCTGCGCTGATTGATCCACCCGCCTTCGAACGTCACGACCGGCAGCCAGAATCCGCGCTGCTTCTGAATTTCCAGATTCGCGATGCGGAGGTTGTTCTCCGCGACTTCGACGTCCGGGCGCGACTCGGTCGCCTTCGCGACGAGCTGCGCCTCGTCGGGCATCGGCGGCACGGTGTGCGCCGGCGCTTCGACGACGAGCGGTCCCTGCAGATCGAGGTCTTCGCGCAGCTGCGACGCGGCATGCTCGCGATTCTGCATCGCTGCTTCCATCTGCCGCTGCGCCGCCTTCCTCGCCGTCTCCGCGCGCAGCACGTCGACCTTCGTCACTTCGCCGGCGTCGTAGAACGCCTGCGCCTGTTTGTGGCGGCGATCCGCCAGCTCGACGTTGCGCTTCTCGATGTCGATGCGGCGGTCGGCGTTCACGACGGCGAGATAGCTCGAGGCCACGCGCAGCAGCGTCGCGTCTTCCGCGAGGCGCGTGCTCTCGCGCGCGTTTTCAATGTTGATCTTCGCCTGCGAGTACGCGCGCTGCTCGCGCAGGCCGGCGAAGATCGGCTGCTGCAGGATGACGCGATAGCTCCAGTTGTTCTGCGGCAGGATCGTGGTGACGTCGCTGCCGTTGCCGAACGTGCGCTGGATCGAGTTGCGCGTGAGATCGCCATTGAGGCTGATACGCGGCAGGATCGTCGAGAACAGCTGCGAGCGCTGGGCCTCGGCGACGGCGACGTTCTCCCGCGACTGCTCCACGCCGTTGTTGACTTCGAGCGCGCGGCGCAGCGCGCCGTCGAACGTCAGTGGAGCGGCGGGCTTTAGCCCGTCCGTCTGCGCGAATACGGGGGCCGCGCTGAGCGCGGCGAGAAAAGTGAGTGTGATGCGTTTCAACGTTTGCGAACTCCATCGAGGATCAGCCGGGTCATGAGCTCGACGTCCTCTTCTTCCGGCGGCGGGGCTTCTTCGTTCAGCCGTTCGAGGATCACGGCGGTACTTCCTTCGATGACAAACAGGGCCAGCCGATATTGTTCGGCCTCGCGGATTTCTCCGCGCGCCATCGATTCTTTCAACACCTCGGCGAATTTCTGTACGCGGGCGCGGTACTGCGGATGGCACGTGCGCTTCTGGCGGCGCTGCTGCTGCGGCGTGCCCTCGGGCATGCGCAGCGAGAGATAGAGGCGGAAGAACTCGCGGTTCTCGCGGAAGAACGCCAGCCGCACGCTCAGCGCGATGCGCAGCTTTTCTTCGAACGGCAGGTCCTGCTCCAGCGCGGCGTCGATGCGGTCGCCGAGCTGCGCCATCGCCGTCTCGAACGTTTTCTCTACCAGCTCGTCGCGGTCGCGGAAGTAGAGATAGATCGTCCCCTTCGCGACGCCCGCCTCGTCGGCGATCTCCTGCATCGTCGC
>DATFHJ010000344.1:0-3323 GCA_035248585.1 Thermoanaerobaculia bacterium
CGGCCCAACTCCAGCCCCAGATACTCCCGCGCGTTGAAAAACGACACGTCCTCGGCGAGCCGCGCGAGCATCTCGCGATCGTCCGGCGCGAGGCCGGCGCGGACGTCGTTGCCGAGGAGGTTGCAGACCAGGCGGCGGTAATACTCGTGGCGCGAGTAGGAGAGGAAGCTCCGCGAGTCCGTGACCATGCCGACGAAGCGGGAGAAGAGGCCCATGTTCGAGAGCGCGCGGAGCTGCGCTTCCATCCCATCCTTTTGATCGAGGAACCACCACGCCGCGCCGTACTGCATCTTGCCGGGCACGGAGCCGTCCTGGAAGTTGCCGATCATGGTGGCGAAGAGCTCGTTGTCGGCGGGGTTGTTGTTGTAGAGGATCGTCTTGGCCAAATGGTTTGTCGAGTCGAGGCGATCGAGGAAGCGCGCCAGCGGGCGGGCTTGTTCGAAGTCGCCGATCGAGTCGAGGCCCGAGTCGGCGCCGAGCTTGCGGCGCATGCGCGCATTCGTGTTACGCAGCGCGCCGAGGTGAAACTGCTGCACCCAGCCGCGCGCGTGATCCATCAGCGCGAAGAGATGCAGCAGCGCCGCTTTGAATCCATTCGCATCGTCGATGCTCTTGCGCGCGCGCAGCTTCGCGAAGAGCGCCGCGGGATCCGCGGCGGGGGAGGCGTACATCTGCTCGAGCCCGTGATCCGACGCGCGGCAGCCCGCTTCGTGGAACTCGGCGTGACGCCGGTCGAGCGCGTCCATGAATTCGTCGAAGTTGCCGATGGAGCGTGAAGACGCGGCTTCGAGTCGGTCGACCCATGCATTCCACGCGTTCACGTCTTCGACCGCGAGCGCCGCGTCGGGACGCCACGTCGGCACGACCCGCGTGTCGGGGTCGACGCGCTGCGCAAGCTTGTGATGATGCTCGAGCGTGTCGGCGGGATCGTCCGTCGTCGCGACGACGGCGACGTTGAACTGGCGGAGCAGTTCCTGGGTGGTCAATGCAGAAAGCTGTTCGTTGCAGCGCTCGTAGATCGAGCGGCTACTGCGTGAATCCAACAGCTCGGTGATGCCGAACGGTTTCTTCAGCTCGAGGTGCGTCCAGTGATACAGCGGATTGCGCAGCGTGGCCGGCACCGTGCGCGCCCACGCCTCGAACTTTTCCCAGTCCGTGGCGTCGCCGGTGCAATAACGCTCGTCGACGCCGTTCGCGCGCATCGCCCGCCACTTGTAGTGATCGCCGTCGAGCCAGATCTCGGTGAGCGAGCGGAACTGATGATCGCTGGCGATCTGCTGCACCGGGAGGTGGCAGTGATAGTCGATGACCGGCAGATCCGCGACGCAGCGGTGATAGAGATCGCGCGCGACGTCGGTCTCGAGGAGAAAGTCGTCGTGGATGAACATCATGCGGTGCGGAGACGAACGGTCTCGAGCCGCGGCGCGAGCGTATGAATCGCCGCGAGCGCGATCAGATACACGAACCCGGCGATCGTGAACATCGTCACGTAGCTGCCCTGATTCTCGCGGAACCAGCCCGCGCCGAGGTTCATGAAGAAGCCGCCCATCGCCCCGGCGAACCCGCCGATCCCGACGACGGAGCCGATGGCCGCCTTCGGAAACATGTCGGACGTGATCGTGAAAATGTTCGCCGAGAAGCCCTGATGCGCGGCGGCGGCGATGCCGACGAGCCAGACGGCGATCCACGCGTTCGAGACGCGCGGCGCCATCGCCACCGGGAGAATGAGAAACGCGCAGAGCAGCATCGCCGTCTTGCGCGCAGCGTTCGACGTCCATCCGCGTTTGAGGAGGTGCGAGCTGAGCCAGCCGCCGCCGACCGAGCCGACGTCGGCGAGCAGGTAGATCGTCACCAGCGGCAGGCCGATGGTCTTGAGATCGAAGCCGAACGTGTCGGCCATGAACAGCGGGAACCAGAACAGGTAGAACCACCAGATCGCGTCGGTGAGGAACTTGCCGACGGCGAAGGCCCAGGTCTGCCGGTGGCGCAGCAGCTCCGGCCATCTGACGACGACTTTCGGATCGGGCGGATCGCTCTCGATGTGCGCGCGCTCGGCGGCGCCGAGGCGCGGATGTTCGGACGGCTTGCGGTACAGCGGCAGCCAGAAGAAGACCCACACCAGTCCGATGAGGCCGGTGACGGCGAAGGCCGCGCGCCAGCTCCAGGCGAGCGTGAGGATGGGCACGACGAGCGGCGCGATGATGGCGCCGACGTTCGAGCCGGCGTTGAAGATCCCGGTCGCGAGCGCCCGTTCTTTGCGAGGAAACCATTCCGCGACCGTCTTTACCGCGGCGGGGAAATTTCCAGATTCGCCGAGGCCGAGCGCGAAGCGGGCCAGCGCGAAGCCGATCGCGCTCGCGGCGAGCGCGTGTCCCGCGGCGGCGAACGACCAGGCCACGAGAAAGATCGCGTAGCCGATGCGCGTGCCGATGCGGTCGATGAACCAGCCGGCGAAGAGGAAGCCGATCGCGTAGGCCAGCGTGAACGCCGCGCTGATCCAGCCGTAGTCTCCGTCCGTCCAGCCGATCTCCTTGCGCAGCGTCGGCGCGAGCAATCCCATCACCGCGCGGTCGACGTAGTTGATCGTCGTCGCGAAAAAGAGCAGCGCGCAGACGACCCAGCGGACGTTGCCCTTTTTCGCGGCGGTGAGTACGGCATCCGACGTCGCGGTCGTCATTACGCCACCCCCTGCAGTTTCTGCCAGACCCTCCCGGCGGGGAACTCGTAGGCATCGAGCGACTCCGGTTTCATGGTGATGCTGTAGCCCGGCCGCGATGGCGCGAGGTAGCGCGCGTTCTTGACGATGCACGGATCGACGAAGTGCTCGTGGAGGTGATCGACGTATTCACACAAGCGATCATCAAGGCTCGCGCCGATGGAGATGTAGTCGAAGATCGAGAGGTGCTGGACGTATTCGCACAGGCCGACGCCGCCGGCGTGCGGGCAGACCGGGACGCCGAACTTCGCCGCCATCAAGAGCACGGCCAGCACTTCGTTGACGCCGCCCATGCGGCAGCTGTCGACCTGCAGGAAGCTGATCGCGTTGGCCTGCAGCAGCTGTTTGAAGATGACGCGGTTCTGCACGACTTCGCCCGTGGCGACGCGGAGCGGCGCGATCGCGCTCTGAATGGCCGCGTGGCCGAGGACATCGTCGGGACTGGTCGGCTCCTCGATCCAGTACGGATCGAACTGCGCCAGCGCCTTCATGTGCGTGATCGCCTCGCCGACGCCCCACACCTGATTCGCATCCATCATCAATTGACGCTGATCGCCGATCTCTTCGCGCATCAGCGCGGCGCGGCGGATGTTGTCCTCGAGGTTCG
>DATFHJ010000345.1:0-17496 GCA_035248585.1 Thermoanaerobaculia bacterium
CCCGCACGTTCTTCAGTGGCTCGGACAAGACATCCGAAACGCCGAGACGCGCGGCCTTGCCTTCTCCGAGAATGAGTTCGCGCGGCGAAGAGGTTGTGGTTCCCGCAACGGCATGCCCTGCGAAATGCAACATCGTCGCTCCAGTGACGAGGTCGAAAACCTGTTTGGGAGACGACGCGCGCGTCAGGACCGTCGCGGGGAATTCCTTCGCGATGAGCTCCCCTTCGCGGGACGCGGCGTCCAGGATCTCCGAGGAGTCGCCCGCGGTGGGAGCGCTCACGACGAGAACGCGGTCTTGCGGTTTGGTGCGGGACTCAAAACGGGACGCGCTCGCTGCGAAGAGGGAAATGCTCGGCACGATCACACTCGATCGCCCCTGAACGACGTACTGCCCGCGCTTCGAGTCATAGAGCGCGGCAAAGGGAACCCGCTCGATCACGTCGTCCGGAACCACGACAAGCGCCGATGACGGATCGACGGCGGCTTGCAGAGGACGGAGCAGTCCGTCGTACAGCGATGAGCATGCGGTCAACCAGCGTGTGGAGGACGAGCCGTCCCGAAGTTCGTCCACGAGCCACGTCACGTCTTCGACCGTAATCGGGAGAGCGATCGTCTCGAGAGACTCCCGCCGAAGGACCCAGGCCATCACCCGCGAATCGAGAACGCGATATTCGATGACCGTCACATTGGAGGACAGCGTCGTCCGGAAGGGCGCGACCGTCACCGTCGTCGATGCCCCAGCCCATTGCGCCGACGGCGAATCGACGAGCTCTCGCGAGCGGCTGCGGTCGGCGATCTCGAGGGCTTCGGTTTCCCGCCGCCGGTCGATGAGAAATTCGACGTAGGCGTCGACGACTTCATCCGCCGTCGCTGTGAATGAAACCCGCGCGTCGGCTTCATCGATCCGGTCGCGCGTCGCTTCGCTCTGCTCGATCGCTGCACGGAAGTCGCCCTCGGCCGCTGCATCGTTCCTCGCGGCGGCGTGAGCGCGGGCACGCGTGAGGTATGCCGTGCGCAATCCAAGGCGACTTTGGGTTCGTTCGAAATACGAGATCGCCGCGTCGAGCTGCCTCGGGTCGGGCGTCGCCCCACGGTCGCGCGCGACGATCCCGTCGGCGACGCTGAGGTTTGCGACGGAGCGCTCCCGCACTGCGGGATCATCAATGTTCTCGCAGAACCCGCGTGCCTCGCTGAGGTCGCGTTGCGCGAGATCACTCGCCCGCCGGCTGGCCCGGTACGCGCTTCGCCACATCAATGACGTGCACGCATTGACAGGATTGCGCGACGCCACGTCGTGCGTGACGACGCGGTCGATCAGCAATTCCGCAAGCGCGGGCTGTGTATCCATGATCGCCGCATAGGCGGCCTCGAAAATGATCCCGTGCCGGTACCGCTCGTTGCCTGTCTGGTCGAGCAGCGCGAGCGCCTGATCGCGATGCTCGCGCGCTTCGTCACGCTTCCCTTCCGTGACCAGGATGTCCGCCACGATCGTGTGCAGAACCGCTTCGTAGTCCCGCTCGCCGATTCGCTGGAAGAGATCCAGCGCGAGCTGGCAATGGCGCGCGGCCTCGGCGGGATTTCCCGTCTGCCAATTCAGGACTCCGGCCAACCAATGAAGCCGCGCCATCACGCCAGGCGCTGTGGCGCTTTCGTTTTGCTGTTCGCGCAAAAGATGCTGGACTGTTGCCTGAGCGCGAGGGTAGTCATTGAGCATGAAGATGGCTGCTGCCTGCTCCGACTGGGCCCTTACCGCGAACGGCGTGAGCGCGGGCCGCAACTCCGATACCGCGTTGGTCATCCAACGCAGACACTCAGACGACTTTGAATTCAGAAACGCGCGCCGCCCTTTCCCGAAGGCGATGTGGCCGCGCGCCAACAGGGCGACATCTTCTCTACGCGCGTTGCGGATGGCCTCGGCCGCGCGACGAATGACCGATTCGCCATTCGCAGCCTCGAGCGCGGCTCCGATGGCCATGGCGCGTCTCAACAGTTCGTCTGCCTGAGGATCGCCCTTCAGAGAAGCCTCGCCCCACGACGGCAGCAATTCGTCTTCGCACCAGACGCGGACTTGCTGGCGAAAGGGATTGATCGCGCCGATGAGAGCATCGCGATTCAACGGCATGGACGCGAGCTGTCGTTGAGCCGCCGGCCACCGCTCGCTTTCGAACGCACGCGCAAGATCGTCGAGCCGGCGCTGTGCTTCGGCGCTCCATTGCGATCCAGCATCGAGCTTCAGACACTGCTCCCACGCCTCGCGCGCGTCTTCGCGAATGTGCAGCGACTCGATGATCAATGCGCGATTCCAGGCGATTTCCGGCGTCTTCTTCAGGCGCCATGCGCCCTGTACGGCCTCGACGGCTTTTGCCTGGAATGTCAGTTTTGCGGAACCTTGACGGGTGTAATAGGCTGCTGCCAGGTCGCTCAGTAGTTCCGCATTCTTCGATCGCGGGATGCCTTGAAATACAGATGCGGCGTGCGTCTCCGCAGTGAGCGCGTTCTCGAGCGCCACCGTCGCGTTGGTCGGATCGTGCAGCAGCAAATACGCGACGCCGAGGGCGTGAAGATTCTCGACAGAACGATCGGCAGCCACTTTTTTCTGAATTTTGGCAGCCGCCGACAAAAATTCGAGACGATTCTGCGTGTCTGTATCGTCTCCGGGGCCACGAAGAACGTTCGCAATGCGGTACGGGAATCCACCGCTGAGCCGCGCCAGAATCGGCCGATGGGGCGCTCCTTCGCTGGCCCGCACCAAAGCCGCGACTCCCGTGTCGCGAGAGGGCACGATGTACAGAATGGCCGCGACAGCCGCAGCAGCCAGCGATACCGTGACGGTTACTGCGCCGCGAAGCGGAAAAGCGCTCATGGCAGCATTCCTTGTCAGCTCGGTCCTCTGCATCCGCGCTCGTGAGAGAGACCAACCAGGGGGAATTCCCCGTTCGGAATGAGCGCGAAAATTGTCGCGTGTCGCGACCGCTCACTCACAGCGACGCCTACTTGAATTGGGATGACGGCAGTTTAGCAGCAAGCTGACGGCGGCGCGGAGACGGCCTATTTGTTCACGGCGGCGTCACACCGCATGAGCTCCGCCTCCGCCTGTTCAACGCCCTGCTGGTTTTTCAGCGCGGCGGCGATGGCGCGCGCCGCGAGCGCGCATTCGCGGGCCGCGTCATGCTCACCGCGCGCGATCTTCAATCGCGCCATATCGGTGAGCACGCGGAACTCGTCGTCGCGATCGCCGATCTTGCGGATCATCGTCAGGGCCCGGTCGAGCAGTTCCGCTGACTCGTCGAGCGCGCCCGTTTCACAACGCGCTCGGCCGAGGAGCCAGAGGCATTCGGCCTCGCAATGCACATCGCCGACCGGCTTGAGCTGCGTGATCGCGCGGGTGAGGAACGAGACCGCCTCGTCGTGCTGATGCAGGCCGAGGTGCGCCTGGCCAATGCCCATGTTCGCCTTGGCCTCGCCGTCGACGTCGCCGACGGTAGCCGAGTCGGCGCGGGCGCGGGTGGCGAGCTCGATGGCCTTCTCGAACTCGCCGCGCGAGAGATGCGTCCAGTGCAGGCGGCGCAGCAGGTGCGCGCGCTCGCGGATCGCGCCCACGCGATCGTGATACTCGAGCGCACGCGCGAGCAGCTCCGCCCCTTTCGCGTACTCGCCGCGAAGCGCGAGCGACCAGCCGATGATGCCGTCGGCGAGCGCCGCGAGCTCCGCGCTGGGCTGGCCCGCCTGCAGTTCCTCGAGCAGCGAGGCGGCGCGCTCGTAGCGGCCGGTCGCGGCTTCGACGGCGGCGAGATGCACGAGCGTGCGGGCGATGGCCGGACGGTTGTCCTGTTCGAGAAAGAAATCGAGCGCCTGCGCGAGCGACGCGCGCGCGGTGGTGTAGTCGCTGAGCGCGAATTCGGTCAGGCCGCGCAGCAGGAGCGCGCGGCCGAGGTCCGCTCCCTCGATCGCGACAGCCCGGTCGAGGACAGCCAGCGACTCGCGCAGACGTCCTGCCGCACGCCAGGTCTCGCCGAGGGCGAGCAGGAGCTCGAGAGACTCGCCGGTGCCGAGTGTCAGGCCGCGCGACGTTTCCTGGGCGCGCTCGATGAGCGTCAACGCCTTCCGCCATTCCGATCGGCTGCTCGCCGCGCGCCACGCCCGCATCCCCGCTTCGAACGCACGCCGCTTGTCCCCCGCGGCCAACCAATGCGCGGCCAGCGCCTCGGCCACGCGCTCGCTTTCCGCGCCGTACACCGACTCCAGCGCCGCCGCCGCGCGGGCATGCAGCTCGCGCCGACGCCGCGGCGGCACGGCGTCATACACGACATGCCGCAGGATCGAATGCTGGAAGCGGCAGTCTTCGCCGGGCGAGAGGTTCTGAATCGACAGCACGCCGCCGCGCACCCCTTCGCTCAGCACCTCTTCGACCTCCGCCACCGTGCTGCCGGTGATCGCGCAAAGCGTCTCGATGTGAAACTCCTCGCCGATCACCGACGCGTGCTCGAGCATCCCGCGCACGCGCTCCGGCAGCCGATCGACCTTCGCCCGCGCGGCGGTGAGGATCGTCTCCGGCAAGGGCCGGTCGCGCACGCCGT
The DNA here is from genome assembly GCA_035248585.1 of Thermoanaerobaculia bacterium. GTDB lineage: Bacteria > Acidobacteriota > Thermoanaerobaculia > Gp7-AA8 > Gp7-AA8 > QHVT01. The sequence goes on from DATFHJ010000345.1 coordinate 4,578, forward strand.
TCCAGCGCCAGCCGCGCGATCCGTCGTCCGGCGCGATCGCTCCGACGGCGACGAGATGCCGCAGCGTCTCGACGAGGAAGTACGGATTGCCGCCCGTCAGGCCGTGCAGCGTCTCGACGTCGCCCGGCGGCACTTCGCCGCGGCGGCGGATGCCGAAAATCCGGCCGATCACTTCGCGGCAATCCGGCTCGGCGAGCCGCTGCAGGCGCAGTGTCGTATACGTGCGGCGCAGCGCCTCGCCGGCGAGCCACGTGCGGACGCGATGATCGCCGCTCTCCACCTCGTCGGAGCGGATGATGACGATGAGCATCAGCGGCTCGCTGCCGATCAGCCGCATGAGGCAACCGAGGATGTCGAGGCTGGCGGGATCGGCCCACTGCAGATCGTCGAGCGCGAGCACGATCGGCTGCCGCCGGCTCAGCGCGAGCCACGCCCGGCAGATCGGCACGATGAAGCGGAAGTGATCGCCGGCCTGGCCGCCGACGACGTCGCCGCGATTCGATTCCTCGAACAGCTCCGCCGGCAAGCGGATCCCGCTCGCGGCCTCGATCGCATCGCGCAGCGATGGAGCGGCGGGCTTCAGCCCGCCGAGCGTTCCGGCGGGCTGAAGCCCGCCGCTCCAGCTGCGCAGCAAATCGATGAACAGCTCGTACGGCGCCAGACGCGCGCCGCGGTAGTCGAAGAAGCGCCCGTACAGCGAGATCGCGCCCTGCTGCACCGCCCAGCGCCGGAAGTGCCGCACGAGCTGCGTCTTGCCGATTCCCGCCTCGCCGGTGATGGCCACGGGCCGCGGCGAGCCTTCGAGCGCGCTGAGAAACTCGGCGCGCAGCGTGAGGAGCTCCATGTCGCGCGCCGCGAGCTGGTCGTAGTTCGGCATCAGCTCCGGCGCCGGCTCGCTGGCGACCTTCGGCGCCGCGGCGCCGGCGCGGGTCACCGGCGCGATGAAGCGGTAGCCGCGGCCGTGGTACGTGGCAATGAAGCGCGACTGCTCCGCGTCATCGCCGATCGTGCGCCGAATCTGCGAGACCGCCTTCTTCAGCACGCCGTCGGTGGTGAAGACGTCGGACCACACTTCCTCGAGCAGCTCTTCCTTCGACAGCACGCGGTCGTTGTGCTCGACGAGATAGCGCAGCACGCGAACCGCGCGCGGCTCGAGCGGCACGACCTCCTCGCCGCGATACAGCAGCTCGACGCCTTGCGGCAGATGAAACGCGCCGAACTGCAGAACGGAATCGTCCGCGTGACTCATCAGAACTTTCAGGACCGCCGGAAGTAATGATGATGGCTTGGGAGGCGGCGTTACGCAAGCGGGCATGTCGGGCGAGGTAGGGAACGGGCCCGCGCCATCACTCCCAGAGCGTATGAGCTCGACAGTGGTGGTGGCCGGAGATCTCCTCGTCGATTGCAGCCTTTTCGTGGCCAGCAGAGATCGCGCGCTGCGACAGCACCGCGTGGGCGGCGCGCGCCTGATCGCCGATCTCGTGCAAGAGCTTGCGGCGGACGTGCCCGGGTGGACGGTCGACGCGCCGCCCGCGGACATGACGCAGCCCGACGCGTACCACCAGTCCCACGACATCGTTGCGCCGGCGCCGGACAACGTCTGGCGCCGCGAGCGCTTCCTTGGCTTCCAGCAAGGGCCCGCCGCGGTTCCGTATCCCGGCGCGAAAAAGTCGCCGCTCGTCGTCCTCTGCGATGCAGGTCTCGGATTCGCGGATGATCCCCCCGCGTGGCCGGTCGCTCTTCAGGCGAAAAACCCGTGGGTCGTGCTGAAAACGACGGATGCGAATCTCCAGACGCCGCTGGCGGACTCTCTGATCCAAAGGCACGCGAAGAAACTCGTGGTCGTGCTGACGATCATGGAGCTCCGCGGCAAGAAGGTACAGATCAGCCGGCGTCTCTCGTGGGAGCGCACCGCGCAGGACACGCTCGATGCCGTACGCGGCGGCGCGCCGCTGAAGAATCTCGCGCACTGCGAGTACGTGATCGTGTCCTTCGGCACGTCGGGCGCGTTGCTGGTTTCCGGCAAGCGCGCGCAACTCGTCTTCGATTCTTCGCACATGGAACAGGAGTGGGAGAAGCCGGGTCACGGGACGATGCCGGGATATGCGTCGATGCTCGTCGCGGCGGTTGCGCACCAGATCATGAAGCGCCCCGCGAAGCCGTCCTTCGCCGACGCCATTCAGCGCGGCGTTGCCGGAATGCGATCGCTCTACAACCTCGGATACGGCTCCGCGGGCACGGAGCTGCAAGGTCTGCGGTTCCCGGTCAAACGCATGGTCGACGAGGCGTTGAAGGCCTTCCCGGTGTTGTTTCCCGCCGACGTCGATCAGGCGCCGGGATGGACGGCACTGAGCAACTTCATCGACATCAACAGCAAGGCGGCGCCGAACACCGACTACCTCTATGAGCTCGCCGTCGCCGTCGCGCGGCTCGGACCGGAGCAGATGCTCGCCGAAGTGCCGCATTTGAAAGTGGGCAAGCTCTTCACGGCGGACCGCAGGGAGATCGAATCGTTCACGACGATCAAGGAGCTGCTCGCGGATTTCGCGCAGCGAAAAGGGAGCAAGCCGCTGTCGATCGCCGTGTTCGGCCCTCCCGGCTCCGGCAAGTCGTTCGGCGTCGAGCAGGTTGCGAGTGCGATTCCGGGCGCGGACATCGTGCCCCTGATCTTCAACCTCACCCAGTTCTCCGGCCCCGGCGATCTGCATGGCGCGTTTCATCAGATTCGCGACGTCGCGCTCGGCGGAAAGCTGCCGCTCGTGTTCTGGGATGAATTCGACACGAAGCAAGGCGGCGAGGAACTGGGCTGGCCACGGCATTTTCTCGCGCCGATGCAGGACGGAAAGTTTCAGGCCGGACCACTCACGCATCCGATCGGCAAGAGCATCTTCGTCTTCGCCGGAGGCATCCCCGACTCCTGGGCGGACTTCAGGAAGAAGTACGAGCTGAACAAACCGGAATGGAAGAGCATGAAGCTTCCCGACTTCGTGAGCCGTCTCCGGGGCCACCTCGACGTGCTCGGGCCGAACGCGGTCGGGACCGATGCGTTTTTCGTCCTGCGCCGAGCGATTCTGCTGCGCTCGATTCTCCGCCGCGATTGCCCGTGGCTCTTCGCGGAGGACATCCTGCAGATCGAGCGGGACGTGCTGTGCGCGTTTCTGCGCACGAAGAAGTACGAGCACGGTGCGCGGTCGATGGAAGCGATCGTCGCCATGAGCGGACTGGCGGGCAAGAAAACGTTTGACGCTTCCAGTCTGCCGCCCGATCCGCAGCTCGCGATGCATGTGGCGATTCCGTTCAAATGCCCGCCCGACGAGCCGGTTCTGCCGGTTCGGTTCGAAGACGACGTGACGGTCATCGAGCGTCTCGCGCAGAGGGCGCACGATCTGTTCACGCAGACGCGGCTTCAGTACGGCTGGACGTACGGCGCAGACCGCGATGACACGCAGCGTGTCCACAACCTGCTCGTTTCCTACCCCGACCTCCCGCGAGCCGCGAAAGAGGCGAATCGAGAGTCCATCCGCAAGATCCCGTGGAAGCTGGAGAAGATCGGCTACGTCGTGCGTCGTGCACTGCCCGGCGAAGTTCCTCCTCTGCTCACGCCGGAGCAAATCGAGAAGCTCGCCCGGATCGAGCACGAGATCTGGATGGCGAACAAGGAAAAAGCAGGGTTCACCAGAGGCGTCCCTTCAGCGCAGGACCCGCACAAGAGTCCTTACATGATCGAGTGGAACGAACTCAGGGACGAATTCAAGGACACCGACCGCGCCATGGTGCGCGCCATACCGGCCATGCTCTCGCAGGCAGGCTACACGTTCGAGCGCAAAGCGAAGGAGTGAGAAAAGCAACCTCGCCGCCTCACACCATGTGCATCTCCCGCGCATAGAGAATCAGCTTCGCCCGGCTGTCCACGCCCACCTTTTCGAAGATCGTCCGCAGGTGGGCTTTCACCGTTCCTTCCGTGATCGAGAGCTGATCGGCGATCTCTTTGTTGCGGAGGCCGCGGGCGACCATGCGCACGACCTCGATCTCGCGCGCGGTGAGGACGGCCGCGACTTTGATCTGGCCCGACTGGCGGCGCAGGACGCGGTCGAGCGTGCGGCTGCCGATGACCTGGTCGATCCACTGCCCGCCGGCCGCGACGCGGCGGATGCAGTCGAGGATCTGCAGCGGCGCGCTTTCCTTGAGCACGATCCCGGCGACGCCGAGCTTCAGCGCCTCGAGCACCTGGTCGTGCTCGATGCGCGCCGTCAGCAGGACGACGCGGACCGGCGTGGCGCGGAGCTCGCGCAGCAGATCCATTCCGCTGCGCCCCGGCATCGTCAGATCGAGCACCGCCACGTCGGGGCGATGGCGCGCGATGGCGGCGAGCGCTTCGTGGCCGCTCGTACATTTCTCCACGACCGTCATGTCCGGCTCGAGCGAGAGCAGCTGCGCGAGCCCGCCGAGGACGATCGGGTGATCGTCGGCGATCACGATGCGAATCATGGAGGTCATCATGCCCCACCCGGCAACCGGATCTCGACGCGCGCGCCGCGCGGCGAGCTCTCGATCGCCAGCTCTCCGCCGATGGCCGTGACGCGCTCGCGAAGACTCCAGGGAAGATGCGCGGAGTCCAACCGGCCGTGAACCGGAAAGCCGTGTCCGTCGTCGACGACGTCGACGCGCACGCGGCTGTCTTCGACCGCGACCGTCGCCCGGATGCACTTCGCGCCGGCGTGGCGGGCGGCGTTGGTCAGCGCTTCCGTCACCAGCGCCGCCACGTCGTCGGCGCGCCGCATGTCCAGCGCATCGACGTCGCCCGAAGTCTCCAGCTGCACGGGCACGCGCCACTGCAGCTCGATCGAATGAGCGACGCGGCTCAGGCGTGCGCGCAACAGATCGCGCCGGCGAAGAAGCTCGGGCCGCAGACCGTCGACGAAATCGCGCAGTGAGCGCTGCGCCTCGATGAGCTGCTCGAGCACAAAGTCGAGCCGCCCGGACTTCACGTAGAGCGCGAGGCCGCCGAGCGATTGCAGCAAACCGTCGTGGAGATCGCGGGAGAGCCGCAGGCGCTCTTCATTCGCCACTCCCTCGCGCATCATCTCCACGAAGTTCATCTGATCGAGACCGGTGCCGATGAGCTGCGCGACGATGTTCGCGAGGCGGAGATCGTCCGGATCCATCCCCTCCGCGAGCAGCCGGCCCGTTGCCGTCTGCGACCTGAACGCGATCCCGGCGCCGTCGACCCTGTCCTCATCGAGCGTGAATGGTCCGCCGCGCTCGTAGCGCGCCACGTATTCCGCTCCGTCGCGCTCCGACCAGGCCAGGACGACACGCGGCGTGCGGAGCGTCGCCGCCGCGTGCTCGAGCAGCATGCACACGCCGGCGTCGCGATCAGCCGTGGCCACGCGCGGCCACTCGGCCAGGTTTTCGAGATCGGCGTTCGTCCGCTGCTCCATGTCGGCGCGCCGGATGATGATGGCGGCGACGAGGATCAAAACGCCGAGGCGCACGATCACCAGACGCGGATCCAGGGCCACGTGGCCGGTGGCGATGATGATCAGCAGAAACGTCGCCAGCGTGCCGCAGCCCGCCCACAGCATTCCTCGCCGGCCGTAGAGATTGGCCGCGCCGAACGGCGTGATCAGCAGGAACGCGAAGAACGGGCTGCCCGCGCCGCCGGTCGCGTATACGACCACGGCGAAGATCGCGAGATCGAGAGACAGCAGCAGCGGCGGGTGGAAGAGGCGCCCGCGGCGGTACGTGAGCCAGAGCAGCACCGCCGAGAGCACGCCCCAGGGCACGAGCAGCCGGAGTGGAAGAAGGCTGCCGTGCTGGCGCGCCGTGATCACCGCGGCGAGGGCGCCGGTGGCATGGGCGATGACGCGCGTCACCGCGACGAGACGCTCCGTGCGCGTCTGCGACACCTGCCGGGCGATGCTCTCTACCACCTTCGACAGAGTAAGTTCGCCCCTCGAGGCATACGAAGTCTCGTCCGCCGGCCGATGCCTGCCGAGCCCTCCCGCACCGAAGTTGCCGGTATGCAAGGAGGAGATCATGAAAACCATCCATAACCCCAATCCCCAGGAGCAGTACGGCTCGGCGCGCACGGCTCTGTTCTGCGGATCGCGCACCGTGCAGGAGATCGCCGGCGCGGAACGCGTCGCGCTCAACGCGCGCTATACCTCCGGCAACTACCCGAAGCTCTACAACGTCAGCACCGGCCGCAAGCCGGACGAGCTCTTTGCCTACGGCGGCTACGTCAGCGAAGGGACAGGCGCGTTCGTGGCGAGGCTCGACGCCGAATCGCTCGCGGAGCTCTGGCGCGTCGAAATGAAGCTGCCCGATCACTGGAACTACCCGGGCGCGATGGGCGTGCTGGAGGACGGCAACGCATACGCCGTCGCCGGCAACCTGCTGGTGAAGGTCGATCCGGAGACGGGCGCGGCGTCCCAGCTCACACTGCCGCAGCACGAGGGCCAGGGCGGGGCGGCCTACAACGGCTTCGTCGTCAATCCCGACGGCGTGATCTTCACGAAGTCCCTCGAGCGAGGGCAGAACTGCCGCCAGAACGCGCTCAATCAAAACCTCGGCATCGCCTGCGCCGCGTATCACAAGATCCCGTCGTTCCTCGTGGCCGTCGACACGAAGTCCGGCGACCCGCGCATCATCGCCCAGACCGAGACCGTCGAGTTCATCATGAGCCGCATCTCCACCGAGCGGCGCGACGGCATCGACTACATCTACTGCCCCGCGCTCACGAAGCTGTGGCGCTACAAATACGACGGCCGCTCGTTCACGCTCGACGAGTCGTGGGGACCGGTTCCGTACGCCGGCACCGGCCAGCCCGGCACCGCCCCCGCGATCATGGGCGACTGGGTGATCATCATGAACAACGGCTTCGTCTCGTCCGACGAGCCGTTCACCGTCTGGGCCGTCAGCGTTCACGACAGCGATCTGCGCTTCATGCACCGGCCGCTCGACGGATATCCGATGAGCCAGGTCGGCTCCAAGGCCGCCGTCGATCCGGAGAACCTGCGCGTCTACGCCGCGGACTGGAAGGCGCAGCAGCTCGTCTGCCTCGACTTCGATCCGGCCGCCGGCTTCACCACGCGATGGACGCAGCAGCAGGAGATGTTCTGCTTCCCCTCGCTGTTCGGCGGCGCCGCGAACCGGCAGGTCGTCGGCACCGACTACAACTCCACGTACGGCGACCAGGTGGTCTGGCGCGACGCCGCGAGCGGCGAGGAGATCGTGCGTAGCGCGTACCTCGACCCGATGTTCAACGGCTCGACCGTCGGCCCCGGCTACGGCGGAACGTTCTACTACCTCGCCCAGACCTTCCAGGCCGTTGTCGAGCTAAAGCCGGTTCCGGCGCCGCTTTGATGGAGCGGCGGGCTTTAGCCCGCCGAATCTGAACGGCGGGCTAAAGCCCGCCGCTCCACTGACCAAGGAGAAATCACATGGACTGTACATCCAACTGGAGCATCCCATTCAGCGGTACGAAGCGTTGGGTTCCCTTCGACCCTGACATGAACGCGACGTACTGGTACTACGCGGTCACGCGCGAGGAGAGCGACACCACCGGCTTCCGCTTCCACGGCCAGTTCGCACACGCGCGGTACCAGGCCTATAACGTCTACAACGACGAGACGAAGGATCTCGTCTGGGGCGAGGACTCGACGAACATCTCGGCGCTGAGCGATGTCAACATCGTCCCCGATCCGGGCAACAACAATCCGTTCCTCCTCGCCGTCCCGCGCGATACGCCGGACCGCGACTACACCGTGTGGGTCGTGCCGGAGGGAGCGGATCCGTCGGGCCTCACCAACCTGATCACGTTTCCGGCGAGCGTGACGCAGCTGTCCATCTTTTTGCGGGTCTATCTCCCCGACGAAAATACCGGTCTCCTGGGCGGCGTGCCGCTGCCGGCGATCGAGTCCTTCGACACCGCCACCGGCGCCCCCGCGCCCTGCCTCCCCACCCGCAACATCTTCCAGGACCTGAGCGGCGGCGGCAGCACGGCGCCGAATCCCGGCGCGAACACGGACGGACAGGTGCGCTTCTACCGCCTGGACGGCGGCGGCTTGTATCCGAACGAAGACAGCGCCTATCTCGCGACCATCTTCAAGGAGATCGGCGACTCCGTTGCCGTCATCCGCCTGAAGCCGCCGACGTTCACCGACACTTCCGATCCCGCCGGCATCATTCCGGCGCAGGCGATGACGCGCTACTGGTCGTTCAACGTCTACAGCATCAAGCTCACGAACGTCACGGCATGCCTCGCGGACTACCAGGCCGTCGTCGCGGAGGACGGTTTCGTCTACGTCGTCCTCGGCCGCCGAACGCCGGAACTGCTCGCGAAAACCGAAGGCATGAACTTTCTGCCGTGGGGCGCGCACGACGAGATCCTCTTCGTCTACCGCAACATCACTCCCAACGCGCAGTTCCCGTACTCCGCCGCGGCGGTGCCGATCTACAGCGCGGACGAGACCGCGCCGGCGGAGACGTTCATCGGCGAGTACGCGCCGATCGGCGTGTACATGACGGAGAAGGAGTTTCTAAAGTCCGATCCATCGCGACTCTTCGAGCGCAACCCGCCGTGGTTCCCGTCGCTGATGGCGTTCGAGCACTACGACTCCGGCCGCTCGCATCTCTTTCCATTGGCGGAATTCGGCGGATCGTTCGACGCTCCGAACCTCGTCACCACGCGCTCATCGTCCAACGCCTATCCGACGCCGTACAACACGGTTTATCTCGGTCCCGACGAGGTCTTCGTCTACGGAGGCGGCTACGGCGACGTCGAAGGCGGCACGGGAGCGTTCGTGGCCAAAGTCGACCCGCAATCGCTCGAGCCGGTCTGGCACACGCGGTTGATCGACACGGACGAGACGAACGAGTGGAACTACCCGGGCGTGCTGAGCGCCCTGCGCGACGGCTTTCTCTACCAGATCTACGGCTACCGCCTCGCGAAGCTCGATCCTCGGGATGGGCGCGTCATCGGGACCGTGGAGCTGCCGACGCTGGCCGCGCAGCGCGACACTTCCTACAACGGCCTCGATGCCCTGCCCGACGGAACTCTCATCGCCAAGACCGTCTACCGCGAGGCCGGCTGCGACGAGCAGGGCTTCTCCGCGTTCGTGAATTGCACCGATCCCGCGAATGTCCCCAACTCGCTTGTCGTCGCCGTCGACCCGCGGACGATGCAGGTGACCGGCGTCGTCGAGGCGCCCGAATTCATCGGCGGCCGGCTCACGGCGACGCGCTTTCAGGGGAAGGACTACGTCTACCTCGCCGGCACGACGACCGCGTTTCGCTACCTCTACGCCGACGGGCAATTCACGCTCGACGAATCGTGGGATCCGGGCCCGATTTACGAGAAGGGACAGACGAGCGGCACGGCGATGGTGGTGATGAACGACTGGGTCGTCCTGTCGACCAACGCCGCCCCGGCGGAACGGCCGCTGAGCGTGATCGCCATCAATCAATCCGACGCGACGCAACAGTTCTCGACGCAGCCCTTCGCCGAGTTCAAGGCGCCTCCAAAATATCCGCGCAGCCTCTGCCCGTCCGCTGTGTCCGTCGACGCCGTGCACCAACGCATCTACGCCCTCGACGCCGGCCCCGGACGGATCGGCGCACTCGAGTTGCGCGGCGACGGCTTGCACACGGTATGGACCGAGCCGCAGCGAACCCTCGAGTTCCTCGCCCTGATCGGCCCGCCCGATCGCCGCGTCCTCGCCGGCACCGAGCTCCCACCCGGCCAGCCCCTCACCGGCAACACGACGAGCAACGTCGTCTGGCGCGACGCCGCCACCGGCCGCGAGCTCGCCCGCACCGCCAACCCCCTCCCCGCCATCAGCACCGGGTCGATGGTCGAGCCGTACTACGGCGGGAAGATGCTGTATCTGGCGAGGGAGGGGGCGATCGTCGAGTTGGCGTTTGCGTAGTGGGTTTCCCGCGACCTCCGGCCGGGCACGGCCGGAGGTGTACCCTGTCCCCCATGCCCCTCCCCCGCCCATCCCTCCTCCTGGTAACCCTTCTCTTCGCCCTCGAGATCGCCGCCGTCGAGTTGCCGCGGGCCACGGACAAGTGGTTCGAGGTCCGCGCGGATGACATCCGCATCTTCAGCAACGTCTCCCCGGCGGCGGCGCAGGATCTCGCGCGCGAGGTGCTGCGGATGCGCGCGGTGATCGGGCAGATCACGAACCTTCGCGTGCGCACGCCGGTGACGACGCGCATCTTTCACTTCGCCAACCAGACCGCGTTCGCGCCCTATCGCGACGCGGCGTTCCCGGACCAGCCGCGCGCCAAGAGCATCAACGGCGCGTTTCTGTCGGGCGAGGGCCAGAACATCATCCTCCTGCGCGCCGACGGGACCCATATCGAGCGCCCCGTCTACCACGAGCTGATTCACTACTTCGTCAAGAACACCGTCCCGAAGATTCCGCTCTGGATCAACGAAGGGCTGGCCGATTTCTTCTCGACCTTCCGCACGTCGAAAGAGGGCGTCGACACCGGCATCCCCATTCCCGAGCACGTGGCCTGGCTGCGCCAGGGTGATCTGCTCCCGTTGCGCGAGCTCTTCGCCGTCGATGCCAAATCGCCGCACTACAACGAGCGCCGTCGCTCCGGCGTGTTCTACGCGCAGTCGTGGGGATTGGTGCACTACCTCATGCTCGGCAACGAGAAACGCCGCCCGCAGTTTTTGGACTTCGTGCGGCGCACGAACGCGGGTGAGACGACCGAGAGCGCGTTCGCGGCATCGTTCGGCATCAAGATCGCGCAGCTCGATCGGGAATTCCGCGACTACGCGCCGCTGAAGACGATCCGCGTCGGCAGGCATCAGGCGGTCGAGATCAAGATCGCCGAGCCGCCGCCCGCCGCACCGATGCCGCACGACGTGCTGCTGTACGAGCTCGGCCAGCTGATCTCATCGCTCGACTACAGCCTCATCCCGAACGCGCAGAAGTTCTTCGAGGCGGCGCTGAAAGAGAATCCGCGCAACTCCGCCGCGTGGGCCTATCTCGGCCGCGTGCACGCGCATCATGGACGCAACACGGAATCGGAGGAGGCATTCGCCCGCGCCATCGAAATCGGCACTGACGACAGCGACGTCTATGTCCTCCTCGGCCGGGCGATTCTCGAGCGCGCCAATCAGAAAACCGTCATTCCGCAAGCGGAGGTGCTGCAGGCGCGCGCGCTGCTGGCGAAGGCCGTCGAGCTGCAACCCGACTCCGTGCTGGCGCTGCTCGGCCACGGCGTCACGTACCTTTACGGCGACGCCGACCCCGAGCCTGGAATCGACGACCTCCAGCGCGCGGCCGCGCTGGCGCCCGACAACGAGCTCGCGCAACGCACGCTCGGGCTCCTCCGCGCCCGCCAGTTCGAGCGCGCCATCAACGCCGCCATTCAACGCTTCAACCTCGGCCGGTACGCCGAGGCCGTGGCCCAACTCGACCGGCTCATCCCGATGATCACCATCCCGAAGATGAAGGAAGACGCGCAGAAGCTGCGCGACGACATGGCGAAGCAGTTGAAGCGCTGACGCTCTACTCGCCGAGGGACAGGCCGGCCGCCAATCCGACCTCGGCGATGTAGGCCTCTTCGAGCGTCGGAGTCGTCGCCGGTCCCGGGAGCTCGGCGTCCCGTGGCACGACGCCGCGCACGCGGACGCCGTCGAGCGTTCGCAAACGGGTCGTCAGGCGGAAACGGCGGGAGAGAGCGCGCGCTTCTTCATCGCTCACGACGGCGTCGAAGACGCGTCCTCGTGCGCGCGCGATGAGCGCCGCGGGGGTGCCGTCCCACTGCAGCCGGCCGCGCGCGAGGAGCAGGATGCGCGAGGCGGTCGCTTCGACGTCGCTGGCGATGTGCGTGGAGAGGATGATGATCCGGTCCTTTGCCAGAGAGACGATGAGATCGTGGAAGCGGTGGCGCGATTCGAGATCGAGGCCCGTCGTCGGCTCGTCGACGACGAGGAGCGGCGGATCGCCGATGAGCGCGCGGGCGATGCCGATGCGCTGGCGCATCCCGCCCGAGAAATCGCGCACGCGGCGAGTGCCGTCGTTCTCGAGACCGACCGTCGCCAGGAGACGCAGGGCCAGCTCGCGCCGCTCGGCGGCATTCGTGATGCCGCGCTCGAGCGCCCAGTACTCGAGGAAATCGATCGCGCTGAGCGCGGCGTAGGCGTTGAACTCCTGCGGCAGAAATCCGATGAGCCGCCGGTACTCCGCGAGGTTCTGCGGACCGATGGCGATGCCGCGATGCAGCACCTGTCCGCGCGTCGGCATGAGCAGTCCCGTCAGGGTACGCAGCAACGTCGTCTTGCCCGCGCCGTTCGGACCGAGGAGTCCGATGACGCCGGGAGTGAGCGTGAAGGAGATTTCGCGGAGCGCGAGGAGCCCGCTTTCGTAGCGCTTCGCGACGCTCCGCACCACCAGGTCGGGCGGATCCGCGCTGCGCCATTCGACCGGATGCGCGGCGGCGCGTGCCTGCGGCGTTCTGCGGCGGCGGACGTTGGTCCAGACGACGTTCAGCGCCGGCGCGACGAAGAGCGAGGCCGGCATGCCCACGGCGAGGAGTGCGGCGGCGGCGGCGAGCGGCCCACGCCAGCCGTCGCGCGCGGCAGCGGGGGCCGTTGCGAAGATCACGAGCATGATGACGACGGCCAGCGAGGCGAGCAGCGCGGGGGCGGCGTCGTGGCGAAGAACGCGATACGAATCGGTGACGCGCTCGCGATGCGTGCGCACGGCGAATCCGGTCACGCACGCCGTCGCCGCGCCGACGGCGAGGAGCGCGATCGCATCGAGCGGCGACGCCGTCGCCAGGAGCGCCGGCGCGGCGAAGGCGACGCCGGCCGCGGAGGCGGAGACCCCCACGAACGCGGCGCGCAGCGACGACAACGCCATCGCCGCGGCGGCGAACAGCAGCGCGGGAA
>DATFHJ010000346.1:0-51443 GCA_035248585.1 Thermoanaerobaculia bacterium
AAGCGCGTCGTCGAGGCCATCCGCGACGACACGCGGCTCGTGGCCGTGATGCTGGTGAACAACGAGACCGGCGTCGTGCAGCCGGTCGAGTCGATCGGTCCCGCGTGCCGCGAGCGCGGCGTGCACTTCCACGTGGACGCGGTGCAGGGGGCGGGGAAGATCGACCTCGATGTGAATGCGATCCAGTGTGACACGCTGGCGCTCTCCGCGCACAAGATGCACGCGCCGAAAGGCGTCGGCGCACTTTACGTGCGGCGCGGCGTGGCCATGGCGTCGCACATCGTAGGCGGTGCCCAGGAACGGCGGCGCCGCGCGGGAACGGAAAACGTTCCGCTGGCCGCGGCGTTCGGCGTCGCGGCGGCGATGGCCGGCGACCTCGTCGCCCGCCGGCGCATGGGCGAGCTGCGCGACCGCCTCGAGTCACGCCTCCTCGAGTCGCTCGAGGTGACGATCAACGGCGCGAGCGCGCGGCGCGTGCCGAACACGAGCAACGTCACGTTTCACGGCGCCGACGGCGAGGGCATCGTGATCGCGCTCGACCTCGGAGGCGTAGCGGTATCGACAGGCTCCGCCTGTTCATCGGGTCGCATCGAACCGAGTCCGGTACTTCTGGCCATGGGCCTCTCTCCCGCCGACGCGCGCGCGACGGTGCGTTTCTCGCTCAGCCGCTTCACCACGGCCGAGGAGATCGATCGCGTCGCCCAATTGCTCCGCGACCTCGTCCCGCGCTGCACGCCGGTAACGTAAAGGCGGGCGGGTGCGTGGAGCCCGCCCGAAACCACGCCTACGGGGCGTCCGGCGAATTCGGCGGAATCGGGATCGAGATGCCCGAGTTGGTCGTCAGCCCGAACAGCTTCTGCAGCATCTTCTGCACGATGCGGACGAGCGCGGGGCGCTCGGAGACGTCGCCTCCGTTGCGCGGCCCGGCGAACGCGGGAGTCGTGCCGGCGAGGACTGCGGTCAGGGTGACGACGGTGGCGAAGCGGCGGATGTTCTTGGTCATGATCTTTCTCCTCCTGTTGTTAATCGCATCGGTTTCAACCGATTACACGAGTGTGATGACTGGGATATGGACTCGCAATCGCAGACGACCCGCTGCGGTGGCCGAGTATGCGGCGGCGCAGGTGAGGCGCTACTCCGCCATCGGGGCGGGAGAAGTCGCGTACAAACGGGGCCGCTCGGCCGGGAGCTCTCGTAGAAAGTCGTGCACATGACGAACGAGGCTCGGTGTTGCCTGACCGATCGCGACGGCCTCACGCAGAAAGGAAAGTGCTGTGATTGCGCGCGACGTCATGCCGGCGGCTGTAAACCGAGCGATGAGGTCGCGGCAGATTGCGGCGACTTCCGCGGAGTCACCGCAAAGCAGCATCGCCTCGGCGAGCTGCAACGCGGCAAGCGCGGCGTCGGCGACCATGTCGTGATTTTCGAATTCACGCCACGCTTGTCGGAGGACGGGCACGGCCTCGGCCGGGCGTCCCGCCTCCAGAAGCGTCTGTCCCAGGTTCCATCGGCTGCGGCTGGCCTCGGTAGGCATTTCGAGCATCGTGAACTCTTCGCTGGCGCGTTTCAGATAGACCGCCGCCGTGTCGAACTGCCGGAGATCGCGGTGGCAAAGAGCGACGTTGTTGATCAGCCGCACCCGGCTGACGCTGTCGATCGCCGATTCGTTCTCGAGCGATTTCCAGATCGCGAGCGCCTCTTCGATCGCTCCGCTCTCGTAGACCATGCCGCCTTCCGTGATGCGCGCATTCACCCAGCGCGTCATGTCGCCGTAACGGTGGAAGGTCTCGGCGGCCTGGCGGGCGAGCTGAATCGCCTCCGCCACGCGCTCGGTGGCGCGATAGATCGAGGCGCGAACCAGCGCCAGACGCGCCAGGTCGTACTCGGGAAGAGGAACCTGCTCGAAGAGCCGCTTCGCGCGATCGGCAAACTGCAGCGCGTCGGGGAAGCGTCCCATGAACGACAAGACGTACGCGTGATCGCGGAACGCCTGCGCGCGCAGCTTCACGACGTAGTCGCAGGGATACTCGGCGATTTCCAGCGCGTTCGAGACGTCGATCGCGAGGGCCGTCACCTGCAACGCGCCGGCGGGCGAGTGCTCGAGCATCTGGCGCATCCGGTCCAGGAGCTCCTTCACCATCCCCGCCGTGAATGCGCCTTGCGCTTTGCGGAGACGCTGCGGCCACCAGGACGAGGGGCCGCTCAGGATTTCGTCGCAAAGGATGCGGGCATGCTCTTCTTCCTGCTTGGCGCGGGCCGCGAAGGCGACGACGTCATGCACGAACTGGCGGGGCGGTGGAACTTCTTCTGCCCACGTTTCCGCGCTTCGCAGCGCGTCTACGACCGCCCGGTGGCCACCGACGCGATTCGAGCATTGCGCGCACGCGGAGACGTGCGTCTCGATCTCATCGGCGTTCGCCGAGGTTCCCTCCGCAAAGCGGAACAGCGCATCGTCGTCGAAGTGCATGACGGCTTTACGGACGGCAGGATAGCACTACCGAAAGACGTTTATCAAGAAGTAGCGTGTAAGTGTCGGGGAAAGCGAGCTTAAGAGCTCGCTTTCCGGTAGGCCGCAGCATACCTCTTCGACGCGTCCGGGCTGTTGGTCACGTCGCGGATCGCCTTCTCGAACTGCGCTTCGGTGAGCCCGTGATTGGTCAGGAGCTGCTTCGCGCGATCGGGATTTTTCTGGATCTGCGCACCCAGCTCCCCGAGCTGTTCGGGCGAGAGCTCGTTCGCCGCGACCTGCGGCGCGGGGGCCGCCGTTGATGCAGTTTTTTGCTCATGGCCACCGCACGCGAGGGCGAGCACCAGAGTGAAAAGGATGGTTGCGCGCATCAGTGTTTCCCCTTTCCTTTACTTTTACCGTGGCCGCGCGGCTTCGCGACATGATCGCGATGCACGATCTCCGCGCCCGTCCGCACGCCTTCGATCTTCTTCAACTGTCCCGGCGGGCCTCCATGCGGATGCGTTTTTCCCTCGGCGATGCGCGTCCGCACGATGGCCGGGATGAACTCTTCCTGATCGCGCTCCACGACGCGCGGCGCCGTCACGGCCAGATCCACCGGCACGCCGGCGAGGCGGTAGCGGTCTTCGATCGCCGTCACGAGCCGCGTGCCGGTCACGCCTTGCCGTTCCTGCGTGCGCACGAAATCGGCGAAAGTTGGTTGTTCTATCAGCGCCACCGGCGCGTAGCGCACGACTTCGATGAATTGCGCCGGCGGCACCGCCGCGTCATTCAGCAGCGTCACGACATCAAACAACTGGTCCTGCGGGACCTCGCTCATTTCCGACACCGCGGCAACAGCCAGCGGCATCGCCACGAGCGCAAGCAAGTCTTCCGTCTCCAACGCGCGCGCCTGGAAAGGCAACAGCACGATGAGGAGACTTGCGACCGCCAGTCTCTTCAGCATGGATCATGACCTCCGTTTTCCGGAACGCCGCCGTCCCGGCGGCTGATCCGGCGCCGTCCCGGCGCCGAGGCGGCGGGACGCCGCCTGACCAGCCGGCGAGGACGCCGGCGTTCCGAAGCGGCGTTATTTGCAAGAAGCGAGCTATTCGATCGCGCGCAGCAGACTCAGCCAGCGCGTCCACGCCTCGTCGTGCGCCTTCTTGTTCGCTTCCTCCGCATTCGCTTCTTCGCCGAGGCGCATGAAGGCGTGGCCGGCGCCGGCGTAGATCACGGGGTCGTACTTCTTGCCGTTCTTGTCCATCGCCGCTTTGGTCGGCTCGATGGTCGCGTTCACGCGCTCGTCGGCGCCGCCATAAAATCCATAGACTGGTCCGTCGATGCCGGCCGTTCCCGCGTCGTCGCGCGGGCCGGTGCCATAGAAGACAAAGGATGCGCTGACGTCGTCGCCGCTGTTGGCGAAGGCGAACGTCTTCCCGCCGCCCCAGCAGAATCCGGCGACGGCGAGCTTGCCGTTCGCGGACGGCAGTGTGCGCACGTACTTCGCGACATTCGCGAGATCGGTCAGCACCTGTTCGGGCGGAAGTTTCGAGATCGCTTCGCGCGCGGCATCCGAGGTCGGGAAGTCGCTCGTGCGTCCCCCGCCCGGCGCGGTGCCGGAGAGAAGATCGGGAGCGATGGCGATGTAGCCGCGCTCCGCGAGCTTGTCGGCGACGGTGCGAACCCAGTCGGTCAGGCCGCGGTTCTCATGAATCACGAGCACCGCGCCCGACTTGCGGCTCGCTTGCGGGTAGACGACGTACGCGTGCAGCGGGCGTCCCGCGCTGTCGATGGTGACCCATTCGTCATGGCGCGGCGTGGTCTCGAGACGATTGTCGCTGGTGGTCGTCGTGGTGGTGGTGGTGCATGCGAACGTGAGGAGAAGAGCTGTTACGAGAATGATTCGCTTCGACATCGAGCGTTCCTCCGAAGCAAATTCTGTCCCGAATGGCGCATCGGTTGCGAAATGCACCCGCCGTGAGTAATTGGCCATGGAGGGCAAAATGAAGAAAACAATGAAGTTCGCAGCAGCAGGAGCAGTGATGGTGATGATGGTGAGTTCGTCCGCGTTCGCGGAACCGCGTCATCGAAACGAGACGAACGACAGTTGGCGCAATGATTCGCGCCGCGGCGACAGCCGGCGTTCGGCGACGCTCGAAGGGCGCGTGCGGAGCTTCAGCCGCGACAACGGCGGCTTTCGCATCCAGCTCGAGAGCGACAACCGCTGGTATCACGTTCCGCAGTCGGCGTTCCGCGGACGCCACAACGATCTCCGCGTCGGCATCAGCATTCGCCTCGGCGGATCGTGGGGCGGCAACAACGACTACTACGCCGACTCGTGCGATTTCGTCGACAACGGCTACCGCGGCAACAGCGGCTACGGTTCGTACGATCGCGACTACCTGCGCGGCATCGTCGAGCGCGTCGACCATCGCGGCACCGTCACCGTGCGCGATGAGCGCAGCGGACGGCGCGTGAGCGTCTACATGCAGAACGGCCGCCGCGACCGGCGCGGAGTCGATCTCAATGATCTGCGCCGCGGCGACGTGGTGACGTTCGTCGGCGACTACAACCGGGGCGGCGTGTTCGAGGCGTATCGCATCGAGAGCGTCCGCAACGGGCGGTACTAATTGAACATCACCGTCAACATCGACACCGAGCCCCCGTCGACCCCCTCGACGGGGAAGCTCGCCTCGTCGTCCTCGCGCCGCGCGCCGAGGATGTAGAGGAGGGGGAGGTAGTGATCGGGCGTCGGCGCGGAGAGCATCGCGTCGCGCCCGAGCTTCTCGTACTCGATGAGCGGCGTGTGATCGCCGGACGTGATCCATTCCCGCGCGCTGGTCTCGAAGCGCACCGCCCAGTCGAACGGTTCGACCGCATGGCGGCCCCACGCAAACGTGTGCAGGTTGTGCACGAGGTTTCCGCTGCCGATGACGAGGATCCCTTCCTCGCGCAGCGCGGAGAGTTTTCTTCCGATCTCGTGATGAACGGCCGCCGGCTGCGTTTCGTCGATGCTGAGCTGGACGACCGGAATGTTTGCATCCGGAAAGACATGCACGAGCACGGACCACGTGCCGTGATCGAGTCCCCACTCCTCGTCGAATCGCGCGCCCGTCAGCTCCTGCACGCGCTTGCAGAGCGCGAGATCGCCGGGCGCCGGATATTGCACTTCATAGAGCGGCCGCGGAAATCCGCCGAAGTCATGAATCGTGCGTGGCTTCTCGACCGCGGTCACGAGCGTTCCCGGCAGGTACCAGTGCGCGGAGACGCACAGGATCGCCTTCGGCTTCGGCAGCGCCCGGCCTAACGCGGCCCAGGCGCGGCTGTAGGCGTTGTCTTCGATGGCGTTCATCGGATTGCCGTGGCCGAAGAAGAGGGTGGGCATGCGATTCCGTGACATGTCGTTCACGAATACAACGATAGCGCCAGATCCCGCGATGGTGACGCTAGTGTCTCGCCGACCGCTGGCGCGGACCGCCGATCGGGATCGTCACGGTCGCCGGCTCGTATTGCGAGTCGCCCGAGTAGACGATCGACACGGTTCGCGAGGCCGGCGAGAAGCCGGTCGCCGTCGTCGAGCCGCTGCTCTCACTCGTTTTCGCGAGCGCTCCCGAAACGGAGCGCGGCGCGCCGTTCTCCGTCACGGTGAGGGTTCCGGCCGGCACGTAGCCCTTCACTCCGCGCACGCTGATCAGCACGTTCGCCGTTCCCGGGATCGCCGCCGCGGCGATCGAGACAATCCCCCGGTGGACGAAAATCTGCTGCGGAGCCACGGCCGCATCGAAGAAGGTCGCGTCGCCGCTGTAGGACGCGGTGTAGGTGCGGGCGCCGAGGAGCGGATCAGGGAGGGGAAGCTGGGCGACTTGTCCCACCAGCGGAGCGCTGCCGCGCAATTTTCCGTCCTCGAAGAACTGCACGGTGCCGGTCGGCTGCACGCCGCTGTACCCGACGCCGTTCACGAGGACGCGGAGGTGGTTGGGCTGGCCGAAGGTCCAGACGCTGATGGTGTCGAACCGCGTCGCGGGCGTCGCGCGCACGGCTTCGCCGGCGCCGATGACCCGCACGAGCGCGGTCTCGGTGTTGTAGCGCGTCTTCGCGGAGATCGTCGCCGTGCCGGGCTTGAGCGCGGTGAATGTCGTCGCCGCGCTCGTTGTCCCGGCGGCAATCGTCACCGCGGCAGGGACGCGGACGACCGACGGATCCGACGACGTCAGCTGCACGTCCGTCGGGTCGTTGGATTTGTATTGCCCCACCGAGATGGATCCGGTTTCCCCGACGCGCAGCGCCGGAGGCGCGACAAACATCGAGCTCGACGCGAAGCCGGAGGACAGCCAGGTGTTCGCATTGTTTGCCGGATTCGCATCCGTTTCCCATGACGAGACCCTGGCCACGATCGAGGCGGCGGTCGAACTGCTTACCTGCTGAAAACGTTTCTCGCCCGCCGCGAGCTCGAACGGCTCGCCGCAGCTGAAGGCCGTCTGCTGGGGCGGCGTGGCCATGCAGAGCCGCACGTTGGATGCGGCCGACGGACCGTTATTCGTCACGGTGAGCATCGGCAGGTAATCGGTGGCCGAGAGCGAGACCGCGACGTCGGCGGCGATGTCGTCGTCTTCGATGACCACCGCCCCCGCGGCGCGCTCGACCGGAACGCTCGCGTTGCGAACGCGCACGAAGAACGAGCGGATCGTGCCCGGCGTGGCGTCATTCGCGATGGCCACCGAGATCGACTTCGCGCTCTCGCCGCGCCCGAACACGACGCTGCCGCTCTTCGCCGTGTAATCGCTGCCGCTCTTCGCGGTGTCGTCCGCGGTTTCGTACTCGACCGTCACCTGCTGCGAAGCCGGTTGCGTGAGCCGGATCGTGAGCGTCGCCGTCGAAGCGTTTTCGGGCACGCGCGTGTCTTCGATCCGGATCGCGGAGGTGGCGGGAAGCGGATAGGCCCAAAGCTCGGCGCCGGTGGCCTCGGTGGTCGCTCTGAAATAGAGCGTGTTGCCGAGCCGCGCGAAGCCGGCAGGCGACGATCCCTTCGTTCCCGGCTCGATGTCGGCCACGAGCTGCGTTCCTTCCGGAGTGCCGTCGGTCTGCCACAACTCCGAGCCGTGGACCGGTTCGGTCGCTGCAAAGTAGGCAATGCCGTCGGCCACGAAGAAGGGACCGAACACACCCGACCCGCTGCCGGGAGTGAGGTCGCGCAACAGTCTCGTTCCGTCGGCCGTGCCGTCGCTGACCCACGGCTCGCGCCCGTGCACGCCGTCGTCGACGACGAACACGACCCGCGTACCGAGGGACGCGAACGCCTCGAGCGTCACGATGCCGGGCACGTCGAAGTCCCGGACGAGCTGCGTTCCCGCTGCCGTCCCGTCGGTCTTCCAAAGCTGATTCGGATGCAGCGAGTCGGCCCACCACGAGAACAGAACGGAGCTGCCCATCGACGCGACTTGCGCGCGCGAGCCACCGGGGAGATGTTTGATGATCGCGGCATCGCCCGCGGTTCCGGAGAATCGAATGAGCTGCGATTCGTGGGCACTCTGCACCTCGACGAACGACAGCAGCGAACCGCCGAATGGAACGAGCGGCGACAGTGGGCCGGTCGTGTCGACCGCGCGGGCGACGCTGCGCGTGCCCTCCGGCGTTCCGTCGGTCGCAAACACGGTCGAGTTGCTGGCGATGAAGTACGTCTGATTGCCTGCCGAGACCGGCGCGGACGGTACATCGATGAAGAACCGCGTGAGCGGTTTCGTGCCGGCCGTGGTGCCGTCCGTGATCCACAGCTGCGTCGTGCGCCCATCTTCGGCGATGACGTAGACGCGGCCGTCGATGGGGTACACGCCGTAGACCGCGGGGATGTTGAAGCCCTGGTCGAAATCCTTCACCAGCACGTCCGTGCCGGGAGGTCCGCCTTCGCTCTTCCACAATTGCGGAAGCACGGTCGAGACCTTGCCTCGCTTCATGTAGAGCGTGTTGCCGTTCGTGGCCATGAGCGCCGATTCCTGATCCGCAACCTGCCGCGTGCCGGCCGCCGTGCCGTCGGTGCTCCAGACTCCCGCCGGCGTTTCATTGCCGCGCGCCTTGAAGTAGATGCGGTCGGCGCCGGCGATCAGGGAGTCGGGATACGACGATCCCACCGCGTCGACGGCGACGTTCGCGAGCAGCCGCGTGCCGCCTTCGCTGCCGTCGCTGACCCACGGCTCCGAGCCGTGCTCCCCGTCGTCGGTATTGAAGATGACGGTATCTCCGACGGTGATCAGCGTCTTCGAAGTTCCCGCGCTTCCGCGCCACTTCGTGCCGCCGGGTCGATACACGACGTGCGTCCCGGCTTCCGTGCCGTCGCTTTCGAACAATTCGAGGTCGCGTCCGTCGGCGTCGGCAATGTCGTAGTAATAGACGCGCGTCGCTCCCGCGGCCATGGTGGTGATGTCGGCCGCCTGCCGGTTGTGATCGCGAACCATCCGCGTGCCGGCGTCGGTGCCGTCGCTGCGCCACAACTCGCGTCCATGCGCACCGTCATCGAACGCGAAGAAGAGGACGCCGTTCAAAACGCGCATCGCGTACGGCACGAAGGAAGTCGGCTTCGCGCCGGTGCGGACGACGCGCGTGCCCGCGGGCGTGCCGTCGCTGATGCCGAATTCGCCGTTCGCGCCGGTGAACGCGACGCCGTTTCCGAATGCCGTGATCGCCGACGCGCCGTACACGAACGTGGAGGCCGTGCCGGGGCGAAGATCGGTCACGAGGTGCGTGCCGGCGCTCGTGCCGTCGGTGACCCACAATTCGCCTCCGGCCTCGACGCTCGAGCCGGCGAAGAACAGCCGGTCGTTCGTGGCGGCGAGATTGAACGCGGCCGTCGAGGAGATCTTGCTCGTTCCGCCTTCGGTGCCGTCGCTCTTCCAGATGCCGGCGTTACTTCCGATGTAGAGGTTGCCGCCCATCGTGGCGACCATGAGAGATTGCGGATTGGAAATCGTGGTGCCGAGGCTGCGAAAGCCGTTGCTGTCGTAGACCCAGAGCTGGCGTCCTGCCGCGGGGTAGGTGAGGACCGCAATTCGTCCCTGCGCCAATACCGCCACCGGAGCGAGGTGAGTCGGCGAGGCCGGCGTCACCGCGCTCGTGCCGGCGACGGTGCCGTCGCTCTTCCACAACTTCCACCCCTCGCTGTCATGCGCTCCGAAGTAGGCGAAGCCTCCGCTGGACACGAGTCCGGCGTACGGGTATCCGTAGATCGGATCGTAGGCGAGCGTCACCAGCTTGAACGAGCCGCCGGGGGTGCCGTCGGTGCGCCACAGCGCGTATTGCTGGCCTTCGACGCGAGCTCCGAAGAAGACAATGCCGTTGAGGGCTCCGAGATAGATCGCGTCGGACGAACCGGCGAAGTCAGACGTCGTTTTCAGGTCGGTGACGAGATACGGCGCGCTCGCGAACAGAGGCCGGACGAGGAGAGAGAGGAGGAGCGTGAGAATGAGGGGGCGCATTGGACGGAGGGACTGCCTGACATCATCCCACGTTTTCTAGTTTATCCCGCGCGGAGACGCGGGATAAAGTCCCGAAGTCATCCCACGAATTTGTAGCCGAGGCCATGTACGGTGAGGATGAACTCCGGCCGCGCGGGATTTGTCTCCAGCTTCTGGCGCAGCGACGCGATGTGCACGTCGACGGTGCGCGTCACCGGCGTCGCGTCGTAGCCCCACACTTTTTCCAGCAGCTCATCGCGCGAGAGCACGGAGCCGCGGTGCTCGATGAGGTAGCGCATCAGTTTCAGCTCCAGTCCAGACAGCTCGACCGGCGCGCCGTCGCGTTTCACTTCGGCGCGGCGAAAGTCGACTTCGACATTGCCGAATGAGTACGCGTCGGCGCTGCTCGCGGCGAGCGTGCGCGCGCGGCGCAGGAGCGCCTCGATGCGCGCGAGGAGCTCGGCCATCTCGAACGGCTTCGTCAGATAGTCGTCGGCGCCGAGCTTCAATCCGAGCACGCGGTCGATGACCTGGCCGCGCGCGGTGAGCATGAGGATCGGCGTCTGCACGCCGCGTCCGCGGAGATCGCGGCAGACGTCGAAGCCGTTCTTCTTCGGCAGGGCGATGTCGAGGAGGATGCAGTCGAACGATCTCTTCGTCGCCGTCTCGAGCGCGCTCTCGCCGTCGCTCGCGACGCTCGTGTCGTAACCCTCGCTCTGCAAGCGGTCGCGCAGCGTGAGGATGAGACTCTCCTCGTCTTCGCAGAGGAGGATGCGGCGCTGCGGTGCCTCAGGCATGTTCCACCGCCGCGGGGAGATGGAACGCGAACGCCGCGCCGCCGCGCTTTTTGCGATCGATGTCGACCGAGCCGCCGTGGGCGATGGCGATCTGCCGCACGATCGCCAGGCCGAGGCCCGCGCCGCGCGTGCCGCCGCTCCCGCGCCCGCGATAGAACGGCTCGAAGAGCCGCGCCGCTTCGCGCCCGTCGACGCCCGGCCCGCGATCTTCGACCGTGATCGTCACGCCGTCCGTTTCGCGCGTGGCGCGGACGCCCACCCACTGCCCGCTGCCGCCGTGGCGGATGGCATTGGCGATGAGATTCTGGATTGCGCGCGTGAGCGCCTGCGCGTCGCCGCGTACCGGCGGGAGCTCGTCGTCGACGTTCGCCTCGATGTCGATCTTCGTGCCGTTGAGAATCCACTGGCACTGCGCGATCGCTTCATGGATCACGCTCGCGACGTCGACGGGCTGCAGCGGCAGCGGCCGGGAGCGCGCCTGCATGCCGGCGAACTCGAGGACCTGGCCGACCATGTCGCCGAGGCGCGCGGCCTCTTTGACGATCGTCTCGCCGTAGCGCGCGAGCTTCTCGCGGTCGGCGACGATGCCGTCTTTCAGATTCTCGCCCGCGGAGCGCAGCGCGGCGATGGGCGTGTTGAGCTCGTGACTCATGGCCGCGACAAAGTGCGTCTGCTGCGCGCGCAGGCGATCGGCGCGGCGAAGGAGCGCGGCCAGCACCCCGGCGGTCGCGCCGAGGATGAAGAGGATCGCGAAACTGACGGCGAGATTGCGGTTGCGGGTGGAGGCGACGATGGTGTTGAGACTCCCGTCGTGGCGATGCACGAGCAGGCGCCAGGCGGGAATCGGCTCGGGAATCGGGATTTCAGGGCGGCGCGTGCGCATTCCGCGGCGGTCGAGCGGGACGAACTCGTGCTCGAGGTCCGCGGGCGTCTTTCCGTCCGGCCAGCTCGCGTTCGTGCGATAGAAGAGATCTCCGCCGTTCATCAGCGCGAGGTCGTATTCGTTTTTGCGCGCGGTGGAGAAGTAGCGGTCGGCGAGCGCCGGGAGGATGTCTTTTGTTAGACCGTTGCGGCTGAGTACGACGATGACGGGATATCCGCCGCCCTGCGGTCGTCCTTCAGGTTCGAATTCGCGGCGCGGGGGACGCGGCGGATAGAAAAATGCCGGCACTTCGGAGAGGAACGGTCCTCTCCAGCGTTCGCGTGGAGCGGCGGGCTTTAGCCCGCCGGGTTCTTCATTCGGCGGGCTGAAGCCCGCCGCTCCACGGTGCTCCTGAAGATGGCGGCGGACCGGCTCGAGCGACGGCGGCCACGACGCGTCGACGAACTGGCGCGTGTCGACGTCGAATCGTTTGAGTCCGCCCGGTTCGGCGACGTACACCGCGTCGAGCAGAGATCGATGTTGCGCGCTCCGCGACCACTCTTCGTATCGCTGCGCGAGGTCGCCGCGGTCCGGTTCTCCGAACGCGTCGAAGAGTTGATTCAGCTCCGCGCGAAGATCGTCGGTGAAGCGCCGCGCGGCGAAGTCGAGGTTGGCCTTCATCTGCTGCCGCTCGGCTTCGGTGACGCGGTCGATCCACCGATACTGCAGCGTCGCCAGCACGGCCAGGCCGATGGCGAGCAGCAGCAGGAGCGCCACGAGCAGCGCATTCGTTCCTCGGGGGAGACCCATTCGCCTCCGGAGTCTAACGCGCCCGCTGCCGCCGCCGCCCGCGCCGCGCCGAGGTTTTACGTTTCTTACGAAGTTCTTTCCCGCTCATGAAGTCTTTGCCGCGCGGCGGCGCGATATTGCGGGCCATGAAACGCATCATTGCAATCGTCGCTCTTCTCATCGCAAGCAGCGCATTCGCGCAGCGCCCGCCGCGCCCCAACGGTCCGCCGCCGCCTCTCGAAGCCAACGCCCTCGCCGATTACCTCGGCCTCACCGACGGCCAGAAGGCCGCCGCCGAGACGATCCACGAAGAATTCCGCGCCTCGGTCGAGCCGATCCACGAACAGATTCGCGCGCTGCATGAGCAGATCAAGAGCGCGCACGAAGCCGCCGACGCCAAGTTTCTCGCTCTTCTCACGAGCGAGCAGAGAGCCAGGTTCGAAGCCTTTCGGGGAGCAGTCGAATTTCTCCGCGCAAGCGGTCCAGGAGGTGATGCACCGCATCGATAGCCGATAATCGGGAGCGCGGCGGCCCTGTTTAGACGCGGGTGGCCGCCGCGCAAACAAACATGCGAAACGCGACCCTCACCGTTCTTCTCCTCACCTCGCTCACGCTCGCGGCCCAGCCTTCCGGACCTCCACCGCCGCGCGGCCCCGAGTTCCTCCTCCCTCCGGACTTTGCCCGTCTCGTCAAGCTCACCCCGGACCAGACGCAGAAGCTGGATAAGCTGAAGCCTCAGGCCGAAGAGATCGCGCGCCTGGAGCGCGAGGCGATGAAGGCAGCTCGCGAAGTGCGCGCGGCTTCCAGCGGCGACACCATCCTCGCCGCCGGCAATCGCTTCGCTACCCTCCGCGATCAGTTGCTGCGGAAGCAGATTGCCCTGCTCGCCGCGCAGCGCGCGATTCTGACGCAGGCGCAATGGAGCGCGTTGCAAGAGGAGAGGGAAGCGCATCGGCCTCCGCCGCCGCGGTGACCGCGAGCCGGCGACTTGCGAATCGACGCCTTTGATTCGCGAATCAACCAAGGTTGAGTGGCGTACAAAAGCGCTTAGGCCCTCTGGGCTGACTTTTAGCCCACTCACCCTCGCCCTCTTGCCCCGCGAACCGAGATTATTGCCTTGCGAAGCGAGATTTTTGCCGCGCGAGGCAAAGGTCCTTGCCCGGCGAGGTGAAACGGTTGCCCTGATGGGTCAAAACTTTTGATTCGTGAATCAACGTGTTTGATGCGCTACTCAACCTTGGTTGTTTCGCGAGACAAACGGTTGGTCTCACGAGGCAAGCGGGGTTGTCTCGCGAGGCAAAAGGTTGGTTTCACGAGGCCGGCAGGGTTGTCTCGCGAGGCAAGAGGTTTGCCTCACGAGGCGAGAGGTCGGTCTCGCGAGATAAGAGGGTTTGTCTCGCGAGGCGAGAGGGTTTGTCTGCGCCGCCACCGCGGTGATGCCTTCCTACCAACTCACGATGCGAAGCTCGTGAAACCGGCGGAAATCGGCGACGTTGAACGTTACGAGAGTCAGATCGTTGACCTGCGCAATGGCTGCGATCTGGCCATCCGCGAACGACGGCGTTTCTCCCCGGGCTGCCAGACGAGCGCGCTCTTTCGCGTGCCACTCCGCGGCAGCGCGGTCGTAATCAAGAATCGGGATCGCCGCGAGAACGACTTCATCCAGATACCGGGTAATCACGTCGCGGCGGCGTGAAGGTGGAAGCCGCTCAGCCCCGAACCGCAGCTCGTGCCAGACCACCGAGGAGATTGCAATCTCGTCCTCGTGGCGACTCAATCTTTGGATGACCCCGCGTCGAGGGCTTGGCCGGAGAGCCTCAGAAACCACATTCGTGTCGAGCAGGTACTTCAGACTCAAAGGCCGACATTCCTACCAGGAAGGGTGTCCCGCACATCGTCAAAGATTTCGTCGGGATCGATGTCCAGATCGCGGAGATCGACTTCTCGGGTGAATGCGTTCCACGCCTCCGAAAATCGGCGACTGCGCATTGCCAGCCGCTCGTATTCTCTCCGACCGAGCAATACGGCCACGCTTTCACCGCGACGAGTCAGCTCGACCGCCTTCCCCTCTTCCGCATCCCGAACGAGTTGGGGCAGGTTCTTTCGCGCCTCAGCGATTGACTGCTGTTTGCGCATCAGGTCACCTCATGTACATGTTGATGTACATGCTAGCACGGTGCCGCGAACCGCAGATTGAGAGGTTGTACCTTCGAGTTACTCGCGTCTCGAATTTCTGTCTCGGCCATTCTCGTTCACGTGCCCGTGGCAGCCACAAACAAATGCATCTACTGCCCGGCACCGCCCAATTCAATTGAGCATCCGCTTCCCGCAGCGTTCGGTGAATTCGAGAATGCGCCTCTGCTGCACGATCGTATCGGCGGGAAGTGCAATCATCGCGTCGGCCAACTCGACGAGCAGCTTGCCCGTCGCCTATTACGAGGCCGGACCGCACGGGAAGTACGTCGGCGAAGCACTGCCGCTCACATGGACTTGGGTCAATCTTCCGACGCAAGAGCTGCGGCCGGTCATCCAAGCAACGGAGTCACAGGCGAACTCTTAAAGAACTTCCGGGGCAGCGACCGGATGGCCCTCCGGCATATGGATACTCATGTCCGAGGCATTACGTCGGAACTTCAGCGGGTACGTGCAGCAGCAAAGGAGGGGTCCCATGGGGCGCTCTCAGGAGAGTGGCCCTCACGTAACGTGATCGCAGAAGGGATGCAAAACGCGCGTCCAGGCTAGGCTAACCCACGCACCGGGCCGTGCCCGGTGGCTGGGGAGGGAGGATTCGAACCTCCGAATGGCGGCTCCAAAGGCCGCTGCCTTACCACTTGGCGACTCCCCATCAAAGCGGCCGGCAGGCTGAAGCCTGCCGCTCCATAAACGGGCGTGGGCGCATTCTATTTCTCCTTCGCGATCGGTCCCACCGTCGCTTCCGTCGCGCGGAGGTAGTCGGCCGGCGCGAGGAGGAGTTGCGCGCCGCGCATGCCGGACGAGATCGAGATCGTGTCGAACAGCTCGATCGTTTCGTCCGCGAACACGGGATAGCTCTTCTTCGCCGCGAGCGCGGTCACGCCGCCGCGGATGTAGCCGGTCAGCGGCTGCACGTCTTTCAGCGGCACGGTGTCGATCTTCTTGTCGCCGGTGAGCTGCGCGAGCGCTTTGAGATCGAGCTGCTGATCGCCGGGCACGACCGCGAAGCAGACGCCGTGCTTGTCGCCGCGTGCCACGAGCGTCTTGAATACCTGCTCCGGCGGGAGGCCGACCTTGCGCGCCACGCTCTCCGCCGCGAGATCGTCGGGATCGACTTCGTACTCGCGCACCTCGTAGCGGATGCCGAGGGAGTCGAGGAGGCGCGCGGCGTTCGTCTTCATCGGGGGCGAATCGTGACACCGATCACGCTCGGCGGCCTCCAGGGGCGCGACCATGGGCGCGTTGTGACAGCGCCGCAACATCGGAATCTCTCCTCGGGGAATCACTTCCTTTCCGCTCCCCGTTCTGCCGAATAACTTCAGGAGACCTCATGAATCTTTTTCGGGTGTACGGGTTGACGTGTGTCTTGACGATGGTTGCCGCGGCCGCTTCCGCGACGACGATCGTCATGCCGACCGACGAGCAGCTCATTGCCAAATCCCCGGTGATCGTCACCGGAACGATTCTCTCCACGAACGCGGTCGAGCGCGACGGCGCGATCTATACCGAGGCTTCGGTGACGGTCGAGTCGGCCATCAAAGGGCAGGTCGCGCAGACCATCACCGTGCGGGAGCTGGGCGGCGAGACCAACGGGCGATTCTCCAAAGTCTTCGGCGCCGCGGAGCTCAAGAGCGGCGAGCGCGTGATGCTGTTCCTGGAGTCGTCGCCGAAAGGCGGCTACCGGACTATCGATTTGTTTGTCGGCAAGCTGACGGAAGGCCGCCAGCTCGACGGCCGGCGTCTCTGGCTGCGCGACGACATCGACGCGGACGTGGTGATGCTCGACGCGAACTTCGAGCCCGTACACTCGACGAAGAACGTGCAGCGCGACGCGGTGAAATTCGAAACCTTCGTCGTCGATCGTATCGCCGGACGCGCGGGCGTCCGCAACTACGGCGTCGAGAATCCGGTGCTGGCGAAGCCGGGCACGACCGGCGGCGCGCGCGAAAACTTCACCCTCCTCGCAGAGCCGCAGGTCTACCGGTGGGGACGATTCGATACCGGCGGTGCCGCGAACTGGTTCAGCGGCGGATCGCAGCCGGGATACAGCGGCGGCGGC
This sequence comes from Thermoanaerobaculia bacterium, assembly GCA_035248585.1. Classification (GTDB taxonomy): domain Bacteria; phylum Acidobacteriota; class Thermoanaerobaculia; order Gp7-AA8; family Gp7-AA8; genus QHVT01. Next base: position 16,595 of record DATFHJ010000346.1, read on the forward strand.
GTGAACGAGATGTCGACCGCGATGGCGGCGTGGACGAACTTTTCGCAGGCCAAGATTCTCTACAGCTACTCCGGCGTGCGCAGCGGCAACTTCGGCGGACTGTCGGCAAGCAACGGCGTCAATGAAGTGCTGTTCAACGATCCGCTGAACGAGATCAGCGGCACGTTCACGGGATCGGGCGTCGTCGGCACGGGCGGCTTCAGCGGCGTCGGCAGCGTGGGCACGTGGAACGCGCCGTTCGCGGCCGATGCGACGCACACCGCGGGCGCGAAGACGGCGTACAACATCAGCGAAGGCAATCTCACGATTCAGGACGGCGTGACGTCGAGCAACATGAGCAGCAACCGTCTCGCCGAGATCATCTCTCACGAGTTCGGCCACACCCTCGGCTTCGGCCACAGCGAGAGCTCCGGCGCGCTGATGTACGCGTTCGTCACCGGAGCCGGTCCGTCGCTGCGCACGGACGATCAGACCGCCGCGCGCTGGCTCTATCCGAACGGCACGCAGACGGGCGGCGGGGGTGGTGGCGGCGGCGGAACGACGACCGTGCCTTCCGCGCCGTCGAACCTCCTCGCCGCGGCCGCCGGCGCGAGCGTCGCGCTGAGCTGGACCGACAACGCGACCAACGAGACCTCGCAGTCGATCTACTATGCGACCGCGACCGGCTCCTTCACCAAAGTCGCCGACGTCAACGCGAACGTCACCGGCACGACGCTGAGCGGCTTCACCGGCGGCTCGTACCGCTTCTACGTCAACGCCTCCAACTCCGCCGGCACCTCGGCGAACTCGAACATCGCCACGGCGACCGTCGCCACGCAGCTCACCGCGCGCTTCAGCTACACGCCGTTCACCGGCAACGTCGGTACGAACTTCACGTTCCTCGACGAATCGCTCGGCACCGTGACGTCGCGCGTCTGGAACTTCGGCGACGGCGCGAGCGCGACGACGACGAACGCGCAGCACGGCTACACGCGCAGCGGGGTGTACACCGTCACGCTCACCGTGAGCAGCAACGGCGCGAGCTCGCAGGTCTCTCACACCGTCAGCGTGACGAACGCGCTCACGCCGGCCTTCAACTGGTCGCCAGCGAGCCCGACGACGAATGACGACGTGACGTTCCTCGATCAATCGACCGGCGGCGTGACGTCGTGGTACTGGACGTTCGGCGACGGCACGATCTCGCAGCAGCAGAATCCGTCGAAGCGTTTCGCGGCGCCGGGCAGCTATCCGGTGACGCTCTCGATCACGCGCGGCACCGAGGCGGCGAACCTGACGAAAACCATCTTCGTCGCGAACGGCGCTCCGACCGTGCCGGCGGTCAACGCCGCGTTCGACGCCAGCACGTCCACGCCGTCGGTCGGCGAGAACGTGACGTTCACCGATCGCTCCAGCGGCTCCCCGACGACGTGGATCTGGTCGTTCGGCGACGGCTCGACGTCGACTGCACAGAATCCGGTGCACAGCTACGGCGGCCCCGGCACGTACACCGTGTCCCTCTACGCCGCGAACTCGGCGAATTCGAGCACGGCCATCAAGTCGATCACGGTGGCCTCACTGCCGCCGTACCGCTCGCTCATCTCCGCCGCCGCGCAGCAGAACGGCATCGGCGGCACGTCGTGGCGCACGGAGCTCAGTCTCTTCAACGCCGGCACGCAGGGGGCGAGCGTGACCGCGCTCTTCATCCCCGCCGCCGGCGGCACGATGGTGACGCGCTCGATCTTCCTCGGGCCGCGGCAGTCGATCATCTACGCGAACACGCTGCTCGATCTCTTCGGCATCGCCAACGGCGCGGGCGCCGTGGCCGTCGAGGCGACGAGCGCCGGCAGCGCCGCGCAGCTGCGCATCACCAGCCGCACGTTCACGAACGGCAGCCTCGGCACGTACGGCCAGTCGGTGCCGGACGTGAAGTCGGGCGATCTCACGACCACGCTTTATCTCACCGGCATTCAGTCGAATGCCTCGTACCGCACGAACATCGGCCTCGTGAATCGCGGCAACAACGACGTCGGCGCGACGCTGACGCTGTTCGACGCGAACGGCGGTACGGTCAGCACCGCGAACGTGACGATTCCGGCGAACAACTTCCAGCAGTCGTCGCTGTCGTCGTACTTTCCGGAGACCGCCGGCCGCTCGTACAACGCGCTTTCGATGCGCGTGACGATGTCGGCCAGCGACGCCGTGACGGCGTACGCGTCGATCCTCGACAACCTGAGCCAGGATCCGGTGTACGTGCAGGCGATGCCGGGCCGCGGCGGCAACTCGATGACGATCCCGGTCGTCGCACGCGCGAACGGCGCGAACGGCACGTTCTGGCGCAGCGACGTGATGTTCTTCAATCCGTCGAACGCGCGGATCTTCCTGTCGGTCCGCTACTCCGACACGACGAAGACGCTGTCGCTCGGCGCACGCGAGACGTTTCTGCTCGCCGACGTTCTCACGCAGTTCGGCTACGGCCAGGGCGGCAATCCGCTGCTCATCAGCTGGAGCGGCAACAGCGCGCCGGTGGTTTCGAGCCGCACGTACACGACGGACGAGCGCGGCGGAACGTTCGGCCAGTCGATCGATCCGGTCGAGGCGTTCGGCAACGAGCAGTTCGTGCCGGGCCTGCGCTCCGACGTCAGCTATCGCTCGAACCTCGGAGTGCTCAACGGCGGAAGCGACGCCGAGGAGCTGACCGTGACGCTGCTCTCCCCGGCGGGCTTCGAGCTGGCGAGCACAAAGATCGTGCTGCAGCCGGGTGAGGGGATGCAGCAGGCCGTGACCGCACTCTTCCCGAGCATCTCCGCCTCGACCGGCAGCTTCACGCTCTACGTGCGCGGCGACGCGAACGCGAAGGTGTTCGCCTACGGCTCGATGATCGACAACGCCTCGGGCGATCCGGTGTTCTTCGCAGGAAAGTGATTCGTTTTGGACTGCGGTGGCGAAAGCCACCGCTTTCCCACAGCTATGGGAAAGCGGCAGCTGTGCTGCCGCAGTCCAAACGCATCAGATCCCTTCCCACGACAATCGTCCCCTTGAACTTTCGCGCCGCCCGCTCGCGAAACGTCTCGTCCTCGTTGCCGGGAATCAGATGCGTCAGCACCACCGTCTTCACGCCCGCCGCGGCGGCGATCTCGCCCGCTTCTTCCGCGCTGGTGTGATAGCTCTTGAGGCGCGCGGCGACTTCGGGTGTGTCGACTTTGTCGAAGAACTCCGGCAGATACGCTTCGAGCACGAGCACGTCCGCGCCCTTCGCGTAGCGAAGGAGATTCGGATTCGGTCTCATGTCGCCGGAGATCACGATCACTTCGCCGCGCGACTCGAAGCGATAGCCGAACGCGTCGCGCACCGGCTTGTGATCGACCGCGAACGCCGTCACCTTCACCTCGCCGTCGTCGTACACCACGCCTTCCTTCACGATGTGCGTGCGGATCGTCGCGCCGGCGGCGGGATGCTTCTCGAGCAGATCGCGGCGCAGATGAATGTCGTCGGCGAAGAACTGCAGCATCGCGTCCGAGAGGCGCTTCGTGCCCGGCGGTCCGTACAGCTCCAGCGGCACGGTCTTCCGTCCGAACTGCCACGACGTATTGAAGAGATCGGGCAGGCCGGCGGTGTGATCCGAGTGCAGGTGCGTGAGAAAGACCGCCTTCAGATTCGCGTACTTCAGATCCGTCGAGGCGATGCGCATCGTCGCGCCGCGGCCGGCGTCGACGACGAACCATTTGTCGCCGGCGACGATCGCGGCCGACGACGCGGCGCGCGCGGGATCGGGACGGGGGAAACCCGTCCCGAGGAGAATCACTTCGAGCAGCGCGAAAACGAGCGGCATGTCGTCATTGTTTTTATCAGGGCCGGATCGTGGTGATCAACTGCGTGTCGTTGTTCGTCACGCTGAGGAACGCCCAGACCGCGGTGTAGAAACCGGGCTGTCCCGGTTCCGGTGAGGCGATGGTAATGCGAACCGGCCCGACGCCGGCGGGAAGATCGCCGATCTGCACGTACGACGGGTCGAAGCGGTTCGCCGGCGCCGGCAGCGTGACCTCGCGGCTGAAGACCAGATCGATGATGCCGAGGCGCTCGAGGCGGTGGGCCGTTACCGTGAGCGTCACCGCGGCGTCGGCATAGATGCGCAGCGTGTTGCGGAACCGTGGGTCGGTCGGCACGTCGTGGAAGATGATCGGTTCGTAGTGGAAGAGATCGCGGTCGCGGACGATCGGCAGCTCCGTGCCGAGGTTTTCGGCGCTGCGGTTCGTATCGCGGACGCGCAGGTTGAGCCACAGATGATCGATTTGATTCTTCGGCACGAACGCGAAGCGGCCGGGATTGCCGTTCAGGACCGGTTCCCCGACCTGCATCGCTCCGCGCGGCTCGAGGTCGAAGTGATCGCGCGTCGGATCGGGGAACTGCGGCGGACTGCAGATGCAGAATCGCGTGAGGCCGTAGATCTGCGCCTCTTCCGTCGCCGAGCGATTGAAGCCGCGCAGCTCGGTCACGAAGCGCGAGCCGAACGCGCCGTTCACCGGCGGGATGAGCAGCGGCAGGAGGATGCGCTCGCGCGAGTCGAATTCGCCGTTTTCATAGCGGTAGCGAACATCCGCCACGCGGACGAGGTCATCGTCGACGACATGAATTTCCACTTCACTTCCCGGCTCACCCGGGGGCGCGATCGCCAGGACGGTGTCACTGGCGATCTTCCAGGCCGGAACCTTGATGTGGTTGAACGACACGCTGGGCTGTGACGAGAAGATGCTTCCCTTGATCGTGACGACCGTGTTTCCGGCCGCCGGTCCGGAGCTCGGCGTGATCGAGAAATTTTCGGCGAATGCGGCGGTGGCGAACAGCAGCAGTGTGATGAAGGTTAGTTTTTTCATGGACGGATCGTGGTGATGAGCTGTGTGTCGTTGTTGGTGACGCTGATGAAGGCCCAGAGGGCGGTGTAGAAGCCCGGCTGTCCCGGCTGCGGCGGCGTGATGGTGATGCGAAGCGGACCGGCGTTCGCCGGCAAGTCGCCGATCTGCACGTACGACGGATCGAACTTGTTCTTCGGCGCCGGAATGTCGATCTCGCGGACCTCGATGAAGTCGACCGCATCGCGCGCGAGCTGCAGTTGCACCTTCACCGCGGCGTCGGCGTAGATGCGCAGCGTGTTGCGAAAGCGCGGGTCGGCCGGCACGTCGGTGAAGACGATCGGCTCGTTGCGGAACAGCTCCCGGTCGCGCACGACCGGCAGCTCGGTGCCGAAGTTCTGAGTGCTGCGCGTCGAGTCGTAGACGCGCAGGTTGAGCCACAGGCGATCGGCCTGATTCGTGGGAACGAACACGAAACGGCCCGGCGTGCCGTTGTAGGCGATGTCCGCCGGCGCGAGCGGTGAATTCCTCTGCACGTCGATCGAGTCACGCGTCGGATCGGGCACGACCGGCAGGCAACAGCTTCGCGAGAGGCCCGAGATCCGCGCGTCCTGCGTCGACGAACGGTTGAACGCGCGCAGCTCCGTCACGAACCGCGCCCCGAACGCCCCGTTCACCGGCTCCGTCAGCAGCGGCAGCAGCACGCGCTCCGGCGCATCCACGTAGGTGAAGACGAGATTCGTCGCCACGCCGAAGTCGTACTCGAACAGCTTGATGGGCACGGAGTCGAGCACGCCGCTTTGCGGCGGCGACACCGCGAGCAGCGTGTCATTCGAGATGCGCCACGTTCCGAGCGCGGGGCGATCGCCGAAGAGCACCGTGTAACCCGTCGGCGCGAACTCGCCCTTGATCGTCACGAGCGTCCCGCCCGTTCGCGGTCCCGACGAGGGGCTCATGTGATACGGGTCCTCGAGGTACGTGAACGCGTCCTGCAGCGTGACCTCGCCGTCGTCCTGGCGCACCGTCAGCGTCACCTTTCCCGGTGCGTGCGGCAGCGTCAGCGCCTCCAGCTCCTGCGTCAATGGAAGCCATGACTGCGCGGCCGGCCGGGCTCCGTCGATGAAGACTTCCGCGCTGCTTTTGAATCCGATTCCGCGGATCAGGATGGTCGTCCCGCCGTGCTCCGTCCCCTCCGTGGGACTGATCGACGTGATCACCGGGGCGGCAGATGCAGTGGTCGCGAATAGGATCAATAGTCCAAATAATTTTCGCATGAGCGCAAAATAACACTAGAGCGCGTCGAATACGATCTGGGACCATGTTTCCATTTGGTCACGATTGCTCGCGAGCTCCTCGCGCTGCGCCCAGCGCCCCGTCATCTTCTCCGTCTCGCGTACGCGCACGTTCTCGTCGTGCGCGTCGAGGATGAAGACCGCGCCGAGGTGCACGCGCCCGACGTCGGTCGTGTCGTCGTTGAGGATGCCGGCGAAGGTGAGATCGTAGTCGCCGGCGACGTCCACTTCTTCTTCCAGCTCTTTCTGCAAGCCGTCGAGGAGCTCCGGCGTGTCGGGATTGATGTGCCCTCCGACGCCGATCGAGAGTTTGTGATGCAGCCGCGCCTCGGTCTGTTTGGGCGTGCGCTGCAGCAGGTACCACGCCTCGCCGTGGCGGATCACGACATACGGGATGATCTGCTTGTATTGCGGCGAGACCTCGGCGGTGGGACGGTCGATGAAGAAATGCCGCTCGTTGATCGCGTCGAGGATCTCGTCGAGCTGCGCGCGCACGAGTCCGAACTCCACGAGATACGCGGAGATGTCCTCGCGCGCCACGACCATCACCTGTTCCGTCATCGCAAAGCCTCCAGCACCGCATCGTGCAGCAGGCCGTTCGTCGACAGGCCGTTCGGACCGTCGTAGCGCGCGTTGCCGTGCGTGTCGGTGAACCGCCCGCCCGCTTCCTCGACGATGATCTGCAGCGGCGCCATGTCCCACGGCGCGAGTTGCGGCTCGACGGCGACGTCGAGGCACCCCTCGGCGACGAGCATGTGCGACCAGAAGTCGCTGAACGCGCACGCGCGTTTGCTGCGGCGCGCGAGCGTGAGATAGGGCTCCGTCAACGCATACGACGAGAGATAGGACTCTTCGATGGAAGCCGTTTGCGAGACGCGAATGGGCTCGCCGTTGCAGAACGCGCCGTCGCCGCGTGACGCCCACCAGCGCTTGGCCATGGCCGGCGCCGATACGACGCCCACGACGAGCTGGCCGTTTTCTTCGAGCGCGATCAGCGTGCCGAAGACGGGAATGCCGCGGATGTAGTTGCGCGTGGCGTCGACGGGATCGACGACCCAGCGCCGCGCCGACACGCCGCTCTCGCCGAACTCCTCGCCGAGGATCCCGTCGTTTGGCCGCTCGCGCGCGAGCGTCGCCCGGATCATGCGCTCGGTGTCTTCGTCTGCGATGCTGACCGGCGTGCGATCCGATTTCGTGCGCACGTCGAGCGTCTTCGACCGGAACCAGCGCATCGTGATCTCGTCCGCCGCGTCAGCCATTTCGAGCGCCAGCTCGAGATCGCGATTCATGCGCGCGGGAGCGTAGCATGGCGTCAATGCACGCCCTGCTCCTCGCGATCACGCTCACCGCCGCGCAGCCGGCGCTCGATGATTTCAACGCCATGTGCGCAGCCGAGAGCGGACGCTTGTGGGGCCGTTCGCTCTGCGGCCCGATCGTGCTCGCCGATCCCGTGACGCGCGAGGCCGTCGCCGGCGCGGACGGCCGTGTATTCGCGGCGAAGATCCCGGAGTCGATCGCGATCGCGAACACGAGCGTCGATTGGGACGGCCGCCGCTGGACGATGGTCATGTGGCCGCTGCCCGATGATCCGCTCGCGCGCCGCGCGCTGATGGCGCACGAGTCCTTTCATCGCATCCAGCAGGACCTCGGCTTTCCGTCGACCGGTCCGCGCAATGCGCATCTCGACACCGCCGACGCGCGCTACTGGATGCGCCTCGAGTGGCGCGCGCTGGCCCGTGCGCTCGACCCGAAGGCGAGCCGCCGCGATGCGAAGCGCGCCGTCGAAGACGCGCTCGCGTATCGCGCCGCGCGGCGCGCGCTGGTGAAAGAAGCTGGCGAGGAAGAACGGCTGCTGGAGATGCACGAAGGCCTCGCCGAATACACCGGCTTCGCCGTCGCGGAGCCGCGCATCGCCGCGCGGTTGGAGCCGATTGCGAAGCAGCTCGCGTCATTCGAAAAGCGCAACAGCTACGTGCGGTCCTTCGCGTATGCAAGCGGCCCCGCGTGGGGCACGCTGATCGAGATGCGCGATCCGAAGTGGACGCGATCGTTGAAATCGTCGGACGACCTCGGCGCGATTGCCGCGCGCGTGTGGAAGGCCAAGCCAACGAAGCAACCGCGCGGCGACGCCGCGGTTCGCGCCGAGGAAGACGCGCGCGCGGAAAAGAAACGGATCGAGCTTGCCGCGGCGCGGGCAAAGTTCGTCGACGGCGCGGTGCTCACGCTGCCGATCGAAGGCGGCGTGTCGTTCGATCCGAATGCCGTGACGCCGCTCGGCGATGCCGGCACGATCTATCGCACCATCAGCACGAGTGCCTCGTGGGGAAAGATCGAAGTCACCGGCGGCGCGCTGCTGACGTCCGACTGGAAGCGGCTGATCGTTCCAGTGAGCGGCGAGGGGTACACGTTGACGTTGAACGAGGGGTGGCGCATCGTCGATGATTCGCGCGCAGGCGACAAGAAAGTTGAAGCGCGTTAAGACGATCGTCCTTCTGCTCGTGCTCGCGGCAGCGGCGCACGGCCAGCAGAAGATTCTTCGCTGGGGCGGCGACTCCGAGGGGGGAGCGCCGTATGTCGAAGCCGACCCGAATGATCCGGCGAACGTCGTCGGATTCGACGTCGAAGTCGCGGAAGAGATCGCGAAAGGGCTCGGGCGCAAAGCGCAGTTCGTGCAGGTCGCGTGGGCGTCGATCGACCAGTCCGTGCAGCGCGGCGACTTCGACATCGGCATGAGCGGCGTCGAAGACTCGCCGGCGAAGCGCGCCGCGCTCGCGGCCACGATTCCGTACTACGAATTCACCGAGACCATCACCGTGCGCGCCGCCGATCGCGATCGTTTCCGATCGCTCGAAGACCTGCGCGGCCGCCGCGTCGGCACGCTCGGCGGCACGATGGCCTACGACCGTCTCCTCGAAGCGCAGAAAACGCTCGGCATCACGCCCGTCTCCTACGACGACGACGTCCACCCGTACGAAGACGTCGTCGCCGGCCGCCTCGACGCCGTCCTGCTCGACAACATCATCGCCGCCCGCGCCATGAAGCGCACGCCCGGCCTCCACACCCACTACGACCGTCCGGTCGCCACCGGCCACTACATCGCCGTCCTCGCTCGCGAGAACGGCGCGTTGCGCGATCAGGTCAACGAGATTCTCAAAGCGCGCATGCGCGACGGCACGCTGGAGCGGATTTATCGCAAGTGGGAAATCTGGGATCAGTATCAAGCAAAGTTCTTCGCTGAAAGTGGAGGACAGGCAATCCTGCCTGTCCAGAAAACTGCCACGACAGGACAGGCAAGAGTGCCTGTCCTCCACTCTACGCTTCGCTATCTCCCGTCCTTATTGCGCGCCGCCCTCATCACCGTCCTCCTCTCCGTCCTGGCCATGGCGCTGGCGATCGCCGCCGGCGTCGTCGTCGCCACCGGGCGCGTGTACGGCGGCTGGCTCACGCGCGCGCTGCTCACCGCCTACGTCGAGATCATTCGCGGCACGCCCGTGCTGCTGCAGCTCTTCGTCCTCTACTACGGCCTCTCCGCCGTGATCCGTCTTCCGGCCTTCATCGCCGCGCTGATCGGCCTCGGCCTGAACTACGCCGCGTACGAAAGCGAGATCTATCGAGGCGCGATGGAAGCCGTGCCGCGCGGCCAGCTCGAAGCGGCGCGCACGCTCGGGTTATCGGAGGTCCAGGTCTTTCGCTACGTGCGCGGCCCGCAGGCCTTTCGACTGGCCCTCGCGCCGATGACCAACGACTTCGTCGCGCTGCTGAAAGACTCGTCGCTCGTCTCCGTCATCACCGTCGTCGAGCTGACGAAGCAGACCTCGATCTTCGCCGCGAACATCGGCAGCTGGGTCATCCCCGGCGCGCTCTGCGCCGCGCTGTATCTGATCCTCTCGCTCCCGCTCGCGCGCCTCGCGCGGCGATTGGAAGAGCGATGGAAGGCGGCGTCGGAATGAGCGTCCTGCGCATCGACAACCTGCGCCTCAAGCGTGGCGCGCGCGAAGTGCTGCGCGGCATCACGTTCTCCGTCGAGCGCGGCGAGCTGGTCGCGCTGATGGGACTCTCCGGCGGCGGCAAGACGACCGTGCTGCGCTCCGTCGCCGCGCTGGAGTCGTTCGACGGCGGCACGATCGACGTCGACGGTGTTGTCCTGAATGCCGGTCAGCGTCCCATGCTGCGCGAGCTGCGAAAAAAAGTGGGGATGGTCTTCCAGCTCCACTATCTCTTCGATCACCTGACGGCGCTCGAGAACATCACCCTCGCGCCGCTGCATGTCGCGCACGTTTCACGCGCGGAGGCGGAGCGGCGTGCAAACGAGCTCCTCGAAATGCTCGGCGTCGCGCACCGCCGCGGAGCATATCCGCGTGAGCTCTCCGGCGGCGAAGCGCAGCGCGTCGCCATCGCGCGGGCGATGGCCATGGATCCGCCGCTGCTGTTGATGGACGAGCCGACCGCGTCGCTCGATCCCGCGCGGCGCTTCGAGCTGGGACAGACGCTGCGCCAGCTCACTGCCGGCGGCCGGACTCTCGTGGTGACGACGCACGACGACGACTTCGCCCGCGAGTTCGCGAACCGCGCCATCATCCTCGCGGACGGCGAGGTCGTCGAAGAAGGCGAGGCGCGCGACGTGCTGACGCGACCGAAACATCCCTCCACCCGCTCCTTCCTGCAGCTCGAACATCAACCGAAACCATGATCCAACTCCTCCTCGCCACGGCCGCCGCGCTCACAATCGAAGACTACGCAACCATGCCGTCGCCCTCGTCGCCGCGCTGGTCGCCCGACGGCGCGCACATCGCCTACGTCGTCACGCGCGCCGACCTCACGCGCAGCGTCTACGAAGGCGACCTCTGGCTCGTCGATCCCGACGGCACGCACAACATCCAGCTCACGCGCGAAGGCAACGACACGTCGCCGCGCTGGTCGCCCGACGGCACGCGGGTCGCGTTTCTCTCCGACCGCGCCGGCACGAATCAAATCTGGGTGATCCCGGTCGGCGGCGGCGAGGCGCGACAACTGACGAAGGAGCGCACGCCGGTGCAGCGGTTCGAATGGTCGCCCGACGGGCGGGCCATCGCGTTCACGCGCGTCGACGAGCTCACGCCCGACGAAGAGAAGCGCGCGAAGGAGAAAGACGACGCGCGCGTGATCGGCGAGCGGAGGCAGTCGCACCTGCACGTGCTCGAAGACGGAACTGTGCGGCGGCTGACGCGCGGCGCGTTTTCGGTGTTCACGTTTTCCTGGATGCCGGACGGCAGCGCAATCGTGTTCGATCGCGGGCCGGGACTGGGACTCGATGAGCTCTATCGCACCGACATCTACAGCGTCTCCGTGCGCGACGGCGCGCTGAAGGCGATCGTCGCGCGGCCCGGCATCGACAAGTCTCCCGTCGTCTCGCCCGACGGCAAATGGATCGCGTTCGGCAGCTCCGCGGGCGTGCAGGATTGGCTGGTCGAGCACGACATCCACGTCGTGCCGGCGAGCGGCGGCGAGTCGCGCAACGTCTCGAAGAGCTACGACCGCACCGCCGACACGATGCAGTGGAGCGCCGACTCGAAGACGATCTGGTTCAACGGTCCCTGGAACACGACCACGCAGCTGTTCCGCGTAAATGCCGACGGCAGCGGATTCGCGAACACGACGAACGCCGACGGCGTCGTGAGCGACGCCGACGTCCGCGGCGACCGCGCCGTGTTCGTCTATCAATCGCTCACCGAGCCGCCGGAGATCTTCGCCGGCAAGCGCCAGCTGACGCATCACAACGACGCCTACCGCAATCGCGCCGTCGGCGCGACGCGCGTGATCCGCTGGAAGAATCCGAAGGACGGGCTGGAGATCGAAGGTCTGCTCACGCTGCCGCTCGATTACCGGCCCGGCACGCGCGTGCCGCTGCTCACGTTCGTGCACGGCGGTCCGGCGTCGCGCTTCGATCAGGCGTTCCTCGGCTATCACGGCGCGACGTACGCGCCGCAGGTGCTGGCCGCGAACGGCTTCGCCGTCCTGCGTCCCAATCCGCGCGGCACCGGCGGCTACGGCCTGGCGTTCCGCCGCGCGAATCGCAACGACTGGGCGAACCTGCCGTGGTTCGACATCGAGGCCGGCATCGACAAAGTCATTGCCGACGGCTTCGCCGATCCGAAACGGATGGGACTCATGGGCTGGAGCTACGGCGGTTACATGGCCGCGTGGGCTCTCGGCCACAGCGATCGCTTCCTCGCCGTCAGCGCCGGCGCGCCGGTCGTCGATCTGCTCAGCTATCACGGCACCACCGACATCCGCGATTTCATCCCGTACTACTTCGGTCAGGTGCCGCTTTCGCTCGAGCTGCTGCGCGCGCAAAGCCCGCTCTGGCACCTCCGAAAAACAAACGCGAAAGTTTTGATTCAGCACGGCGAAGCCGACGACCGCGTGCCGGTCTCTCAAGGCACAATGCTCTATCGCATCCTCGACGAGCTCGGAACCGACGTGACGATGGTCGCGTACCCGCGCAGCAATCACTCGCTCCGCGAGCCGAGGCTGAAGATCGACGTGATGCGGCGGAATGTCGAATGGTTCGTCAAGTACGTGCGGTAGCGCTCATCGCCTTATTCGCGTCGACGCTCGCGGCGCAGTCACTTCGCGAGGTGACGACGGTCGAAGTCGTGGAAGTGCCGGTGTACGTCACGGCCAGCGGCGATCCGCTGACGGGCCTGACGCGCGACCAGTTCCGACTCTTCGTCAACGGAAAGCCGCAGTCGATCGATTACTTCGACGTCGTCGACTTCGCGGGACTCTCGCCGGAAGAGGCGCAGAACCCGAGGCAGCGGCGGCTGTATTTCCTGCTGTTTGATCTCAGCTCGGACATCTTCGCCCTCGGCCGCGCGCGAAAAGCGGTCGACGCATTCGTGCAGCAGGCGGCAGCGACCGATCGCTTCGCGGTGGCCACGCTCGGGCAGCAGGGGTTGAACATCCTGATGCCGTTCACGCAGGACCGCGGCGCGATTCGTCACGCGGTCCGCAGCCTTCGCGCCGACACGCAGGATCCGCTGCGCATCGCGTCCGGTTCACTGGCGCAGGAGATTCTCGAGTCGCAGCGGACGAAATTCGACGAAGGAAGCGAGCAACCGGAAGCAGGGACGAACGAGCTCGCGGAAATGATGCAGGAGCTCGAGGCGGAGCCGCTGATCCGCACGCTCGAAGACACGCTCAAGCTGATCGACGGCATCGCCAGGCAGCTCGCTCCGCTCGAAGGGCATAAACACGTCGTGCTGTTCAGCACCGGCTTCGATCCGACGCTCGCGACGGGTGGGCGGTCCGACACGCGGATCTCGAATCTGCAGCAGGGAGTGATGGCGGATCTGGCGGCGCCGATCGTCCAGAAGATGGTCACGCCGCCGGCCGGTGCGCCGAAGTCGTCGTCCACGCTGCTCAAGGCGCTCGACGCGCTGAACGCGCGTTACGCGAGTGCGGCGGTGTTCCTCGACGCCATCGACATCGCCGGCGTACGCTCGATGATGTTCGGAGACGGCAACCGCGGCGGGTTGTACATGCTCGCGCGGACGGGACAGGTGATCGCGAACCGCAACGACATCGGCGCCGCGATCCGCGACCTCACGGACATGCAGCGCGTGGTCTACGTCCTCGGCTTCCACCCGCGCAATACGCGCAAGCAGAACAGCATTCGCGTGGAGCTGGAGAATGTCCCCGGCCACCCGCGCGTCACGCATCGCCGCTCGTTCTCGACGACGCCCGAGCCCTCGTCCTCCTCGGATCTGCTCCTCGCCGACATCGTCTCCAACGACATCCCGCAAAACGGGCTCTCCGTGACGGTCGATGTCGACACCTCGAAGCTCGGCATCGCCACCGTCTCGGCGACGATCCCCGGCCGCGAGCTCCTCGCCCTCGGCAACCACCACGTCAGCGCGAAAGCGCTGATCTACGTCTTCGCCGGCTCCCGCGCGATCGCCTTCCAGGGCAAGGAAATCGAGATCGACCCCCGCCGCGCCCGCGCCCTCGAAGACCTCGACCTCCGCCTCTCCCACAGCTTCGACCTCCCGCCCGGCCAGTTCACGGCCAAAGTGCTCCTGCGCGTCGACGGCGTCGACGCCCGCGGGTTCGGGCGGGTGGGGTTTGAGATGAAGTGAGGTTTTAGGCGCGCAAGCGCAGCGGTGTGTGTTTGGCGATTTGCGCGAAGATCCCGTCGTTGGTCAGGAGCACGGCATCACGGTCGAGTGCGCACTGCGCGACATGTGCATCGGCGACGGTGGGATTCACGCCTTTACGCGCGAGCATGCGGCGTAGATCGCCCACGCGAATCCAATGTTCGAGCGGCGTGTCGTGGACCGGCGCATCCTGCAGCAACTCCCCAATCCCCTCGCGTTGAGCGGGCGTCGTCGCGCCGCTCACAAGCTCCGCGACGACAATCGGAGAAAGCACCACGGCACCGGCGAACAACGCTTCTTCCAGGCCGGCATTCTTAACCCCTGCGAAGAAATCGATCCAGGCCGAAGTGTCAACGACGACGCCGGCCACGGCTTTCCTCGAGATTGATGTCCAGCTGCAGTTTTCCGCGCAGCCGCAGCGCGCGTTCGTAGAACCGCCGCCGTTTCACTTGCTCCAATCCCTCGATCAGCGTCTCGGTAATCCCCTTGCCGGTCACATCCTGAGCCGCGTCGAGCAGGTCGCCGGGGAGATTGGCGGTAATGCGGCGGGTGACATTAGACATGATGAAGATGCTAATGGTCGTATGAACGAGCGTCAATACCACTTTACGCGCGCGTCACCGTCCGCTCCGCGATCAATCTCCACACCGCCGCGTGCAGTTCCCGCACGTTGCCGTGAGTTCGGCGGGCGATGGCGCGGGCGTCGGTTTCGGACATCGGGAGTCCGCGTTGTTCGGCGGTGATCCGGAGGATCTTTGCGCGGGCGGCGGCGTCGGGGCGTTTGATTTTTACCTGGGTGGCGGTCAGGCCTGGCAGGCGGACGTCGGAGGTCACGACGACTTGTACGCCGGCGGCGGCGCACTCGGAGAGGGTGAGCACGATCTCCTGAAACGTGCGCTCGCGATCGGTGAAGAGATGGACGTCATCGAGCAGGATCGCGTCCAGGGATTCGAGCCGGCGGTGAAAGTCGTTGCTGGTGTCAGTGCGGATTGCGCGCGCCAATTGTTCGACGAACGCGGCTGCGGACAGATGAAGGACGGAGGCGCGCAGCTCGTTCGCGATTGCCTGCAACAGATGCGTCTTGCCGGATCCGATCTTGCCGGTCAGGACCAGCGGATTCGGCGCGTCCGGTGCGCGGCGGGCGACGGCCAGCGCGGCGTCGCGTGCGGCGTTGTCGTTCGCGTTGGCGATCCACGTTGCGAAGGTGCTCATGCCGCCTCCTCCCGCCGCGCGCTCTGTTCGCGCCACAGCGCGGCATACAGCCCGTTCGCGCCTAACAGCGTGGCGTGCGTGCCGGTTTCCACGATGTGGCCTTTGGCGAGGACGTGGATGCGTTGGGCGTGGGCGATCGTGGAGAGGCGGTGGGCGACGAGGACGGTCATTCTCCGGTGGCCGTGGGTGGTGAGGTCGCGGATGGTTTCGGTGATGGCTTTCTCGGTGATCGAGTCGAGGCTGCTCGTGGCTTCGTCGAAGATCATCAGCTCGGGTTGGCGCAAAAGGGCGCGGGCGATGGCGAGGCGCTGGCGCTCGCCGCCCGAGATCTTGATGCCGCCTTCGCCGATCTTCGTGTCGAGCCCTTTGCCGCCGCGCTCGATGATCGGCAGCGCCGCGGCCTGGCGCAGCACTTCGATGCACTCCGCGTCGGTCGCGGCGGGATTCACGAAGAGGAGGTTGTCGCGGATCGTGCCGGCGAAGAGCTGCGTCTCCTGCGTCACGAGGCCGATGCGTCCGCGGAGATCGTCGGCGGCGATGTCGGCGAGGTCGGTGTTGTTGACGCAGAGCCGGCCGCTCGTCGGGCGATAGAGCCCGACCAGCAGTTTCACCAGCGACGTCTTTCCCGATCCCGACGGACCGACGAAGGCCACCGTCTCGCCTTCGCGAATGTCGAGATTCACCGATTCGAGCGACGGAGTGTTTGCGGAAGGGTAGGTGAATGACACGTGCTCGAACGCGAGTCGCTTCAATCCGCCGAGCGTCACCGGATGTTCGGGCTTCGGCTCGGGCTCGATGGCCAGCACTTCTTCGAGCTTCTCCATGCTCGCCTTCGCCTCCTGGTATTGCGCGATGATCGCGCCGAGCTCGGCGAGCGGGGAGAAGATCGGGAACGAGTAGAAAAAGAGCGCGTAGAACTCGCCGAGCGAGAGCTGGCGGTTGTACAGCAGCCAGAGCGTGAGGAAGAGGATGCTCGCGCGCGTGGAGTTGATGATCGTTCCCTGCAGGAAGCTGTAGTAGCGGAGGAACTTCACTTTCTTCAGCTCGAGATCGAGGATGCCGGCGTTCACGCGGTTGAGGCGGCGGATCTCCTGCTGTTCGAGCCCGAGCGATTTCACCAGCTCGACATTGCGCAGCGTCTCGGTCGTCGAGCCGGCGAGCTCCGCGGTCTGCGTGACGATGATGCGCTGCTGGGTCTTGATGCGCCGGCTGATGAAGAACATCAGCGTACCGAGGGAGGGCGCGAGGAGCAGATAGACCAAGCCGATCGCCCAGTGGACCGTGAACGCGTAGACGGTCACGAAGACCAGGCCGACCATCGAGACGAAGAGGAAGTTGACGAAGTTCGTGATCAGCGACTGCGCGTCGGCGCGCGCCTTGTGCATCTTCTGCAGGATCTCGCCCGAGCGCTGGTCCTCGAACACGGAGTAGGGGAGCGAGAACGAGTGCGAGACGCTGCGCTCGTACAGCTGCGCGCCGGTGCGCTGGGCGATGACGTTGACGAAGTAGTCCTGAAAATTTTTCGCGATGCGCGAGATCAGCGCGACGCCGACGTACATCAGGAGCAGCAGGAGCACGCCGCGCAGGAACTGGTCGCGCGGGATGGTCCCGACCTTGACCGCGTAGCGGTCGACGATCAACCGGAAAACTTGCGGATCGAGGAGCGAGAAGACCTGGTTGATCGTCGCCAGCAGCAGCGCGCCGAACAGCAGGCGCTTGTAGCGCAGGAGATACGAATAGAGCAGTCGCACTCCTGCATCGTAGCGCTACTGCGGTCGCGGCTCCGGTGGCGGCGGCGCTTCCGGCTCGGGCTTGCCGCGATGGCAGGTCCAGCAGCTCACGCGCATCTGTCCGGCGGCCGCCGCATCCACGCGTGGGATCCACGTCCGATTGAGCTCCTGCGTCATGCGCAGCATCGTGCGCGCGGCGCGCTTCTCCTCTTTTGCGTCCGAGGGAAAGTCGAGCTCTTCCTTCGGCTCGGTGGCCGCCACGACGTGGCAGTGATTGCAGCGCACGCCGAGGCCGCGCGTGAACCCGCGCATCGTCGCCAGCAGCTGTTCGCGCGGAATGTCTTTCGGCAGCACCTGAAGATTCTTGAATTGCGATGTGGCGGCCGGTTGCTGCGAGGTCGTGCAGGCGAGGATGGCGAACAGAGCGATCAAGGCAACTCGTTTCATGCCGATGCTCCTTTGCGAGAACTGTGCGATCCTGCAACCGCATGTCCATTCTCTGGCCGTTTGTCGCGATCGTTGTGCTCGCGCTCGTCGATTTCCTGCTGATGCGCTCGTGGTCGCGCGCGTACTTTACGATCGGCCTGCCGATCTTTCGCATGCGTCTCCCCAACACGCGCCTCGGCGCGGACGCGGAGCAGCGGCTCGCCACCACCGCCGTGCATCGCGCGTCCGTGATCACGTATCAGCGCCTGTCCGAGAGTGAGATTGCCTTTCGCGAAAAGGGCAACGCCTCGGTGTCGTTCCGCTACCTGCCGCTGTTTCACGGACTGCTGCGCCACAAGCCCGAAGAAGGCGCCACGTATGTGATCGGCTGGATCAACCTCTGGGCGGCGTGGATGATCGGACTCTTCATCTATATCTATGCGAGCGCGCCGAGTTTTCGGAAGCCGTACGATCTGATGATCTTCTTCGCGCTGATCTACGGGACGATGTACGCGATCGGCGTGTGGCGCTACCGGATGGTGGCGAAGGCGATGCGCGCTACGAGCGGAGAAACAGCGCCGCAGTCATCGTCAGTCCGATGACGACGACAGCGCGGCGGACGAACGTGCGTCCGAGGCGCCGGGCGATGCGCGCGCCGGCGAAGCCGCCGATGATCGCGCCGGCCGTCATCACCGCCGCGTCGCGCCACACGACCGCGTGCGAGAGCGCGAAGTAGACCGCGGCGACGCCGTTGATGCAGACGGCGAGGATGTTTTTCAGGCCGTTCATCTGATGCATGTCCGTGAGGCCGATCAGACCGAGGGCCGCGAGCATGAGGATGCCCATCCCGGCGCCGAAGTAGCCGCCGTACGTGGCGACGAGCAGCTGGAAAATGAAGACGAAGATGACCCAGCCCGCGGTGGGATTTTCGTGCGCACGGGCGAGCGCGCCGAGGCGGCGCGTGATGAGCTCCTGCGCCGCGAGCAGCAGCGTGGCGATGAGAATGAGATAGGGGACGAGTTGCGAGAAGGTCGAGGACGGCGTGCGCAGGAGCAGCCAGCTGCCGAGCGCGCCGCCGAGGAGTGACGGGATCACGAGCAAGAGCAGCCAGCGGCGGACGGTCGAGAGCTCCTGGCGGAAACCGAGCGCGCCGGCGAGCGATCCCGGCCAGAGCGCAACGGCATTGGTGGCATTCGCGAGAATCGGATCGCGGCCGATCCAGACGAGCGCGGGGAAGGAGATGAGCGTGCCGCCGCCGGCGATCGAGTTGATCGCGCCGGCGATCATCGCGGCGGCGAAAATCACCAGCGTCGCGGTTATCGCAGCCCCTCCACCACGTACAGATCGTTCAGCGTGCGCCGCGCGGTGTACGCGTAGCCGCCGCCGTCCGGCGTGATGAGCAGCGGCGAGATCTTGTACACGCCGGCGGGATCCGCGGGGAGCAGCTCTTTCCATGGCTCGCGCGCGCCGGTGGCGAGCGTGATGCGGAAGACGCGCGCGGGCAGCGCGGTGGGGCGATAGACGTAAAGCGCGGCGCCGTCCGCGGACCATTGGATCGGCACTTCGCCTTTCTCCGCGCTCGCCACCGGCGTCGCGCTCGAGCCGTCGATCGCATACAACACGATCGTCTCCTCGGCGGAAACGCCGGCGACGAAGCGGCCGTCGGGCGAGACCGCGAACTCGCGCGTGCCGCCGTCGTGGATTCCCTCCGGCGTGATCGGTTTCATCGTTTCGTCGAGCGTGTCGACGACATGCAGGCGGAAGCCTTCCTTCGGCACCGCGCCGCCGAGAATCGCGCGCCGCGAGTCCGGCATCCACGCCGCGCCTTCGTTGAAACTGCCCTCCAGCTTCAGCTCGCGCGGCTCGCCCATGCCGGTCGGCAGCAGCACGATCTTCGCGCCGTGATGCGCGAGCACCCACTTCGTGTCGGGCGACAGCCCGTCCGCGATCCCCTCGCCGAGCCGCACCGGCGTCGCGGCATCGAGCCGGCGCAGATAGATCGCCGCCCTCGCGCCCCCGCCCTCGCGTGTCTCGCTGAAGAGAATCGCGCGGCCGTCGGGCGAGAGATCGGAGAGGAGGGACCAGTCGAGCCAGGAGGCATCTTTCTCGGGCTCTTCCGGTGGAGCGGCGGGCTTTAGCCCGCCGTCAGGATTCGGCGGGCTGAAGCCCGCCGCTCCACCCGGTTTCCACACCAACGCCGCGCGCCACGTCCCGTGCGACATGAGCAACTCGCCGCGCGTGGAGACATCGAACACGCGGATGTTGCCGGTGAGCCGCGAGGCGAGGCGCATGGTGCCGTTGGCGAGGTTGACGGCGTAGACGGCGGCGGGCGTCGGCGTGGACGTGCCGGAGACGAAGATGTGATTGCCGTCGGCAGACCACGCCAATCCCGTCGCGCCGCGCGACCAGCCGCGGGCGATGACGTTGGCTTTGCCGTTGTCGATGACCGTCAGGTTGTTCTCGCCGCGCACCTGCTCGAGGATCGCCACGCGTTTTCCATCCGGCGCGATGCGCACGACGTTCGCGGCGGCCTCGGAGACAGGCGTTCCGATCGGATATTCGACGCGAATCTTTCCGTTGTGCCGGCGCGCCACGGCGAGGCTCGAGCCGTCGGGCGACCAGTCGGCGGAGATCACGTGATCCGCGACTTCGCGCGGCGTGCCGCCGGCGAGCGGAACGCGCGCGAGCACGCCTTCGTTCGTGAAGCGATCGCGATGCAGCAGGATCGCCAGCTCCGCTGACTTTGACACCGCGAGCACTTCGCTGTCCGGAATCTCCAGCGGTCTTGCCTCGGTGGCATTGCGGCTGACGACGAACGTCTCCGTCGGCTTCCCGTCCCACGCCGCGCTGTAGACGATCGTCTCGCCGTCGGGCGTGAATCGCGCCGTGCGCACTTCGCCGCGGCGGAACGTCATCCGCCGGAACTGCGCCTCCGGCGGCTTCTCCTTCGTCCGCTGCGCCCACATCCACGCGCCGTACGCCGCGCCGGCGATGCTGACGAGATAGAAGAGCGCGAGCAGCACCGGCGACACGCGCCGCTTCGGCTTCATCACCGGACGCGCGGTCGTCTGCGGGCGCGGCGGCATCGCGGCGGCCGTTCGTACCGTCGGAGTAGTGCGCGCCTCCGGCGCGCCCCCTCCCGGATGCGCGCCGGAGGTGCGCACTACTCCAGCCAGCGTGGCGCTGCTCGACATCGTCGAGAGCGTCTCGAGATTGAACGCGAGATCGCGCGCCGATTGGAATCGCTGCTCGCGGTCTTTTTCGAGACAGCGCCGCACGAGCCGCTCGACTGCCGGCGGCAGCGAGGGGAGCATGTCGATCAGATCGGGCGGCTCTTCTTTGAGGATCGCATTGAGTGTCTCGATCGACGAGTTGCGCTTGAACGCGCGGACGCCGGAGAGCATCTCGTAGAAGATCGCGCCCATGGCGAAGATGTCGGAGCGATGATCGACCGCCTCGCCGCGCACTTGTTCGGGCGACATGTAGCCGACCGTGCCGAGGACCATGCCGGGCTCGGTGGCGGCCATGGCGAACGTCGGACCGTCCGAGCCCGCGGCGCCGGTGAGCTTGGCGATGCCGAAGTCGAGGATCTTCAGGCGGCCGTCGCGCGTGAGAAAGATGTTGTCGGGCTTGAGGTCGCGATGAACGATGCCCTTTTCGTGCGCGGCGGCGAGACCGAGGGACATTTGCAGTGCGGCGTCGACCGCCTTGCGCGGCGACAGCGGCCCGCGCTCGAGCCGGCTGCGCAGCGTCTCGCCTTCGAGCAGCTCCGTGACGAGAAACGGCGCGCCTTCGCTGTCGCTGCCGACGTCGTAGACCGTCAGCAGGTTCGGATGATTGAGCATCCCGGTCGCGCGCGCTTCCTGTTCGAAGCGCAGCAAACGCTCGCGGTCGCTGAAGTTGACGTTGGTGAGGACCTTGATCGCGACGAAGCGGTCGAGGCGCGTGTCTTTCGCGCGATAGACCGCGCCCATGCCCCCTTCACCGATCAGGCCGACGACCTGATAGGGGCCGAGCATCTCGTTCGGTTGGAGGGGCACGCGCGCATTTTACGTTGATCCTTGACACGACGAGTGTTAGGCCGCATTCTGCCGCCGGTCCGAATCCAACTTTCCGAGGCTCCCTCCTGAGATCCGTCCGTCCATTTTTTGCGTTCACGGTTGTTGCCCTGATCAGCGGCTCCCTCTTCGCGGGCACGCCGCCGGTGATTACGTACGATGCCACCGGCATCACCGTACAGGCGACGAAAGGCGGTCACGTCGCGCTTCTGGCCGAGGTCTTCGTACGCTCGGTAGTGCAGCAAGTGCAGACCGATCTTGATGGAGACGGCATTGTTCGCTTTCCCATCCCGCTCGGAGACAACATCTTCCACGCGGTGGCCGTGGATGTCGAACAGGGGACGTATGCCTTTCACTCGAGGTACACGTCCCCTACGACGATCGGTCTGGGTCCGGGACAGATCGTGCGCGGCACCGGCGGTATGTGGTCGCAGCTCGAGCTATCCGACTCTCTCTCGGAAATCTTTCTGATTCGGCCTGGTGGCGGTGTTTGGGGCGGAACGAGCGCGCAGGACGAAGATGGTGCGAGAAACGGTTGGTTCTTCGTCAAGACGACCGAGCTGACCGCCTACATGGACGCGCCGCCGCCGGCGGGTGTGCAACGCGGAGATCTTCTCGTCGCCATCGGAAACTCTCAGGCCGACCGGCGCGGCCTGTTTTACCGCGTGGCGGCAACTGTCGATGCCGTGCTCGATGCAGTTCCGCAGGCCGGAACCCTCACGCTGGCCGGCAATCCGATCGGGGATCCGACGAAGACAGTCACGGTGATTCGAGTCCAGGGCAGCGAAGGCACGGTCTCCGTCCGGTTCCGCACCACGGCTGGTTCGGCGATCGCGGGGACGGATTACGAACCTGTCGACACGGTCGTCCATTTTGCGCCGGGCGAGGTTCTGAAGCGCGTCCACGTCGTGACCACACCGCCGACCGCCTACGCCGGCCCTTCATCGTTATCGTTT
Source organism: Thermoanaerobaculia bacterium (assembly GCA_035248585.1). Taxonomy (GTDB): domain Bacteria; phylum Acidobacteriota; class Thermoanaerobaculia; order Gp7-AA8; family Gp7-AA8; genus QHVT01. The sequence goes on from DATFHJ010000346.1 coordinate 39,230, forward strand.
GGTGTCGAGTTGCTCGACCCGGTCGGAACCACGTTCTATCAATTCGCGACGCGCGCTCTGGGCGTCTCGATACCGGGAATTCCACCGAGGCCCTTGGTCGTGCTCGGAAACGTGCCGCCGCAGGTTCCCGAGAAAGATGGGCCGTGGACTCTCGAAATCCCGCTGTCGTTGCAAGGCGCGACCCGCGTTCCGGCGACCATCAGTTATGCCATCAACGATCAAGCGCCGGTGCAGGTGAGCTTTCCGGTCGGACAAACCTCGGCATCCATTCCTCTGACGATTGCCGGGAACACGATCCCCGATGAGGACAAGCTTTACCGCATCCGTCTGCAAAACCCGATCGATTGCTCGGCCGGTCCCGTGTCGGAGCTAACGATCCGGGCCGTGAATGAGGAATTGCCCGACCTCACTCCTTATGACCGCACGGTCTCCGAAGCGGGCTACGACGTGACCGACGTCGTACGACTGAGCGCGACCACCTCCCTGCCGGCTACGTTTTCCTGGAAAACCGTCGACGGAACGGCACTCGCGGGGAAAGACTATTTTGCGGCCTCGGGAACGCAGCACGATTCGATCCGGATCCTTCTCGTCAATGATGGTGTGGCGGAGCCGGCGGAGACGTTCTACATCGAGTTCTCGAACGTCGTGAATGCGAGGCTCGTACAGCAGCGGGCAGCCATCACGATTCTCGATCCGGTCGCCATCCTTGAAGACGCGGTCGACGTCCGGGAAGGAGCCAAGGGAACGGTCACGAACGTGCCGGTCAAGATCACGCTTTCGCAGCCTGCTCCCGCGCCGTTCGAGATCTCCCTCTCCGTCACTCCGAACCGTGGCAGCGCCACCGGCGGAACGGATTATCGCTTTCAACCTGCGACCATCACCATTCCCGCGGGACAGACTGAGCACACCGTGTTCGCCGAGATCGTCGGAGACAGCGATGACGAGCGGGACGAGTGGTTCGAGGTGTTCGCTTCGTCTCCGGCAGCCTCCAGATTTGGGCACATCCGCGTAAACATCCTCGACGACGAGTTCTCCACGTTGGCGAAGATGTCGGTCTCCGACACCAGCGTCACGGAGGCTACCGATTCCTGGACGACGGCGACATTCGCGGTGACGCTGACGGAGCCGGTGCCCGAGATCATCTTCGTGGCCTATGCAACGACCGACATCACGGCCACGGCAGGCGCGGACTATGTTGCGAAGTCGGGCACGATTTGGTTCGCGCCGGGTGAGACGTCGGCCACGGTTTCGGTATTGATCGTCGGCGACGCACTCCCCGAGCCCGACGAGCGTTTCCGCCTCACGCTCTCCGACCCGTTCGGCGGTACGCTCGTGCGCTCCGTCGCCGAGGCCACGATCCGGGACAACGATGGCAACGTGACGCCGGCGCTCTCCATCTCGCCGCCCGGCCCGGTGCGCGAGAGTACCGGTACGAACACGAATGCGGTCTTCAACGTCACGATGAACGTCTCGTCGTCGCAGGAAACGCGCGTGTCGTACGCGACGGCCGACATGACCGCGACCGCGGGCAGCGACTACTCGCGCACCACCGGCACGCTCGTCTTCGCGCCGGGCGAGGCATCGAAGACGGTCGTCGTGCCGGTGCTGGGGGATTCCGACGTCGAAGACGACGAGCGATTCGCTGTCGTGTTGTCGGCTCCTTCCGGCGCGCCGCTTGCCGTGGACCGCGCCGAGGCGACGATCCTCGACGATGATCTGCCGCAGATCGCCGGCGCCGACACCGGGACGTACGAAAGCGCCGGCGCCATCACGGTGATGCTGAACGTCACGCCGGTCTCGAATCGCGCCGTCACCGTGCAGTACGCGACGGCCGACGGAACGGCCGTCGCCGGCTCCGACTATCAGGCGCGCTCGGGCACGCTCACGCTGGGCAGCGCCGGGCAGATCCTCATTCCGATCGTGATCGACAACGTGCGGGAGCCGGTCGAGACGTTCTATGTCGATTTGACGAACCCGGCCAATGCCACGCTGCGCGAGCAGCGCATCGCCATTTCCATCGTGGACGATACGCCCCAGGGACAGCTCTCGGTCGCCGACGTCAGCGTCGATGAGAAGACCGGCAGCGATGCCGTGGCGAATTTTGAAGTCATGCTGGCGCAGCCGATGACGACCGAGGTGCGCGTGTCGTATGCGACGTCCAACCTCACGGCGCTCGCCGGCGCGGATTACGCCACGAAGTCGGGACAGCTCGTGTTCGCGCCGGGCGAGACCAGGAAGACCGTTCCGGTCACGATTTTCGGCGACGGCATCGCCGAAAGCGACGAGCGCTTCCGCCTGACGCTTTCCTCGCCGGTGAACGCGACGATCGCCCGCGATGTCGCCGAAGCCACCATTCACGATGATGACAACCTGGCGCCACCGCCGCCTCCGCCTCCGCCTCCGCCGGCGCGGCGCCGAGCGGCGCGGCATTAGGCTTTCGGGGGAAGGCGCCGCCCCCGCGCGTTGTTTGTTGGTTGCCAACCATGAAAGCCCGAATCCTCCTTCTCCTCCTCGGCATCGCCCTGTTTGCCGCCGCCGCGCAGGCGCAGGCTCAGCCGGTGATCTCGTTCGAGACGAACGAGATCGTCGTGAGCAATTCGACGGGTCGAGTGGCGATGCTGCTGGAAGGGACGCGGCAGCTGATCGGGGTGAAGGAGGCCGACGGCGACGGGCTGGTCCATTTTCCGATCCCGCGAGGCCCGGTCATGAACGCCGTCGCGGTCGACCTGGCCAGCGGCGAGATCGGCTTCAACGCCATCGGCACGACGCCGCAGGGGCAGTCCTTGCCGGCGGGGTTGATCATGCACGGCACGAGCGGCACCTGGTCGCGCTTCGTGCTGCCCAACTCGATCACGCGCTTCCTCGTGATTCGACCGGTCGTCGGCGCGTGGGGCCAGGTCACGGCGTCCCTCCCGGATGAAGACGAAACGAACAATACGTTGCGTTTCACGCAGCTGTCTGCGCTGCAGACCTGGTTCGGAACGGGCCCGACCACCGGCGTACAACCCGGCGACCTCTTCGTCGCCCTCGGCGGCTCGTCGCTGCGCATGACCGGCGTCGTGCAGCTCACTCCTTCGCCCGGCGTGATCTCGTTCGCCAGCCCGTCTTCCTACAGCGTCGACGAAGGCTCGTCGCGCGAGATCGTGCTGATGCGCACGATCGGCACCGACGGCACGGTCTCCGTTCGCCTGCGCACGTTGCCCGGCACCGCGACGCCCGGCGTCGACTACAACGCGTTCAGTCAGACCGTTACGTTCAATCCGGGCGAAGCGATCAAGAAGTTGACCTTTCAGACGATCAACGACGACGCGTACGCCGGAACTCCCACGCTGACGCTGGAGCTGCTCGATGCGACCGGAACGACGATCGGCGGCACTCCCACGCGCATCGTGGAGATTTCGGGGAACGATCCCGCGCCCGTGATCGCGTTCGGCAACGTGCCGGCCTCGGTCGCGGAACAGCACGCGCCGTGGGTGCTCAACGTGCCGGTCACGCTGACCGGAAAAACGCGCGTCAGCGCCACCGCGAACTACGCGATCCTGCGCGACGGACTCGCCGGTCCGACCGGCCAGGTCACGATTCCCGCCGGCCAAACCACGGCCTCGATTCCGCTGAACATTCCGGGCAACACCACGCCGGAAGCGAATTACGAATTCACGATCATGCTCAATCCCGGCACGAACGCGACCGTCGGCGTGCCGAACACCGCGCACATCACGGTCACGAACGACGACGTCCTCGGCAGCCTCTCCGTCGCCGACGTCAGCGTGCCGGAATCGAGCGCGTCCGCGCCGTTCCAGATCGCGCTCGCGCAGGCCATGACGCAGGAAGTGCGCGTGTCGTACGCGACGTTCGCCGACGAGGCGACGGCCGGCAGCGACTTCGTCGCGAAATCGGGCGTCGCGATTTTTCCGCCGGGCCAGACCAGCGTGATCGTGAACGTCGAGATCCTCAACGACTCCAGCGCGGAGCCGGACGAAAAGTTCCGCTTCACGATTTACGATCCGGCCGGCGCGACGATCACGCGCGCGACCGCGTTCGGCACGATCCGCAACGACGACACGGCCGATCTGCCGCAGATCGGCGCGAGCGATCTGAGCGTGCAGGAAAGCGCGCCGGTCGCCGTGCTCACGCTGCGCATTACGCCGCCGGGGAACCGCGCGGCGAGCGTGAGCTGGACGACCGCCAACGGCACCGCCACCGCGGGCCAGGACTATGTCGCGAATTCCGGCTCGGCGACGTTCACGGAAACGCAGAACATCATCATTCCGATCATGCAGGACTCGCAGTTCGAAACGTCGGAGACGTTCTACGTCGACTTCACGAGCGTCTCGAACGCGACGCTCGAGCGGCAGCGCGTGGCGATCACGATTCTCGACGACGATCAGGTGACGCCGGCGCGCGTCTCGGTCGCCGACACGACCGTCATCGAGTCGACCGGCACCGACACCACGGCGACGTTCCGCGTGACGCTGGCGTCGCCGGTTTCATCCGACGTGCGCGTGACGTACGCGACGGCCGACATCACGGCGTCGAGCGGGTTGGACTACGCGTCGCGCTTCGGAACCGTGACCATCAACGCGGGACAGACGGCTGCCGAAGTGACGGTGCCGGTGTTCGGCGACGGGATCGCGGAGAGCGACGAGACGTTCCGGCTGACGCTTTCGAATCCCGTCAACGCGACGTTCGCCCGCGAGACGGCGGTAGCGACGATTCAGGACGACGACTCCGGTCCGCGTCCGTCGCTTTCGATCGAGCCCGTGCAGGTGCTGGAAGGAAACGACGCGGTGTTCATCGTTGCGCTGTCGGCGGCGTCGAGCACCGTGGTGCAGGTCGACTTCGCGACGGCGAACGGGAACGCGATCGAAGGAGTCGACTACATCCCCGCGGCCGGCACGCTCGTCTTCGCGCCGGGAGAGTTGTCGAAGTCGATCTTCGTCACGGTGATCGAGGACTCCATCGCCGAGCCGCAGGAGCAGTTCACGGTGGCGCTCACGAACGCGTCGGGCGCGCTGCTGGCGCGGCCGAACGCGGAGGCGACGATCGTGGACGACGACGCGACGCGGCGGCGGTCGGCGCGACACTGACGATGTAGACTGCGCGCGTTTTGAGCGCGCCGCTGTTCCTCAAAATCTGGCTGGCCGTCGTGGTGATCGCGCTCGCGATTCACCTCGGCGGCTTTCCGCTGCTCGACGCCGACGAAGGCCGCAACGCCGAGGTCGGGCGGGAGATGGCCGCGACCAACGACTACGTCATGCCGCGCCTCGACGGCCTGCCGTACCTCGACAAGCCGATCGTCTACTTCGCCGCCGAGGCCGCGCTGATGGAGATCCTCGGCCCGACCGAGCTCGCCGCGCGACTGCCCGCCTATCTCTTCACCCTCGCCACCGCGGCCGTGCTGTTCTTCTTTGCGCGCCGCGTGTGGGGCGGCGAAACGCCCTACATCGCCGCGATCGTGTTCCTCTCCATGCCGCTCACGATCGCCTTCGCGCGCACCGTCATCTTCGACAGCGCGCTCACGTTTTTCTGCGTGGTGGCGTTGATCGCGTTTTACTTTGCGGTCGAAGACGCGAATCGCAAATGGTCCATCCTGGCCTGGGCTGCGCTTGGCTGCGGCATCATCACCAAAGGCCCGGTCACGCTCCTCCTCGTCCTATTCGTCGTACTGCCGTACGCCCTCTACCGCAAGCGAGTCGCCGTCCTATTTCCGGTCCTAGGCCTTTTAGCCTTCGCCGCCATCGTCGGCCCCTGGCTCTGGGGCGTGACCCGCGTCGTTCCCGAGTTCCTCCGCTACGTGCTCGTCACCGAGACCGTCGAGCGCATGGCCACGAAGGCGCTCAAGCGCACCGGCCCGCCGTGGTACTTCATCCCGTATCTCATCGGCGGCGCGTTGCCGTGGTCACTCGTCGCGCTCGCGAGCTGGAAGCGGTTGAAGTCGCGCGAGCTGCTCTACGTCGGCCTCTGGATTCTCGTCCCCTTCCTCTTCTTCTCGCTCAATCAATCGAAACGCCCGCAGTACATCCTCCCGCTCCTGCCCGCCCTCGCGCTGATCGTGGCGCGGATCTGGGAGGAAGCGCGCACCCGCGTCGCGGCGATTGTGCTCGCGGCATTCGGCGCGTTGTTCCTGGTCGCGCCGCTCTACTTTCATCGCACGAAGATGAAACCCGAGGTCGCGAGCGTCGCGGATGAAACCGCGATCGCGCTCGGCGTCGCCTTCGCGTTAGGCGGCGTCGTCGCGCTGCTGGCGAAGCGGCGCGAGCTCGCGCTGGCCGCGCTCTCGCTGCCGATGATCGCGCTGCCGCTGCTCACGCAGCCGCTGATGCTCGGCATCGCCGAACGCCGCTCCGCGAAGTCGTTCGTCGACGAGCTGCGGCCGCATCTCACCGCCCAAACGCCGGTCATCGGCGTCGAGGCGTTCACCGGCTCGCTGGCCTTTTATCTCCAACGCCCGATCGTCGTCGTGACGGAAGACGCGAGCGAGCTGACGAGCAACTATCTGATCCGCCGCTACGAGAAATTCACGACCGATCCCTCCTCGCCGCTCAAGCCGTTGCCCTACTTCGAGCAAAGCCTCGGCGGTTGTTGTCCCGTGTATATTCTGAGAAACAACGACGCGAAGCGGCGCACGCTGCTGGAGTCGCGCGGGTATCGCCGCGTGGCCGACGGCGCGCATCACGTCGCGTACACGCAAGCGCGGGAGTGAACGTGGAAGCCGTGGAGCGGCGGGCTTTAGCCCGCCGAAATAAACCTTTGCCCTCTGGGTTAGACTCCGCGCCCAATGTGCGGCATCTACGGCATGGCGAGTACGGCCACGCTCCGCTATCCGGACGTGCTCGAGAAAATGGGCGAGGCGCTGCGCCATCGCGGGCCGGACGGCAGCGCGGTGCTGGATGCGCCGCGCGCGCGCATCGGCACGGAGCGGCTGCGCATCATCGACCTGCACGAGCGCGCCGATCAGCCGTTCGCGTCGCCGGACGGGCAGGTGTGGCTCGAAGCGAACGGTGAGATCTACAACGCCGCCGAGATCCGCGCGCGCTATCGCGATTATCCGTACCGCTCGCACTCCGACGTCGAGACCATCCTGCCGCTCTACCTCGAGCACGGCACCGACGCGATCGCGATGCTCGACGGCATGTTCGGCCTCGCGATCTGGGACGGCCGCAGCGGCACGCTGATCCTCGCGCGCGACCGCGCCGGCGAGAAGCCGCTCTTCTACGCGCGCATCGGCGGCGAAGTCGTGTTCGCGTCCGAGCTGCAATGCCTCCGGCGCTATCCCGAGCTCTCGCGCGAGCTCGATCGCGAGGCGCTCTCTGGCTATCTCGCCCTCGGCTACATCCTCGAGCCGGCGTCCCCGTTCGCCGCCATCCGCCGCGTGCCCGCCGGCACGTTCATGGCGTTCAACGAAGCCGGCGAGACGACGACGCGCTACTGGGATCCGGCGAGCTTCGCCATGCAGCCGCGCGATCCTCGCGAAGCGGTGGCGGAGCTGCAGCGCCTGTTCGAACAGGCGGTGACGAAGCAGGTGATGTCCGACGTGCCGGTGGGCGTGTTCATCAGCGGCGGCCTCGACTCGTCCCTCCTCGCGACGCTCGCATCGCAGGCGATCGGCGTCGACAAGGTGCACACGTTTTCGGCGCAGTTCGCCGAGGAGTCGTATGACGAGAGCCGCGACGCGGCGGAGCTGGCGAAGCGGATGCGCACGCGCCACGTGCCGGTGCGGACCGACGAGGAGACGCTGCGCGAGGCGCTGCACCACGTGACGACGCGCGTCGCCGAGCCACTCGCCGATCCGGCGATCCTGCCGACGTTCCTCCTCGCGCGCACCGCGCGGCAATACGTGAAAGTGATTCTCAGCGGCGAAGGCGCCGACGAGCTGTTCGGCGGCTATCCGACTTACCTCGGCCACAAAATCGCGCCCAGGTACGACGCGTTGCCATCATTCGCTCGCTCCGCGTTGCGCAAGCTCGTCTTCTCCATCCCAGCGTCAGGAAAGAAAGTCACGTTCGAGTTTCTGCTGAAACGCTTCGTTGCCGACGCCGAAAAAACGTGGATCGAGCGCCATCTTTCCTGGTTCGGCACGGGTGCGTCTTCCTCGCTGCCTCTACTGCAGGTAGCGGATCACGATCCTCTGACGGGAGCCATGCTTCTCGATTACCAGACCTACCTGCGCGACAACCTCCTCGTGAAAGTCGATCGCGCGACGATGCTGTCATCGGTCGAAGCGCGCGCCCCCTACCTCGACCGCTTCGTCACCGCCTTCGCCCTCTCCCTCCCTCCCGAGCTGCGCGTGCGCGGTCTGACGACGAAATGGATCCTGAAGAAGGCGGCCGAGAAGTGGATCCCGAAGGACGTGATCTACCGCCGCAAACGCGGCCTCAGCGTCCCCATCGCCGGCTGGATCAACGGCAGCCTCCGCGCCGAGGTCGACCGCCTCCTCGCCCCCGCGACGTTGCGGGAACAAGGAATCGTCGACGCCGACCGCATCACGGAACTGCTGCAAGCGCATCGCGAGAACCGCGCGAATCACGCGAAGACGCTGTGGGCGGTGATCATGCTGCAGTATTGGATGGAGAGGTGGGCGTGAGCCTGGAGGAGCGCCGCCGTCCCGGCGGCTGATCCGGCGGCGTCCCGCCGCCGCGGCGCCGAGACGGCGCCGGGCCAGCCGGCGAGGACACCGGCGTTCCGATGCGCCGCTACGCTGCCGGTCGTGCCGGCTAGATCGCCGGCAACGCCTCGATGTTCCCCACCGTCCACCCGCCGGCGTGGGGGACGAGCGAGATCCAGTACCACTGGCCGTGCTCTCCCGCGAGAGAGACGCGGACGAAGAGGCCGGCGTGGCCTTTGCGGAACGGGTTGGGGGCGGGGGCGGAGAGCTCGACGATCATCTGGTCGGCGCGGCGGTAGGCTTTGGCCGACTCGATCGCGATCCACTGGCAGCGGCTTTCGGTCAGGGTCAGGGGAATCCTGCGTTGCGCGGATTGCAGCGCCACCGCGGCCACTTGCGCGTTTGCCTTCTTCGGCGCTGGCCCGGACAGCGCGGCGATCGTCGCCGGCGATGCGATCGGCTGGGTCGTGCTCACGATCGCCACCGGCGCGCCTTCGGCGACGCCCTCGGCTTTCAACCGCAGGCAGAACGTCTCGACAATGCCTTGCGGGACCGTGCTCCAGTCGGGCGCGAGCGGCATTTGCGGCTGCGGCTGCGAGGCGCAGTGAAGAAACCAGAAGCCGAAAACCAGAAACCGGAGTGGTGGTGGAAGTCTGCGGCGCACGCAACGCCATTCTCCGATATCTTTGCCGCGCATCGGTAGTTCGTTTTCATGATCGTGTTCATGCACGCGGTCGCGCTGGCGATTCTGGCGCTGCTCTGCCATGGCGGCGGACGCGCGGTCATGGATGCGCTTCGCATCCGCACCGCCGGAGACGCCACCCGCGCGGTCGTGGCCTCAGGCCTCGGATTCGGCGCGCTCGGCATGATCCTGTTCGCGTGCGGAAGCCTCGGGCTGCTCACACGCGCCGCCGTGCTGGTGGTGCTCGCGCTGTTCGCGCTCTGTGCCGCGCGCTACGCGTCCGAGCTCCGGAGCCTCATCGTGCGCACGCCGCCCGGCATCCTGCTCGTGCTCCTCGGCGGCTCCGCCGTGACGTTCGTGCGCGCGCTCTATCCGCCGACCGGCCCCGATGCCGGCATGTATCACCTTCCGTTCGCGCGACTCTTCGCGGAGACGGGCTCGCTCGGCTACGCGGAAACCATCCGCTTCCCCGTCTTCCCGCAACTGAACGAAGTGATCTTCGCGGCCGCGTTGCTCGTGGCCGACGATCTGACGGCGCAACTGACCCAGTGCTACTGCATGCTCGTCACCGCGGCCGCGATCGTGGCCATGGCACGCGGCGGCGAACGTTCGCGCGGCGGCGCGCTCGCCGCCGCGATCTGGCTCGGGATGCCGCTGGTGTTTTTTCTCGGAAGCCAGGCCTACGTCGACTGCGGCCTGACGATGACGGTGACGCTGGCATTCCTGGCGTGGATCGAATGGCGCGCTTCGGATCACGCTCCGGCGTGGGCGGCCGCCCTCGGCGCGTTCACCGGAATGGCAGCGGCCACGAAGTATCACGGTCTCTTTTTCGTGGCGTGGTTCGCCGTGGCCATCCTGGTCACGCGCGCGCGCAGCGCCGCCGCGTTCGCCGCCGCGCTGCTGGTCGTGGGAGCGCCGTGGTACCTGCGCATCGCCGCCTGGACGGGGAATCCGCTCTTTCCCTACTTCACGAGTCTCTTCGGCGCGAACGACTGGGGGTTGAACCTCGATGCCTCGCGGCATCTCGGATCGCTCACGGTCCCGGCCCGCAACCCGGACGAGTGGGTGCTGCTCAACAGCCACAACGTGCGACTGTGGATCCTGGCGCTGGCTCCTCCGGCGATCGCCGGCCTGTTCCTCGACCGCCGCCTGCGTGTGCCGTTCGCAGCCGCGGTTGCCTACGCGATCGCGGTCTGGAGCCTGGACACGCGCTTCCTGATCGTGACCCTGCCGCTCTTCGCGCTCGGCGCTTCGGTCGCCGTCGCAGCGGCGGTGCGGCAGAACCGGATCGTGCTCGCCATCGCCGGCGCGCTGGTGCTCGTGGGGGGACACGCGGCCAACATTCGCTTTGACGTGCGATATCTCGGACCCATCCCGCGAACCTCCGGTGAGCGGCACGCGTTCCTGCAGCGGCAGATCGCCGCGTATGCGGCGCAGCGCGTCATCGCCGGATCCGGCGGCGCGGGGAAGACCATCTATGCGCTGCGCTGCGAGAACGCGGCGTACTTCTGGCGCGGCCGCTACCTCGGCGATTGGTTCGGACCGTATCGCTACGATCGCGTCGTGCCGTTCATCGGCCAGCCGGACCGCTTCGCGCAAATCCTCCGCGGCTTCGGCGCGGAATATCTCCTCGTCTGCGACGCCTACAGCGGTCCGCTCCCGAATGGCCTCGAGCTGCTGTTCACCACTCCGAAGGCGCGCGTCTATCGCATCCCGTCAGTGCACTAAGCGCAGCTGCCGCGAGGTCTTCTCCTCGAAGAACGCGCGCACGTCGAGCGCGGGCTTCCGCGAGACGAGCTCGCGCGGCGACTGTTCGTACCAGTCGCTCGGAAAATAGCGCGTGTAGCTTTCCTGCGTGAAGCGCTTGCACAAGAGCGCGATCACGCCGATGTCGGTCTCGCTGCGGATCACCCGTCCGGCCGACTGCACGACGCGGGTCATGCCGGGAATCAGATACGCGAACTCGAAGCCGGCGCCGTATTGTTCGTCGTAATAGCGCTTGAGCAGCTCCTGCTCGAAGCTCACCTGCGGCAGCGCCGGGCCGACCACCATCACGCCCGAGAGCATGTCTCCCTGATAGTCGATCCCCTCGGCGTACATGCCGCCGGACACCGCGAGGATCAGGTTCCCCTTCCTCGGCCGGTTGCGCAGGATGTCCAGGATCGCGTTGCGCTCGTAGTCCGTCATGTCGGTGCGCTGCACCATGACGTTCTTGCGAATCGGCGGCATGCGCTCGGCGATCTCGCGCAGAAACGCGTAGCTCGGGAAGAGCGCGAGGAAGTTGCCGTCGGCGGCGTCGGCGATGTCGGCGACGTTCATGGCGATGCGGTCGTAGTGATCGGCGCGCCGCTTGTACGTCGTGTCGACTTCGGAGACGACGACGATCTTGCGGTTGTCGCGCGGGAAGGGGGAGGGGAGCGAGAGCTCGGCCGTGCGGTCCGCGGGGAAGCCGAGGGTTTTGCGATAGAAGTCGAAGGGCTCGAGGGTGGCGGAGAGCGCGACCGTCGCGTGCGCGGAGTCGAAGATCTTGCCGAGGAAACGCGACGGATCTTTGCAGAAGATCTTCAGCCTGATCCCGTCGTTCGTTTTCTCGACGAGGTGCGCGAACTCGTCGCCGTCCTCGGCGAGCAGGTTCGTGAACTTCACGAGCTTGAAGTAGAAGTCGATCAGCGGATCGTCTTCCTCGGCGATGCGGTTGTCGATCTTCCAGCCGATGTACTCGAGGACCAGCCGCTCCCACTCCACGCGCTGCTCCATGAACAGCTCGCGGCTCGGCTCGCACAGCGCGACGCGCGCGGGCGCGGCCGGTTTCGGCGCGCTGTATTCGTCGGCGTACGGATCTTCGTTTTCCTCGAACGCATTCGCCGCGAGCTCGTGAAAGTGCGCGCGCAGCGTGTCGAGCAGATTGTCCCAGCCGTCGATCCAGC